>JAUMVG010000094.1 GCA_030530315.1 Clostridia bacterium | reverse complement strand
GGCTGGAAACGGCCCGGTAGGGTAGGTCGTCGCCGGATCCCATTGAGAGACATTCACTTGAGTGTCTCTCTTTTTTGTGTGTTTGATAGTTGCAGGGTGCCTGTACCGGCGCCGGATCGGGTTGAAACGCAGATTCAGCGCGGTTTCCGGTTGCGCGGACGCCCGGGTTCTGCTACAATAAAACCGTAAAGAGAAAAGAGGAGAAGAACAAATGGAATACTATGTGGACATCGCCGATATCGAGACGGTCCGGGCTGTGAACGATTGCTTTCCGATCGACGGCTTTACGACCAACCCCAATATACTGACCAAGGCGGTAAAGCCGCTTCCGGAACTCTTCGCCGAGTATAGAGCGTATATCATGGAAACCGGCCAGAAGCTGTTCGTGCAGGTAACGACCTCGAAGGCGGAAGAGATGGTCGCCCAGGCCGTAAAGCTGAGGGATTACTTCGGTGAACACCTGGTGGTGAAGCTCCCGGCCATCCGCGAGGGCTACCGCGCCTGCAAGCGCTGCAAGGCGCTGGGCATCCCGGTGTGCGTGACCGTCGTGCACTCCACGATGCAGGCACTGATGGCCGCCAAGGCCGGCGCGGACTACACCGCCCCATATATCAGCCACATCGACAACATCGGCGCGGATGGCGTGCACTGCGTGGACGAGATCGTCCGGGCCTTCGACCGCTCGGGCTATATCTGTAAGGTGCTGGGCGCAAGCTTCCGCACCGTCGAGCAGGTGGATAAGCTGGCCATCGTCGGTTGCCACGCGGTCACCATCACCCCCGAGACCTTCGACATGCTGATCGCCCATCCCTCCACGGACGTGTCCATGGCGGGGTTCAATAATGTGTGGTGCGAAAAATTCGGCGAGCGCCAGGTGACGGACTTCCTCCCGGAATAAAGCTGGAAACATTATTGGCCGTTCCGGCAAGCCGACGGGAACAGCCCCCGCTTCGCAGGCACCTTCTTTGAAAAACGACGCATGGCTTTGAAGAGACGGACACATTTGAATTCATGTCCAGGGAGAGGAGCTTGACATGAAAAAGCTGAAGATAGTTGCGGGGCTGGCGCTCGTCGCCGTCCTGGCGCTCGGGATCGCGGCTCCGGCCCTCGCGGAGCGCGTCCGGTACGGCACAATGATGGTGGACAACTGCGAGGAGTGGGTGTCGCTGCGGGATGGTCCCGGTACGGGCTGCGGCAGGCTGGCCAAGGTGCCCCTGTACGCCATCGTGACCGACGCGGAGTGGGATTCCATCTGGGGCGACTTCATCTATTGTAACTATGACGGCCAGTACGGGTATATCCTCTCCCGATACCTCATCCCCTGGGCCGACCCGGAGCCGGAGGGCGAGGCGCGCTTTGACAGCCCGCTGGGCTTTTCCTTCGCGTATGACGCCGGCGTGTTTTCCGTGGATGCCGACAGCTCCGAGGACGGGCAGGGGCTGACGCTCTACCCCGCGGAGGGTGATGTGCCGGTGTACCTGGAGATCATGACCGGGGAGAGCCTTGGCGTGTCCCTCGATCGGTTTATGGAGGTCAACGCCCCGGCGGATGCGGCGTACGAGACGGATGAGACGGAGTACGGGGCCCGGATGCGCAGCTTCCCAAAGCCCGCCGACTACGACAGGAGCATCCTCCAGGTGTTCTATGCGGTGGAGGATGGTGACAGGGGCGTGGCGGTGGTCGGCACCTGCCCGTCCGCTGGCGGGGAAGCGTGGCTCGCGCGCTTTGGCGACGTGGTTCGCTCCATCGCCTTCGAGAGCGCGCTGCCGCTGCGGGTGGACTGGGCAGAGGCGACGACCGACGTCCTCGTCGTGGACCAGGACGGGGATTATGTGACGATCATGGCCGATGAGTCCGTCTCCGATGTCGCGCTGCTGGCCCTCGAGCTGACGGACTTCGATGAGGACGGCAACGTCGCCTTTGACACCGACGTGCTCTGCGAGCAGGACGCGCTGCGCGCCGACGAGCACCTGGTGGTGAAGATCGCCTTCTACGGCGATGTGCCGGGCTATGGCATTCGCCTGACCGATGCAGCGGGCGAAGTGCGGCAGTTTGCCATCGGCATCAGCGGGCGGGATGGCGAACTGATGCTGACGGAATTCTGACTGATACGAAACGAAAATCGAGGCATGCATGTGCAGAAATACGCGCTGTTTCCATTGTGATTTGCAGGAAATTATGCTATAATCTCAACATAGACCCGGCGCGGGAACTGTGCGCCGGGCAATAAGGAGGAGAAACCGATGAAGAGACGTATCCTGTCACTGTGCATCGCCCTGGCGATGCTGCTGGCGCTGGCTCCCGCCGCGCTGGCCGAGACCGTCACGGGTACCGGTACCGCCCAGGGCTACGGCGGCATGATCACCGTGACGATCACGCTTGAGGACGGCGTGATCACCGATGTGAAGGCCGAAGGTCCCGACGAGACCCCCGGCATCGGCGGCAACATCATCGACGAGTGGCCCCAGGCGTTTGTCAACGCCAATGGCATCGTGGACACCTACTCCGGCGCCACCTTCGCCGGCACCACCCGCCCCGGCTTCATCGACGCGGCCCGGGCCGCGCTGGAGGACGCGGGCGTGAACCCCGACGACTACATGCGCGAAGTCGTGGTCGAGGAAGCCGACGACGAGGCCTATGAGGCCGACGTGGTCATCATCGGCGCGGGCGGCGCGGGCATGACCGCCGCCATCTCCGCCGCGGACGCTGGCGCGCACGTCATCGTGCTGGAGAGCCAGCCCGCCGTGGGCGGCAACTCCGTCAAGTCCACCGGCGGCATGAACGCCGCCAAGACCGCTGACCAGGACGAGAACGCGTTCGGCGAGGAAGCCGGCGTGGAGAAGACCCTGGCCACCGCAGCTGAGAAGTGGGCCGACAACGAGACCATCACCGCGCTGGCCGCCACCGTGCAGGAGCAGTGGGACGCCTATCAGGCCAATCCCGAGGGCTACTTCGACTCCGTGGAGCTGTTCGCGCTGGATACCCTCATCGGCGGCAAGGGCCTGAATGATCCCGAGCTGGTGAACACCCTGGTGGGCAATACCGCCGACGCCATCGACTGGCTGCGCACCCAGGGCATCGACCTGACCGACGTGGCCTCCTTCGGCGGCGCGTCCGTCAAGCGCATCCATCGCCCCCTGGACGAGAACGGCAAGGTCGTCTCCGTGGGCGCGTACACCGTGCCGCTGCTGGAGCAGGCCTGCGAAGCCAGGGAAAACCTGCTGCTGCTCACCGACACCACCGCCACGAAGATCCTGACCGACGAGACCGGCGCGGCCGTCGGCGTTGAGGCCGAGGGCAAGACCGGCAACACCGTCACCGTCAGCGCTGGCGCGGTCATCCTGGCCACCGGCGGCTTCGGCGCGAACCTGGAGATGGTCGTGCAGTACAAGCCGGAGCTTGCGGGCTTCATGACCACCAACGCCGCGGGCATCCAGGGCCAGGGCATCGCCATGGCCGAGGAGCTGGGCGCGGCCACCGTCGACATGGAGCAGATCCAAATCCATCCCACCGTGCAGTATGACACCGCGTCCCTGATCACCGAGGGCCTGCGCGGCGACGGCGCGATCCTGGTGAACGCCAACGGCGAGCGCTTCATCGACGAGGTGGGCACCCGCGACGTGGTTTCCGCCGCCGAGATCGCCCAGCCCGATTCCTTCAGCTGGCTGGTGGTCGACCAGAAGATGGTGGACGCCTCCTCCGTCATCCAGGGCTACATCAAGAAGGGCTTCATGCTCTCCGGCGACACCTATGAGGCGCTGGCCGAGGCGCTGGCGATCCCCGCCGATACCTTCGCCGCCACCATGGAGACCTGGAACGGCTACGTAGCCGAAAAGAGCGACCCCGACTTTGGCCGCACCTCCTTCGCCCAGCCGCTGGATACCGCGCCCTTCTACGCCGTGAAGGTCACTGCGGGCATCCATCACACGATGGGCGGTCTGAAGATTGATCCCGAGACCCACGTCATCAACACTGACGGCGAGATCATCCCCGGCCTGTTCGCGGCGGGCGAGGTCACCGGCGGCGTGCACGGCGGCAACCGCCTGGGCGGCAACGCCGTGGCTGACTTCGTGGTGTTCGGCCGCATCGCGGGCGAGCAGGCGGCTGCCTATGCCGCAGAGCTGGCCGCGTCGCTGGCTCCCGCTGCGTAAAGCCGCGTAGGACAGAAAAACCAACACAAAACCGGGGCGACCCTTGCGGTCGCCCCGGTTTCACTGTTTGGAGGAGGGAGAGCGCCCTCTTCGTCTGCTGCGCTTTGTAGATTTACGCCAGGCTGCCGAGGCAGGGACGTTTTCGGGAGCGGGTCCCCGGCGGGTGAAGGCCTTCGCAGCCTCCCGGGCAATCCTGAGGGTGTCCCGCAGGCGGCTGCCCGGGGCCCGGGAGACTGCGTCAGGCCGCGCCGTTGGTCACGCCGAGCCGCTCCATGGGATAGGCCGTGTCGGACAGCGCCAGGGGCGTCGCCGGTTCGGGGAGCGTCACCCGGGAGGTGAAGCGCGCCTTGGAACCGTCGCCGGGGTCGAAGGCGAAGGTGAATTCGAGCTCGCTGATCGGGATGTCCGGCTCCACGGACAGGCCCAGCAGCGTGTGGAAGCATTCCCCGGGCTCGAGCATATATTCCGTCCAGGCGCCGAAGCCGAGCAGATCATAGGCGGCGTCCCAGCTCCAATAGGGCTCCTCGCCGTCCACACTGGCCGAGAGGAGTTCGAGGTAGACGGAGTCCTCCGACGGGTTATACACGTCTATGATGGCGTGGAACGCGTCCTCCACCCACTCAAAGCCGGTCAGCTCCACCCGAACGGCCTGTGAATCCAGAAGTGGGAATCGGGTCGGGGCCGGGCTGTCCGATGGCGCGAGGGGGAAGGGCTCTGTCAGCACAAAGGCCGGTTCCAGCGTTCCGGCGCTGAACCGGAGCGTTTCGATGGCTTCCTGGCCCCAATAGGCGGGCCAGTCCACCTGGCGGGTGTTGGTCCAGTTGAACAGCCCGTCCTCCGGGGCGGAGCTGCGGTAGAAGCTGACGGGCACGATGGCGCTGCTGCCCGGGGCCAGCGTGACCGGCTCGGCGGAGAAGTCGACGCCCTCCCACTTGAGGCCGTTGACCGTGACGCCGCCCATCAGCATGTCGTCCCACTCCAGGAGCACGTCTTCGTCGGTGCGGTTCTCCGCGCCAAGGTGGAAGGTGAGCCTGCCGTCCGCGTCCTCGGCCAGGTCGTAGAGCCGCCAGGCGACGCCGTCGGACTCGGATTCGGCCCAGAGCGTGCGCTGCGCGGACTGGGTGTGGATCGCGGAGAGGTCAAAGCTGCCTTCGATGCTCAGCGCGCCCTCGTATTCCTCCGATTCCGCCTCTGCTTCGCCGCAGTAGTCCGTCACCGTGACGCGGGCGGTCAGCCGGTTCACCTCGCCGTCGGCCAGGTCGCCGAACAGCTCCGGCGGCAGGTCGAAGAGCACCTCCTGGCGACCTTCGTGAAAGATGGATTCGCCGGTGGTCAGCGGCAGCACCTGCCCGTCCAGGGAGATGTCGCTCAGCTCGATGAAGAAGAAGGGCGTCTCGCCCTCGTTGGGCCTCGCGTCGAAGAAAAAGCGCAGGCGCAGGCCGCTGTCGGAGGCGGCGTCCAGCACCTCCAGCCGGTTCAGGGAGAGGCTGAAGCGCGGGCCCTCCGCCACGGGCACGTCCACCGGGTAGCTGCTGGACAGGTTCGGATTGTCGATGGGCAGCAGGTCGCTGGCAAAGGCGTTCCCCTGGGTATCCCAGACCACGTACTGGGCATACAGGTTGAAGCCGGAGTACTGGCGGTTCAGGAACCGCAGCGACCAGGGCTCGGTGTTGTCCACGTCGTAGGATTCCCAGAGACCCTCGCTGTTGGTCCAGGTGTCGAAGGGCAGCGTCTCGCCCTCCGGGCCGAACTCCCGCCGCACGGGGAAGCGCACGAACTCCACGTAGGGCCAGTCCCCGGCGTCCATGGTCAGCACCTGCTTGCCCATGATGAGCTCGGAGCCCTCGTAGAAGATGCCCTGGATGCCGTCGCCGATCTCCTGGGTCAGGTCGATCACGCCCAGCACGTCCAGGCCGTCTCCGGCGTCGTTTTCCCGGCAGCGCAGGTAGACCTTGCGGACGTCGATCTGCGCGTCCTCGTTGGCGTGGAACTCACGGCCGTCATAGCCCATCCACTCCGCGGAGTAGTCGTCGTAGCTGCGGTTCATGAAGTTGGCGCGGAGCATGTAGGTGTCCTCGACGATGCGATAGGGGATCGCGTCCGTCAGCGGCTCGCCGTCCGCGTCCACGGCGTAGAGGGAGGAATAGTCGTAGACGGCGCGCAGCGTGCCGTCCGCCTCCGGCCGGATGCCGTCGATCACGTCCAGCTTGTAGAAGTTCTCGGTGTAGGCGCTCTCGCTGATGATCAGCAGCTGGGCGTAGGCGAAGTGGGCCAGCTGCTCCTCGGTCAGGGTCAGGCTCACCTCGCAGGCGTCCGCCTGGGTCGCGGCATCCGCCTGCAGGCCGTCCCACCGGGCCAGCTGTTCGCCCAGCCAGAAGCCGGCGTAGTCGGACAGGAAGCGCCCGTAGGCCGGGGCGATCTCCCCGGAGGCCGCGCTGCTGCCCCACTTTTCGGCATAGTACTTCTTGTTGTAATAGGGGTAGTAGATCGAAAGGCCGTGGCTATCCGGCTGGTTGCCGTCGCAATGGACCACCGCCGCCTCCAGCGCCGATTGCAGCGCGTCCGAGGCGGCGGGCGACTCATCGCGGCAGCGTTCCGCCAGGTGGTACAGGTCCACCAGGTCGTAGTCGGAGCCGGTGGCCGCGCGGCCAAAGCCCTTGGTGGACTGACGGTCGTTGGAGATCTCGGAGAAGCTGTCCGCGTTCAGGCGGTCGTCCAGGTCCGCGAACAGCGCGTCCATGGCGGACTCCACGGCCTCCAGCCCGGAGAGGTCGACGCAGCTGAGGGTCTGCAGGCTCTCCGGGGTCCCCTGGGCGACGAAGCGGTCGATGATCGCCCGCCCCGCGTCCGCGCCGTTCATGCCCGGCAGCAGGTCCCCCAGGAAGCTGTAGTCCCAGCCCTCGCCGGGCTCGGTCTCCTGGGAGGCGATCATGTAGCGGGCGTAGGGAGCGCAGGTATGGGCGGTCTCCACCGCCGACATCAGGCAGGCGTCGAAGCCGATCCACTCCAGCGTTTCACCCGCGCCGAAGGGACTGCGGGCGAGGGCCTGGTCCAGCTCGGAGAGGCTCAGACTGTCCCGGTCGTTGAGCTCGTCGAAGCAGACGCCCTCCATCGGCCCTCCGCCGTGATCCCACAGGATCAGCGCGTACTGCTGTGCGGGAAACTGCCCGCAGGCGTAGTTCAGGAAGCGGCAGAGGGTATCCGGCGCGCCCATGCTGGCCGCGCCGACGCGCTCCAGCTGGGCGGGCCTGCGGCCGTCCAGGCGGTAGTAGCACACCTCGTCGCTGGGAAAGGCGGCCTGCCAGCGCTTCGAACCGCCGGTGCAGAGCACCACGCTCACGGCGTCGGTATCCACGCCGGAGCGCGCCATCTCCGCGATGTCGGCGGTGGCCGCCCCGGCGGCGCTCTCCAGGTCGCTGCCGGTGACGTACACCATCAGCGTCAGGACACTGCGGGCATCCTCGGCCCGCACGGCGGGCGTCGCCGCGCAGGCCAGCGGCAGGGCCAGCGCCACAGCCAGCAGGCGCAGCCATCTCTTCAGCATCGTTCATCCCTCCCGGAGGCGGCATTCATCGGAACGCGGCGGGAAACCGGCGGGCTTGTCGGGATTGCGCGTTTCCGCGTCTATTGTAGCACAGGCGATACGGGTTATCAACCAAAACGCAGGCCGGAACGCGCCGAAAGCAGGGGTGGAAATCGGCGGGGGAATGTGGTATGATGTAGGCATTCATACGAGCGGAGCGACGAATGGGTCCCGGCCATGGAGCGAAGCGGGAACCGGCGCGCAAAAGGAGTCGATGCACCATGTCTCAGATCGAGCCGAAGGCCGTGGACAGCAGGCTGTTCTACCGGCGGCTGACCCAAATCGCCACCCCCATCGCGTTCCAGAGCCTGATGCTCGCCCTGGTGGCGGCCTGCGACGCGCTGATGCTGGGCCGTGTGGCCCAGGAGCAGATGACCGCCGTGTCGCTGGCCACCCAGATCCAGTTCGTGCAGAACATGTTCCTGATGGCGATCACCGGGGCGGGCTCGATCCTCGGCGCCCAGTACTGGGGCAAGCGGGACCGGGAGACGATCCGGAAGCTGTTCCACCTGATGCTGCGCTGTGCGGGGCTGCTCTCCCTGCTGTTCTGCGCGGCCTGCGAGCTGATCCCCGGCCTGCTGATGTGCGCCTTTGCCCACGATCCGACCCTGATCGAGATCGGCAGCGCCTACCTGCGCATCGCGGGCTGGTCCTACCTGATCACCGGCGTCTCCCAGTGCTACCTGGCGACGATGAAGGTGACCGACCACGTGCACCCCACCGCCTGGATCAGCTCCTGCGCCGTGGTGTCGAACATACTGTTCAACGCGGTGTTCATCTTCGGCCTGCTGGGTATGCCGGCCATGCAGGCCCAGGGCGCGGCGCTGGCGACGACGATCTCCCGTCTGATCGAGCTGGCGCTCTGCCTGATCGTCTCCTCCCGGGAGGGCTACGTCCGCCCGGCGCTCGGCAGGCTGTTCACCGGCAGCCGCCAGCTCACCCGGGACTTCGGCAGGCAGTGCCTGCCGCTGCTGGGCGGCTCGCTGCTGTGGGGCGTGGGCTTCACCTCCTATACCGCCATCATGGGCCACATGGGGGTCGATGCCGCCGCGGCCAACTCCGTGGCCGCCGTGGTCCGCGACCTGGTCTGCTGTGCCTGCAACGGCATCGGCAGCGCGGCGGGCATCATGGTGGGCAATGAGCTCGGCGCGGGCAGGCTGGCCGAGGGCAAGGGCTGCGGCATCAAGTTGATGAAGCTGTCCTACGGGATCGGGCTCGCCTCCACCGCCCTGGTGCTGGCGATCACGCCCCTGGTCGTGCGCATGGTCATCCTGACGGAGGCCGCCCGGGGCTATCTGACCGGCATGATGTGCATCATGGCCGTGTACATGATCGGCCGTTGCGTGAACACGATCACCATCAACGGCGTGCTGGATGGCGGCGGCGACACCGTGTTCGACATGTACAGCCTGGCGGTGTGCATGTGGGGCATCGCCATACCGCTGGCCCTGCTGGGCGCGTTCGTGTTCCACTGGCCGGTGCTGCTGGTGTACGCCTGCACCTGCCTGGACGAGGTGGGGAAGATCCCCTGGGTCATGCTGCGCTTCCGCAAGTACAAGTGGGTGCAGAACCTGACGAACGACTGAGCCGCGCCTTCCGCGGGAAAGAAATGGGTTTGGCGCGCAATCTATATTGTCTGAACTGTGCGGTCTCCTCTTTTAGGTTCTTCACGGAAAGTTGTGGGATTGTAGCCAAGGAACAGGTAGAGCAAGAA
>JAUMVG010000021.1 GCA_030530315.1 Clostridia bacterium | reverse complement strand
GCTCGCTTTCTCTCTCAATCTACCTCCTTAACTCGATTTGATCAGTGGGTACTTAAACAGAACCAAAAACAGAGCGACCGGAATGGTTCGCTCTGTTTTTGTTTTCCACGGAATATTGAAGGATTTGAAGCTTTACGGTCCTGCCGGGGTCCTCAGGCGGTGGCCTTCATCTTGTAGCCCACGCCGCGCACGGTCTCGATCATGTTGGCGTCGTCGCCCAGCTTGGCGCGAATGTGGCGGATGTGGACGTCCACGGTGCGGGTCTCGCCGTAGAATTCATAGCCCCAGATTCGGTCCAGAAGGAAGTCCCGGGTCAGCACCTTGCCGGGCGTGGAGGCCAGCAGCTTCAGCAGCTCGTACTCCTTCAGCGTCAGGGAGAGCTTGCTGTCCTTGCGGAACACCTCGTAGTTGCCGCTGTCGATGGTGAGGGGGCCGACGCGGATGATGTCGCTGGCGGAGACGTCGCCGGAGCGGCGCAGCACGGCCTTCACCCGGGCGAGCAGCTCCCGAACGCCGAAGGGCTTCTTGACGTAGTCGTCCGCGCCGAGCTCGAAGGCGAGCACGGTGTCCACCTCCGAATCGGAGGCCGTGAGCACGATGACCGGGATGTCGATGGTGACGGGGGAGGCCCTCAGGGCCTTCAGCACGTCCAGCCCGCTGGCGTCCGGCAGGCCCAGGTCCAGTATGATGAGGGCCGGCACCGCGTCGGCGGCCAGGGAGATGGCGTCCCTGCCGTAGTGTGAGGAGATGGTCTCATAGCCGGACATCTCCAGGTTGAAGGTGAGCAGGTCGAGAATGTTGGGTTCGTCGTCCACACAGAGGATAAGGGGTTTCTGCATTGGCAACGCCTCCTTTGTCGTCGGGGGTCCCCGCGGCGGCGGGGAACGGGCGGCTGCGCAGATGCGCATGGGGGCCGGGTGACTGGACAATACAAATTGTCGGCGTGCTGCGCAACTCGCTGCGCTCCCTTGCCCGCCGACCCGGAAAACCTCTGGTTTTCCTAATCATCATACCATGATTGTCGGCGTGCTGCGCAACTCACTGCGCTCGCTTGCCCGCCGACCCGGAAAACCTCTAGTTTTCCTAATCATTATACCATAAATGCAAATGATATGCAAGTGCTGATGCAGAATTATTTCTTATTGACAACTAAAAATGCAGCATGAATGCGTTGCGTTGAGAAAAGCCCGCCTCGCGGAGGGACTTGCGGGCTCTTTGACGGGTTTCATCATGTTTGTCGTCCGAAAATGTGAACAGAATAACAAATAATGAGCATATTAATGCAAATTATTTGCGTATAACCGACAGATGTGGGGTATAAATGGTAAAACCAGCACGAAAGAAGGGGTCAGGCTTGAAGAAAAAATGGGGATTACTGCTGATCGCGCTGGCTGCTGTGGCGGCGCTCTTCCTGCCCGGGTTGAAGCTGTATGTGCACAGCCAGCTGGGGGAGGAGACCGCGGCGCTGTTTCCGACGGCGGTCACACCCTGGCAGATGGCGACGCGCGGCGCGGGCTGTCTGCCCACAGACGCCGTGCCCGCCCTGAACGTGATCTCGTTCTCTGGGTGGATGGCGGTGCTGGCGGCGCTATTGCTGCTGTCGTCGGCGATACTGAACCTGTCGGACAACCGAAAGCTGTGCGGCGTGGGCGTGGCGCTGGCGGGAGCCGCTCTGGCGCTGTCCACCACCTTCGCCATCCATGTGAACAACCTGGCCGCGTCGCTGCTGTTCCAGCTGCTGTTCACGGCCCAGGCGTGGATCTACCTGCCCGTGGGCGCGGCGGTGGTGTTGATCGCCTATGAGGCGCTGCTGCTGCGGGGCACCAAGGCGGAGCGCAGCAAGCTGAGCCTGAGCGGCCAGCGGCCCTCCGTGCTCAGCGAAGGCGCCTGGCGCAGGCTGATGGGCGCGGCGGCGGTGCTGGCGGCGCTGCTCATGTTGCTGCCGGTGTACAGCGTGCGCGTGCCGGCGACCCTGACGGAGGATCCCCAGGACGCGGCGGCCATCAGCGGTTCCCGCTCACTGCTGGCGGCGGCGCTGGGCCGGGATGAGATGCTGAACGCATTGAAGGCCGAGGGGCGCTTCGCAAACGTGCTCTCCGGCGACCTTGGCGCGCTGGCGCCCTTCTCCGGGGATGAGACCAACATCAAGGGCATCTTCCAGATCCCCCAGTCCTCGTCCACGCTGGCGGCCAATCCCACGCTGATCGCGGCGGCGCTGCTGCTGGCGCTGGCGGCGCTGCTCAGCTTCCTGCCCCGGGTGGACAAGTGGTTCCCCACCGCGCTGGCGGCGCTGGCCACCGTGGCGCTGGACGCTTCGCTGCTGAACGCGCTGAGCATCACCGACGCGGACATGTACACCGGGGCCGCGCGGCAGACGCTGCACCTGGGCCTGGGCACGGTGATGCCCTTCGCGGCGCTGTCCACGGTGGCGGCGGCGCTGTCGCTGGTGTGCGGCGCGCTGTGCATCCACACCGCGGACGCCCCGTACTTTGTCAATCCCAATCCCAAGCGCAGCCAGATCCGCGTGGTGGCGGTGGCGCTGGCGGTGCTGGCGCTGGCCTGCGCCCTGCTGCCCTGCGCGCGGCTGTCCTTCTACAACCCGGGCAAGACCAAGGTGGGGGCCACCGAGACGCTCACCGGCCTTGAGGCACTGGGCCTGAGGGCGCCGGAGCGCATCGCCCACCCCGTCAGCAGCAAGGGCAAGACGCTCTACTCCGACGAGGAGAAGGAGGGCGTGATGAACGCCGGCCAGGTGGAGGACGCCATGAACCGGCTGACCCGCACCTTCGGCCTTCTGACCTGGGCCGTGCTGATCCTGACGGCGGCGGGCATCGTCACGGTGCTGATGGCCCGGCGCAAGGCGGCCATCGCCCTGTTCCTGTCGGCCTTTGTGGTCCGAGCGCTGGCCTGGATCATGCTGATGACCGGCATGCCGGGCACCCTGGGCACGGCGGGCGGCACGGTGTACCTGTACCTGTCGCTGCCGCTGTTGCTGTTCGCGGCCTTCTTCGCCAACAACGCCCCGGAGGAGACGCTGCCCAAGAAGTACAAGCTGTTCCTGATGATGCTGCCCTTCCTGGTGGCGGTGTTCCTGTTCGCCTACCAGCCGCTGTACGGCTGGAGCTACGCCTTCTTCAACTATAAGTTTGGCATTCCGCTGAACCAGCAGGAGTTCGTGGGCCTGAAGTGGTTCACGGAGATGTTCACCAACGCGGCCAACCGCGAGAACATCGTGCGCGTGCTGAAGAACACCTTCGGCATGAGCGGCCTGAACCTGCTGACCTCCTGGATGCCGATGATCTTCGCCGTGTTCCTGAACGAGATCACCAACAGCCGCTTTAAGAAGACGGTGCAGATCTTCACCACGCTGCCCAACTTCATCTCCTGGGCGCTGGTGTTCAGCTTCGCCATGTGCCTGTTCGCCATGGACACCGGCATCTTCTCCAAGTTCATGCTGGGCATCGGGGCCATCGACGAGCCGGTGGTGTGGCTGAATTCCTCCAGCCACATCTGGCTGAAGATGTGGGCCTGGAGCACCTGGAAGGGCCTGGGCTGGGGCGCGATCATGTACCTGGCGGCCATCTCCGGCATCCCCGTGGAACTGTATGAGGCGGCCAAGGTGGACGGCGCCAACCGCTGGCACCAGATGCGCTACATCACCCTGCCCAGCCTGCTGCCCACGTTCTTCGTGCTGCTGATGCTCTCCATCTCCAACATCCTGAACAACGGCATGGAGCAGTACCTGGTGTTCCAGAACCCAATGAACAAGCAGAGCATCGAGGTGCTGGACCTGTATGTGTACAACATCACCATCGCGTCCGGCGGCACCACGCTGCATTCCTTCGCCACGGCCATCGGCATACTCAAGACCATCGTCAGCGTCACGCTGCTGTTCAGCGCGAATTTCGTGTCGAAGAAGCTGCGCGGCGAGTCCATCGTTTGAGAGGGGAGGCGGGCACATGACGGTTATTTCCAACAAGAAAAAGGCAAAGCTGAATGCCCAGGGCATGGAGCCGAGCCGGGGCGACATCGCGTTCAACATCATCAATTACACGATCTTCGCGCTGATCACGCTGGCGTGCGTGTTTCCCTTCTACTACCTGTTCATCAACACCATTTCCAGCAACGAGCTGGTGCGCCTGGGGCAGATCCAGCTCTATCCCCGGGAGATCCACTTCCAGAACTACGTGGAGGTGCTGAAGATCCCCGGAATCGTGGACGCGCTGTTCGTCTCCATTGCCCGCACGGTGCTGGGCACGCTCTGGACGGTGGGCGGCTCGGCCATACTGGGCTACCTGGTCACCAAGCAGGAGATGTGGCTGCGCAAGGTGTGGTACCGGCTGATCGTGATCACCATGTACTTCTCCGCGGGCCTGATCCCCTGGTACATGAACCTGCGCATGCTGGGCTTCCTGGACAACTTCTGGGTGTACGTGATTCCCGGCCTGGTGTCGCCCTACAACGTGATCCTGGTCAAGACCTTCATCGAGGGGCTGCCCCCCGCGCTGGAGGAGAGCGCCACGCTGGACGGCGCGGGCTACATGCGGGTGTTCTTCTCGGTCATCATGCCACTGATCACGCCCATACTGGCCACGCTGTGCATCTTCTCCGCCGTGGGCCAGTGGAACGCCTTCACCGACACCATGATGCTGATGCCCTCCGGCAAGTACTACACGCTCCAGTTCCTGCTGTACAAGTACCAGAACGAGGCCTCGTCCCTGGCAGCGCTGGTGCGCAACACCCAGGACGCCTCCTCCCTGGCCAACGTGGCCACCAAGCAGACGGCCCTGTCCGTGCGCATGACCGTGGCCATGGTCGCCACCTTCCCGATCCTGCTGGTCTATCCCTTCTTCCAGAGGTACTTCGTCAAGGGCATCATGATCGGCGCCGTGAAGGGATGAGCGAGAATCAGAAATCAGGGATTAGAGATTAGGAATCAGAAATTGGGGATGGAGGCACATATCATTCTCAATTCCCAATTCTCAATTCTCAATTTCCACGATACAATCCCGCGACGCGGGTTGTGAATAAAAAGGAGGATTTGCCCATGAAGAAACTGCTTTCCATGCTTCTCTGCCTGGCGCTGCTGGCGACCGTGTTGGTCGTGCCGGCCCTGGCCGAGGACGACACCAATCGCGAGCCGATCACGCTGACCGTGTTCTCCGAGCTGGCCAACAGCGCCGGCGAGCAGGGCGGCTGGTTCGCCAAGGAGATCAAGGATCGCTTCAACATCACGCTGAACTTCGTCTCCTCCAACGTGGCCGGCAACGCCTGGACGTCCGCCGTGTCCGCGGGCGAGCTGGGTGACATCATCAACCTGGGCGACCTGGGCGAGCACTTCGTCACCGCGCTGGACGCGGAGCTGCTGCTGGACTGGGATGAGCTCGACCTGACCCCCTACGAGAACATCAACGCCTACCTGCCGGACGCCATGCAGAAGGTCTCCGACTTCGCGGCCGCGGCCGGCCACGAGGGCACCTACGGCTTCACCTACGCCGTGGCGCTGGAGGACGGCGCCTGGGCCGAACTGACCGATCCCACCTATGCCCTGCAGGTGCGCTTTGACGCCTGGGAGAAGGCCGGCAAGCCCGAGCTGAAGACCCTGGAGGACCTGCCCGCCTTCATGAAGGCGCTGCAGGACGCCGTGCCCGAGACCGAGAACGGCGAAAAGGTGTACGCCTACGGCGGCTTCCCGGACTGGGAGGACTGCGTCATGAAGTTCACCTGGGACCTGATGACCTATTACGGCTATCAGGAGTACGACTTCCGGGGCGTGAACTACGCCACCCGCGACGTTGTGAACCCCCTGGAGGACGGCAGCCTGTACTATCGCGCGCTGAAGGTGAACAACCAGCTGTATCGCGACGGCCTGTTTGATCCCGAATCCTCTTCCCAGAACTTCGATACCTACAACACCAAGCTGTCCGCGGGCCGCTACCTGGTGTGCATGTGGGGCTGGATCATCGGCAACTACAACAGCGCCGAGAAGGCCGCCAACAAGAATGGCTTCACCACCTTCCTGATCGAGGATTCCGCGCCTGCCATGCAGACCCTGTCCAAGTCCGGCTCCAACCGCATGTGGGCCATCGGCGCCGACTGCGAGTATCCCGAGCGTGCGCTGGAGCTGATCGATTGGCTGTGCACCGAAGAGGGTATGCTCATCCAGAACTACGGCCCGAAGGGTCTGACCTGGGACTACAACGCGGAAGGCATCCCCGAGATGACAGACTTCGGCTGGCAGTGCATGGAGGATGCGGCCAACGCCCAGATGCCCGCGGAGTACGGCGGCGGCACCTATCAGGACGGCCAGAGCTGGTTCAACCACGAGACCATCAAGCTGGAGCAGATGATTCCGGGCAAGGACTACTCCTTCTCCTACAAGGGCTGGCCCTGCTACGCCGAGCACTATGCCACCCCGCTGTCCATCGCCTGGTCTGAGGAATATGCCGGCGGCGCCACCTCCGGCGTGGAGCTGTACCGCATGAAGGACCAGGTGTCCGTGCAGAGCCCCGCGGCCATCGCCTACAGCAAGGCGGACCTGTCCGCGGAAGGCCAGCAGAAGCGCGCCCAGTTCGCTCCTGTGATGAAGGAGTACAGCTGGAAGTGCGTCTATTCCGAGAGCGACGAGGAGTTCGACGCCAACTGGAACACCATGGTCGAGACCTGCAAGAGCTACGGCTATGACGACGTGGTGGCGGAGAAGATGGCTGACATCGAGAACTGCTTCGCCTACATGGACGCCAACGACTGATTGACGCCTCGTGAGGGTTGCTGACATCGTCGACGATCCCGCGGCCCCGCGGCCTTTGGCCGCGGGGCCGCGCTTGTCTGTGCCTGATTGGAAAAACGGAACGTTTTCCGGGTCGGCGGGTTTTAAAGGAACACGCCGACAATCATTGGGTCTTGCTTGATTAGGAAAACGGAACGTTTTCCGGGTCGGCGGGTTCTAAAGGAACACGCCGACAATCATTGGGTCTTGTGCCAATGGCCAGATTGGCTTATAATGGGAGAAAGACTAACTATTAAATGTCAAGGGGGAAAAGGAAGAAATGAAGATTTTTCTCTAAAGGAACCCCGCCGCCCTTGACAAACAGCATTCAAATGCTGGAGCAAAGGCAGCGAGGGCGACGGAGGGAATAGCAAAACAGACGCAGGCACCCTCGCCAAGACAGGATAGCATTTGAATACTTCGGTTTGCCAAGGGTACGCTTCGCCGGCTCTGTGCGAATATGAAGGCTCAGGCTCCGAAGAGAATAGCAGGGTTACGTCACCGAGCAGTAAGGCTTTCCGGAGCGTTGCAAAGCAAAGATCAGGCGAACCAGTTTCTTTGCAGCGTGAGAGATAGCGACGTTGTAGTGTTTACCTTCATTCCGCTTTTTAGCAAGATAAGAGGCAAAGGAACTGTCCCAGATGCAGACGTACTTTGTGGCGTTGAAGAGGGCATAACGAAGGTAACGGGAACCCCGTTTCTCCATGTGGGCATAGGCATTGTCCAGTTTGCCGGACTGATAGATAGACGGTGACAGACCGGCATAGGCCAACAGCTTGTCAGGCGAGGCGAAACGGGAGAAGTCGCCGATCTCAGCGAGGATCATCGCGCCCATGCGATAGCTGATACCGGGGATGGTGAGGATGGGAGAAGCGATTTCGTCCATCATCTGTTTGAGGGCGGCTTCAATCTCATTGATTTCGGCATCCAGTTCACGGATCAGGCGGATGGTATGCTGGAGTTCAAGAGACCTGGCGGGCATGACAGAGCCAATGGATTGCTGAGCAGCATCCCGAAGTGCAACGGCCTTGGAGCGATCATAGCGTCCTTTGGATGCGGTTGAGAGCAGACTCGTCAGATGTGTGAGGTGGCAGGAAGCGATCTGTTTCGCGCCGGGCAGTTCGGCAAGCAGGGCATAGACGGACTTCATGTGGAGCGTAGGAACGAGTCGTTCCAATTCCGGGAAGAGGATGTTGACCAGACGAGAAACGGATTGCTTTAGCTTGGCACGCTCTTGGACCTTGTCAAATCTATATCTGGATAATGACTTTAGTTCCTCATTGTGGTATGATATAGCCGTGTAGGACTTAAGGACTACACCGGACATCATCATAGCTGCAATGGTACGCGCATCGACACGGTCTGTTTTGGTCCGGCGAAGACTGGTAGATTTACGGAACAGATTGGTGTGGAGCGGGTTAATGACATAGGTGGACAGACCTTTGTCAAGGAGAAATCCGAGGATGTTGTAGCTGTAATGACCGGTGGCCTCGAGTCCTACTTTTACTTTGCTCAAATCAGGTGCTACGGATTTGATCCTTTGGATAAGCAGCTTGAAGCCATCCATATTGTTCTGAATGGTGAACACATCCGCCAGGACTGTTCCTTCTGAGGAAACAATGGTGCAGTCGTGCTTGTCTTTGGAAACATCAATGCCGACGTAGATCATGGGACAACCCTCCAACGTATTATTGATGTTGCTGGGACCCACAGTACCGCTTGCCCATGTAACCTCGTTCTACATCAACCGTCTGCCCGGTATCTAACTGATTAACATTCCGACAAGGGGCTGTGGTTGGAGCCTTTCTGAAACCATCTCGCGGTAGAAATATCAAACCAATCCACAGCATCCCCAACAGTGTAGCACAGCTCTTGGAGAGGAGCTTAATAAACTACTATTCTATAATACGAGGAATAATCATACTCAGGAGGTGCGTCATGAGCGCGTTTTTGGACAGGCTCGAGCGGGTCATCGCCCAGGGCCCCTATTCCGACAGCTGGGAGTCCCTCTCCGAATTCCAGCCGCCCCGGTGGTTCAACCGGCTGAAGTTCGGCATATTCCTTCACTGGGGTGTGTATTGTGTGCCGGCCTTCGCCAACGAGTGGTATTCCCGGAACATGTACATCCAGGGCACCCGGGAATTTGAACACCATGTGCAGACCTACGGCCCCCACGCCCAGTTCGGCTACAAGGACTACATCCCCATGTTCAAGGCCGAGAAGTTCGATCCCGACGCCTGGGCGGCGCTCTTCGAGGCCGCCGGCGCGCGGTACGTGGTGCCCGTGGCGGAGCATCACGACGGTTTCCAGATGTACCGCAGCGACCTGTCCCACTGGAACGCCTGGGAGATGGGGCCGAAGCGGGACGTGCTGGGCGAGCTGACCGCCAGCTGCCGCGCCCGGGGCATGGTGACCGGCGCCTCCTCCCACCGCGTGGAGCACTGGTTCTTTATGGGCCACGGCCGCGATTTCGAGAGCGATATCCGGGAGCCGATGGCCCGGGGCGACTTCTACTGGCCGGCCATGCCCGAGCCCGCCGACCACCAGGACCTGTTCAGCGAGCCCACGCCCACCGCGGAGTTCCTGGAGGACTGGGCGGAGCGCACCTGCGAGATCATCGACCGCTACCACCCGAGCATCCTCTACTTCGACTGGTGGATCCAGCACAGCGCCGTGAAGCCCTGGCTGAAGAAGGTGGCGGCCTACTACTACAACCGCGGGGTGGAGTGGGGCCAGGACGTGCTCATCACCTACAAGCACGACGCCTTCCAGTTCGGCTGCGCCGTGCCCGATGTGGAGCGGGGCCAGTTTGCCGAAGTCAAGCCCTATTACTGGCAGTCGGACACCGCCGCCGCGCTGAATTCCTGGTGCTACACCACCGAGAACGTCTACAAGACTCCCGAGGAGCTGGTGCGCGACCTGGTGGACATCGTGAGCAAGAACGGCTGCCTGCTGCTGAACGTGGGCCCGAAGCCGGACGGCACCTTCACGCCGGAGGACGAGGGCATCCTGCGGTCCATCGGCGCGTGGATGCGGGTGAACGGCGAGGCGATCTACGACACCCGGCCCTGGCGCAAGTTCGGCGAGGGCCCCACGCAGATCGTCGAGGGCCAGTTTGCTGACGGCATCCGGAAGGAATTCACCAGCCGGGACTTCCGCTTCACCACCGCGAAGGGCGTGCTGTACGCGACGGCCCTGAAGGGCAGTGAGACGGGCGAATACAACATCACCAGCCTGGCCGTGCAGGATGCCTCCCGGGTGGCCAACTTCCACGGCATCGTCCGGGACGTGCGGGTGCTGGGCCAGGAAGCGCCCGTGACCTGGACGCGGGACGCGGAGGGCCTGCACGTGCACGCGGCCCCCGCCGGCGAGATGCCCGTGGTGATCAAGCTGACGATCGACTGACCGAACCGAAAATATCCATATGACACCGGGGCGGAGACCGACGGGGTCCCCGGCCCTGACAGGCGATCCTGTATGCGTCGGAACGACGGCACGCGGGGTCGCCTTTTTATGCCGCTGCAGGGCGGCTCAGGCGTACCGCCGAGCCCTTCGGACCGCGGCAAAGCGGGGCCTTTTTTTGCGCCCGGCCGGAGAATGCGGGGACAAATTCCGGCGCCCCGGGAAAAGGCGCGTTAAATGTATAATACGCCCGATTCTTTACCTGTTCATGCATGTCTGGAAGGGGGTGAAAGTGGTATAATTACTATAAGAAGAAAATTTTTTTCGCGGCCGGTTTTCCGGCCCTATGAGAGGCTTCAGCATGCAGAGAGAAAATCACTATGACGAAAGCCAGATACAGGTCCTTGAAGGCCTGGAGGCAGTGCGCCGCCGCCCGGGCATGTATATCGGCTCCACCGACGAGCGCGGCCTGCATCACCTGGTCTATGAGATCGTGGACAACGCCATCGACGAGGCGCTGGCCGGCTTCTGCGACAACATCGAGGTCACGCTGAACCTGGACGGCTCCGTGACCGTGCAGGACAACGGCCGCGGCTTCCCCGTGGGCATCCATCCCAAGATGCATCGCCCGGCGGTGGAGGTCTGCCTGACGGTGCTGCATGCCGGCGGCAAGTTCGGCGGCGAGGGCTACAAGGTGTCCGGCGGCCTGCACGGCGTGGGCGCGTCGGTGGTCAACGGCCTGTCCAGCCACCTGTTGGTGAACGTCTACCAGGACGGCAGGATCTATCAGCAGGAGTACGAGCGGGGCAAGATCCTCTACGACCTGAAGGTGGTGGGGGAGACCGACCGCACCGGCACCACCATCCGCTTCTGGCCGGACGTCAAGACCGGCGAGGACCCGGAGCCCGGCATCTTCGAGACCGGCAACTTCGATTTCGACACCCTGAAGACCCGCTTCCGCGAGATGGCCTTCCTGAACGCCGGCATCCGCATCCAGCTGACCGACGACCGCGGGGAGGAGCCCCACACCGAGGTATTCCACTATGAGGGCGGCATCGTGTCCTTCGTGGAGTACCTGAACCGCCACAAGACGTCCCTGTTCACGCCGCCGGTGTACATCTCCGGGGTGAAGAACGGCTCCACCGTCGAGGTGGCGCTCCAGTGGAACGACAGCTTCAACGAGAGCGTGTTCTCCTTCGCCAACAACATCCACACGCCCGAGGGCGGCACCCACCTGGCGGGCTTCCGCAACGCCCTGACCCGCGTGATCAACGACTACGCCCGCAAGACGGGCATGCTGAAGGCCAGTGACGCCAACCTGACCGGCGACGACGTGCGCGAGGGCCTGACCGCCATCGTGAGCGTGAAGCTGGTCGAGCCCCAGTTCGAGGGCCAGACCAAGACCAAGCTGGGCAACAGCGAGATCCGCCCGCTGGTGGACGGCATGGTGTCCGAGAAGCTGGCCGCCTATCTGGAGGAAAACCCCTCCGCCGCCCGCACGGTGCTGGACAAGTGCCTCTCCGCCGCCCGCGCCCGCGAGGCCGCCCGCAAGGCCCGCGACCTGACCCGCCGCAAGACCGCCCTGGAGAGCGCGGCGTTGCCTGGCAAGCTGGCGGACTGCTCTGAACGCGATCCCGCCAAGTGCGAGATCTTTATCGTCGAGGGCGACAGCGCCGGCGGCAGCGCCAAGCAGGGCCGCGACAGGCACTTCCAGGCCATACTGCCCCTGCGCGGCAAGATCCTGAACGTGGAAAAGACCCGCATCGACCGGGCCCTGGGCAACGCCGAGATCAAGGCCATGATCACCGCCTTCGGCGCGGGCTTCGGCAAGGAGTTCGACCCCTCCAAGCTGCGCTACCACCGCATCGTGTGCATGACCGATGCCGACGTGGACGGCAACCACATCCGCATCCTGCTGCTCACGTTCTTCTACCGGTTCATGCCCAAGCTGATCGAGGACGGCTACGTCTACGCCGCCCAGCCGCCGCTGTACAAGGTGACCCGCGGCAAGCAGGAGCAGTACGTCTACTCCGACTCCCAGCTGCAGAAGCTGCTGGACGAGATGGGCCGCGACGCCAAGCCCGAGATCCAGCGCTACAAGGGCCTGGGCGAGATGAGCTACCAGCAGCTGTGGGACACCACCATGAACCCCGAGACCCGCAGCATGTACCGCGTCGAGATGAAGGACGCCATCGCCGCCGACGAGCTGTTCACCCTGCTCATGGGCGACCAGGTCGAACCCCGGCGCGAGTTCATCGAGCAGAACGCGAAGCTGGTGGCGGACCTGGATATTTGACGGAATTCCCCCAGTCGACTTCGTCGACAGCTCCCTCGAAGAGGGAGCCTACTCCCTCAGTCTCGCTGCGCTCGACAGCTCCCTCGAAGAGGGAGCCTTAGCCTCCCTCCCTGAGGGAGGTGGATCGGCGAAGCCGAGACGGAAGGAGTAAGCCTCTCTCTCTGAGGGAGATGGCCCCGAAGGGGCCGGAGGGAGTCATTCCCAAACAACGCGAAAGGAAATCGGCATGTCATTGCCATATGAGCATCACCTCATTGAGCGTGCCCGGAAGCTTCGCAAAGAGGCGACCCGTCAGGAGAATCACCTTTGGTATGACTTCCTGAAAGATTATCCTCTGCGCTTCCAGAGGCAGAAGGCCATTGGCAATTACATTGTAGATTTCTACTGTCACTCGGCGAAACTGGTGATTGAACTTGACGGTTCCCAGCATTACGACGAGGAAGCAGAAAGATATGACAGGCAAAGAACCGACTGTCTCAATGATCTGGGATTGACGGTTCTACGCATTGCAAATATTGACATTGATCGGAATTTCCGGGGTGCTTGTGCTCTGATCGAGGACACGATTCAGGAGAAGCAGTTGTAACCCCAACGCAGAAACGGAGGACACAAAATGCCCGACGAATTCAACATCGGCAAGCTCACACCCCTCAACATCGAGGACGAGCTGAAAAAATCGTTTATTTCATACGCCATGGCCGTCATCGTGACCCGGGCCCTGCCCGACGTGCGCGACGGCCTGAAGCCGGTGCACCGCCGCATCCTGTACTCGATGAACGAAATGGGCATCACCCCGGACAAGCCCTACAGGAAGTCGGCGCGCATCGTGGGCGACGTGCTCGGTAAATACCACCCCCACGGCGACAGCTCGGTCTACGACGCCATGGTGCGCCTGGCCCAGGACTTCTCCATCCGCTACACGCTGGTGGAGGGCCAGGGCAACTTCGGCTCGGTGGACGGCGACGGCGCGGCCGCCATGCGTTACACCGAGGCGAGGCTCTCGAAGCTGTCCATGGAGATGGTGCGGGACATCGAGAAAGAGACCGTCGACTTCTATCCGAACTTCGACGAGACCCTGATGCAGCCCGCCGTGATGCCCTGCCGCTTCCCGAACCTGCTGGTGAACGGCTCCTCGGGCATCGCCGTCGGCATGGCCACGAACATCCCGCCCCACAACCTGGGCGAGGTGATCGACGCCGTGGTGCACATGATCGACCACCCGGACTGCACCGTGGACGACCTGATGCAGTTCGTCAAGGGCCCGGATTTCCCCACCGGCGGCGTGATCCTGGGCAAGCGGGGCATCTATGACGCCTATCACGAGGGCCGGGGCCGAATCATCGTGCGGGCCAAGAGCGAGATCGAGGAGATGAGCCAGGGCCGCCAGAGGATCGTCGTCACCGAGATCCCCTACATGGTCAACAAGGCCAAGCTGATCGAGAAGATCGCCGAGATGGTCCACGACAAGACCGTCGAGGGCATTTCCGACATCCGCGACGAGTCCGACCGCCAGGGCATGCGCATCGTCATCGAGCTGAAGCGCGATGTGAACGCCAACGTGGTGCTGAACACGCTGTACAAGCACACCCAGCTGCAGGACACCTTCGGGGCCATCATGCTGGCGCTGGTGGACGGCACGCCGAAGATCCTCAGCCTGCGGCAGATGATCCACCACTACATCGAGCACCAGGAGGACGTCATCCGCCGGCGCACCCAGTACGACCTGAACAAGGCCGAGGCCCGCAGCCACATCCTGGAGGGCCTGATCATCGCCCTGGACAACATCGACGAAGTGATCGCCCTGATTCGCGGCAGCCGCACCACCCAGGAGGCCCGGGACGGCCTGATGAGCCGCTTCGGCCTGTCCGAGCGCCAGGCCCAGGCGATCCTGGACATGCGCCTGCAGCGCCTGACCGGCTTGGAGCGGGACAAGATCGAGGCCGAGTACGCGGAGCTGCAGAAGCTGATCGCCTACTACAAGCAGGTGCTGGCCGACGAGGGCATGGTGCTGGGCATCATCAAGGACGAGATCAGCGAGATCAAGCGCAAGTATGCTGACGAGCGCCGCACGGAGATCTCCGCGCTGGAGGGCGAGATCGACATGCTCGACCTCATCCAGGAGGAGGACATGGTGGTCACGCTGACCCATTACGGCTACGTGAAGCGCCTGCCCAAGTCCACCTACCGCGCCCAGAAGCGCGGTGGCAAGGGCGTGGTCGGGGCCACCACCCGCGAGGAGGACTTCGTGGAGCAGATGTACGTGGTCTCCACCCACGACACGCTGATGTTCTTCACCAACCGCGGCCGGGTGTACCAGCTGAACTGCTACCAGATCCCCGAGGCCGGGCGCACCGCGCGGGGCACCGCCATCGTGAACCTGTTGCAACTGGATGCCGGCGAGAAGGTGAAGGCGCTGCTGCCGGTGCCGGCGGAGAAGGTCGCCGGGCACTACCTGATCATGGCCACGAAGAACGGCGTGATCAAGCGCACGGAGCTGTCTGAATTCACCAACCTGCGCAAGAGCGGCCTGATCGCCCTGGTGCTGCGGGAGGACGACGAGCTGATCGGCGTGGCGCTGACCGACGGCAGCTACGAGCTGCTGCTGGGCACCCGCGACGGCATGGCCATCCGCTTCCCGGAGAGCGACATGCGGCCCATCGGGCGCGCCGCCATGGGCGTCAAGTCCATCGAGCTGAACCGCGGCGACGAGGTCGTGGACATGTGCCCGGTGTTCCCGGACATGAAGGTGCTCTCCATCACCGAGAACGGCTACGGCAAGCTGACCGAGATCGACGAGTATCGCGTGCAGAGCCGCGGCGGCAAGGGCATCAAGGCCATGAACCTGACGGCAAAGACCGGCCGGCTGACCTGCCAGCTGCTGGCGGACGAGGCGGAGGACATCCTGCTGATCACCGACGACGGCACCGTCATCCGCATGCCCATCAGCACCATCTCCACGCTGGGCCGCAACACCCAGGGCGTGCGCCTGATGCGCGTCGAGGAGGGCAGCAAGGTGGTCTGCGTCGCCCGCGCCGAGGCCGAGGAGGAGCCGGACGACATCGACTCCCTCGACATGGACGAGCCCCTCTACGAGGGACGCCCCGTTGAGGACGCCGACCCCATCGACGACATCGACAACCTCGATACCGCCGACCCGGAGAACGCGGAGACGGACGAAGAGTAAAACCAGGATAGATGATATAATCCCCCTTGCGTTGTGCAGCGCAGGGGGGATTTGCGTTTGGAACAAAGATTACGCCCCCGCTTTGGTTTTCAAGCGGGGGCTGGCTCTGTCAAGCCGATATCGGACTTCCGGGCGGCCCGGGCCGTCGACGCATCGTGGCGGCCAGAAAAGGAGGAGGAAAACTGACTCACTTCGGCGATGGGGCCGGGCCGGCGCAGGGGCGCCTGCGGGCCGCCGGAAGGGGCAAGGGCGTGAGAGGGTGCGCGCCATCTTGGCGCAGGGGAATCAGGGGTCAGTCTTCCGAGAGATGCTCCCAGAGAATGTAGCCGTAGCTGCCCATGTATTCGCAGTAGGCCCAGATCTCGTCGTAGTAGTAGACGGTCACCAGGGAGCAGGGAGGGATCTCGACGGACCAGGTGGTGGTCCAGGCGGGCTCGTCACGCAGCTCCAGCAGGCCGGAATCCAGGGTGGTGAACATCGCGCCGACGTAGTCGTAGGAGCTGTCCCGGAAGGCGGCGGGGGGATCGATGGTGCGGATGACGGCGGACTCGTCGCTGCGATAGTAGTCGTCGCCGTAGTAATAGTCGTAGTAGTAGCCGTTGTCATCGGAGCCGAGGTAGATCAGGTTGTCATAGCGCAGGTAGCCGTAGATGCCGTCGTACTCGCAGTAGATCCAGCGGGAGGACCTGTGGTTGACGCCGTGGGTGAGGAAGAAGCCGTACACCACTTCGCCGTCATCCACCCGGCCCAGGTTCTTGCCCTTGGAGCTGGAGGGACGGTCGTAGATGTAGCTGTAGGTGTGATCCGCGGGCATGACCACGGAGACCTCATACCAGCCTTCGTAGCTGTAATCCTCGTCGCCGTCCGCGAGGGCGAAGGTGCAGGTGCAGGACAGGGCGGCGATCAGCGCCGTCAGCAGCATTATCGAAATAAGACGCTTCATGGTGAACGCTCCTTTGCTCGCCGGCGTTGCGCCGGTGTCTCTCTTGATCACGGTTTCATTATAACCGGCGGACGCGGCGTTCCCGAATCCGGATTTTTCACCGGCGCGGGCAGGGAGACAAATTGTTCAACACATGGCGCGGAAGCGGGCCTCCGCCTCTTCGCGGGTCCAGCCGCCGCCGGCCCCCACGGACTGGACGCACAGCGAGGCGGCGGCGTTGGCGAAGCGGCCGCAGGCCGCGAAGTCCCGCCTCTCCAGCAGCGCCGCGATGAACCCGGCGGCGAAGGTGTCCCCCGCGCCGGTGCTGTCCACACAGCGGACGCCGGGGAAGGGGGGAACGAGGACGCGTTCCCTTGCCGAGCGCAGCAGGCAGCCCCTGCCGCCCAGCTTGAGGGCCACGTGCTTCACCCTGCAGTCCACCAGCGCGGCGGCTGCGGCGTCGGGGTCGTCCTCGCCGGTCAGCAGGGCGGCCTCCTCCAGGTTGGGGAAGAAGTAGTCCAGACGGGAGAGGGCGTCGCCCGCCTCCTTCAGGGTCTCCCCGTTTTTGCGGCGGGTGGTGTCGGCGCAGAGGATCATGCCCCGGGCCTTCAGGCGGTCGAACAGGGCGGCACAGTCCTCCAGGGAAAGCGCCGGCGAGACGAACAGGCTGGCCAGGCAGGCGATCCGCGCTTCGGACAGCTCGGGCCGCTCCAGCGCCGGCAGGATGTCCGCCAGGGCGAGCCTGCGCAGGCTGCCGTTGCGGTTGGTGATGAAGCCGCGCTCGCCGTCCTCCCGAACCAGAACGACGTTGATGCCGGTGTCCAGCCCGGCCTCCCGGATCACGCTGCCCGTATCGACGCCGCCCTCCCGCAAGGCGCGGAGGAGGAAGTCCCCGGCGGCGTCCGCGCCGACCTTGCTGACCAGCGCCGGGGCGTGGCCCAGCCGGGCCAGCGTCAGGGACTCGTTGGCGGCGTCGCCGCCCACCTGCATGGCGATGCGCTCCAGCGGCGTGGAGCCGGCCTCGAATACCGCCGGACCCACCGGGACCAGGGGGATGTCCACCACGGCGCCGCCGATGACGACGACCTCCGGCGCTCTTTCAGACATAAAGGGACCTCCTTTTGCTCAAATCGACAGACGCATATTTATATGGAAGGACGCGGAAATGCCTTCCCCGGCCCGCGGCGGGGAGGGGGATGGGCGCATCCCGGGCCTTGCCGGCGCATAGAATCGCGCCGGGACCGCAATGCCATTATAGCATGGCCGCCCCGCCCCGGCAAGGCGCGGTTGACTGACGGGGGAGGCGGGTGCTATAATGGATGCAATAACTGAACTGCGAGGTGCTCTGTATGAAGGTACTGCTGATCAACGGAAGCCCCAAGGCCAACGGCAACACGGCGCTGGCGCTGGGGGAGATGGCGCGGATTTTTGAAGACGAGGGCATCGAGGTGGAGACGATCCACGTGGGCAACAAGGCCGTGCGCGGCTGCATCGCCTGCGGCTCCTGCCACGAGAAGGGCAAGTGCGTGTTTGACGACATCGTGAACGAGGCCGCGGCGAAGTTCGAGGCCGCGGACGGCATCGTGGTGGGCAGCCCGGTATACTACGCGGGCCCCAACGCCACGGTGACGGCCTTTCTGGACCGGCTGTTCTATTCCTCTCACTTCGACAAGACCATGAAGGTAGGCGCGGCGGCGGTGGTCTGTCGCCGGGGCGGCGCGTCTGCCAGCTTCGACCGGCTGAACAAGTACTTCACCATCTCCGGCATGCCCGTGGCCTCCAGCACCTATTGGAACAGCGTTCACGGCCGCAGGCCGGGAGAGGCGGCCCAGGA
Organism: Clostridia bacterium; assembly: GCA_030530315.1. GTDB lineage: Bacteria > Bacillota > Clostridia > Christensenellales > Aristaeellaceae > UBA2862. The sequence continues at coordinate 29,641 of JAUMVG010000021.1, read as the reverse complement.
CGAGGAGGGTCTGGTGACCATGCGTCGGCTGGCACGGAACATGGCCTTCCTGATCAAGAGCATCGCCCTGGGGCGGGAGAAGTACGGCATGCCCGAGCAGGAGCCGGGCGTCATGACCAGTTTTATCAGGTGAGCGCATGTATAACGAATTGACCGAAGTGGATATCCGCAAGATGCAGGAGGAGATCGACTACAAGACGCGGGTGGTCCGCCCCAAATGCATCGAGGATCTGCAGACCGCCCGGGGCTTCGGGGATCTGAGCGAGAACTACGAGTACAAGGCCGCCAAGCAGGAGCTGCGCCGCTGCGACAGCCGGCTGCGGTACCTGAAGCGGATGATCGCCACCGCCAAGGTGATCAAGGCCGACACCCGGGAGGGTGTGGCCGGCCTGTTCGACAAGGTGGAAATCGAGTATGAGGAGGACGGCGAGCGGGAGACCATCACCCTGATGACCACGCTGCGGGAGGACGCCGTCAAGGGCATCATCAGCAAGGAATCGCCCCTGGGCAAGGCCGTGATGGGCCGCCGGGTCGGGGACCGGGTGGTGGTGCGGGTGAACGACGACATCAGCTACGCCATACGGATCATCAGCATCCAGAAGGGCACCGACGACGACAGCCTGCCCATCAGCTCCTACTGAGCCGGGTTGCCCCGCGGAAGCGGGAAATAAACACGGCAATCAAATTGACTTGCGGCTGAAATGTGTTATACTATTAAAAAGGGGAATTTTCGGAGGAGATTCAACATGCGCTATAACTACCCGACCGAGATGGTCTGTTCTCAGATTATCAGCTTCGATCTGGACGACAACGTGGTCAGCAACATCGAGTTCATGGGTGGCTGCAACGGCAACCTGAAGGCGATTTCCAAGCTGGTGAACGGCTGGACCGTGGAAAAGATCGAGGAGTACCTGCTGGGGAACCTTTGCGGCCGCCGGCCCACGTCCTGCGCGGACCAGCTGGCAAGGGCCGTTCGCAAGGCATATGAAGAACAGAAGAAAGGTGCGTAAGAGATGAGAATTGAAGTTCGGTATTACTCCAAGAACGGCGGAACCAAAAAGCTGGCCGAAGCCATCGGCCAGGCGCTGGACACCGAGGCCAAGACCGTTGACGTGAAGCTGGAAAAGTACGCGGACGTGGTGTTCCTGGGCAGCAGCGTTTACAAGGGAAAGCCCGACCCTGCCGTGGTGAAGTTCATCGCAGACAACGCCAAGAACATCGGCAAGATCGTGGTGTTCGGCAGCGCCGGCACCAAGAAGTCCACCTTCCCGGCCATCAAGTCCGCGGCGGCGGGCAACGCCGTCAAGACGGCGGAGATGTTCTTCCAGTGCAAGGGCGAATTCCTGTTCCTGAACAAGGGCCGCCCCAACGACCAGGATTGCCGCGACGCGGCGGACTTCGCCAAAAAGCAGATCAAGATCCTCGGAGTGACCTGACATGGACGCCTCGGAATTCGACGCGCTCAGGCTGGAAAACCAGCTCTGCTTCCCGCTGTACGCTTGCGCGCGCGAGGTCGTGAAGCGGTACAAGCCGTTCCTGGACGAGGTCGACCTGACCTATACCCAGTACATCACCATGATGGTGCTGTGGGAGAAGCGGGAGGTCACCTCCAAGGAGATCGGCGAGCGCCTGCACCTGGATTCCGGCACGCTCACCCCGGTGCTGAAGAAGCTGGCGGAGAAGGGCCTGGTGACCCGAAATCGCTCGCCCGTGGACGAGCGCAACCTGACGGTCACCCTGACGGAAGCCGGGGCCCGGCTGCGCGAGCGGGCCGAGAGCATCCCCTCGAGGATGGGCGAGTGCATCGTGATGGACCCGCAGGAGGCCGCGACGCTGTACAGGCTGCTGTACAAGCTGCTGGGGAGCATGGCGTAAGCGCCAGAGAGACAAGAAAACATGACTTCAAGGGGGAAGGCCGCGAGACCTTCCCCCTTGGCATACCGCTGACAAAGCCTGCAAACGCAAGAATCTCTGCCGATGAATAAGAACAGGCGGAGATTCTTGCTTGCTGTGTTGGCTGCGCCTGCAAAACGCGGTCACTTACGACCGGGCAAGCTCCCTTTTTTGCAGGCTTGCCGCCTTGCCTTGTAAGCTTTTTCAGCGGCCTCCAGTCTGTTGACTTTGTCAACATCCTGTCAAGGAGGGAAGGCCTTGCGGCTTTTCCTCCTTGATCGCGTTTCCCGCACTTGATTTTTTCAGCAAGATGGATTATATTAGTAGCACTGGAGATATTAGTTTATTAAAACCGGCTTGAACGAGGCGTGATATGGATCAGGAGAAGGAGCGCATCCGGGAGCGGAGTGGACAGGATCAGGATGAATTTCGCCTGCTGCAAAAGAGCAAGCGCGGCGTCCTGAACGTGATATTCGGGCGAACGATGATCGTCATCGTCATGCTGGCGGTGCAGATACTGCTGCTGGTGTGGCTGTTCAGCTCGCTGCAATCACTCATCCCGTATTATTATGGCCTGATGCTGCTGCTGTACGGCGCGCTGATACTGCACCTGGTGAACCGGCCCTCGAACCCCACCATCAAGATCACCTGGATACTGCTGGTGGTGCTGGCGCCGGCGCTGGGCGTGGTGCTGTACCTGTTTGTGGAGCTGGACGTGGGGCACCGCGTGCTGAACCGCCGGCTGGGCGAGCTGAAGAGGGAGACGACGGCCTTCCTGCCGGAGGAGATGCCCCGGCCTGAGGGCATGGCCGAGAGCGCGCCAGAGCTGCCCGGGCTTTCGAGCTATGTGTGGCAGAACGGGCGCTATCCGGTCTATTCCAACACCCAGGTGCGCTATCTCCCCAGCGGGGAGATCTCCATGGAGGCCATGCTCCGGGACCTGGAGCGCGCCCAGGATTTCATCTTCCTGGAGTTCTTCATCATCGACGAGGGCTACATGTGGGGCCGCGTGCTGAAGATCCTGGAGGACAAGGTGAAGCAGGGCGTGGAGGTGCGCGTGATGTACGACGGCACCTGCGCGCTGTTCCGGCTGCCCTACCGATACCCGGAGATGATGCGCAAGCTGGGCATCAAGTGCAAGATGTTCGCGCCCATCCGCCCGTTGATCTCCACCTACTACAACAACCGGGACCATCGCAAGATACTGGTGGTGGACGGCAAGGTGGCCTACACCGGCGGCGTGAACCTGGCGGACGAGTACATCAACCGCCGGGTGCTCTTCGGCCATTGGAAGGACATGTCCATCCGGCTGCAGGGCGAGGCGGTGCGCAGCTTTACGCTGATGTTTTTGCAGATGTGGAACGTGAACGAGGGCAGCGATACCTTTGCCCGCTACCTGGACGTGCCCGCGACCCTGCGGGAGGGCACGGCGCCCGGCTGGGTGATGCCCTTTGGCGACAGCCCCCTGGACAACGAGAAGGTGGGGGAGATGGTCTACATGGACATCCTCAACCGCGCCAGCCGCTACGTGCACATCATGACGCCCTACCTGATCCTGGACAACGAGATGCTCACCGCGCTGACCTTCGCCGCGAAGCGGGGGGTGGAGGTGTGCGTGCTGCTGCCCCACATCCCGGACAAGAAGTACGCCTTCGCCCTGGCCAAGACCCACTATCGGGAGCTGCTCCAGGCCGGCGTGCGGATACTGGAGTATACGCCGGGCTTCGTGCACTCGAAGATCTTCGTCAGCGACGACTGCAAGGCCGTGGCGGGTACCATCAACCTGGACTACCGCAGCCTGTACCTGCACTTTGAGTGCGCCGCCTACCTGCGGAACGTGCCCGCCGTGGCGGACATCGAGCGGGACTTTCAGAACACCGCCCGGGAGTGCCAGGAGATCCGCCTGGAGGACCTGAAGAAGGAAAAGCCGCTCACGCGGATCGCCGGGTGGGTGCTGAAGGTGCTTGCGCCGGTGATGTGAACTTGTGACAGGGGACTATCCCAAAACAACGCATTGCGAGGGAATCGTTGGATAATGATTTGAAATACAGTCCCGATCATATGCAAGGGCTGATCCTAACTTTAGATGAATGGCCATCCATGATTGTCCGCGTGTTCCTGAACGCTTCGCTATGCCTGCGGCAACAGAATCCGCTGACCCGGAAAACGTTCCGTTTTCCTGATCATGTACAATTCCAAACAGATCCTTCGCTCCGCTCAGGATGACAGAATTTGCGATTCGCTGTCATCCTGAGCGGAGCGAAGGATCTTTACATATGCCTGACAACTACAATCCGTCATTCCCGCGGCTCTCTATGTAGAACCAAAAACTGAAGTCTTCAATGAGAGAAGGGCTGTGAAAATCCCCGCTTCGCGCAAAGCGGCCTCACCGGCCCGGAACCACGCCGTTGACGTAGAAATCCAGTCGGTCTCCCAGGTCGCCCATCACGTACCACAGCGTTTCGTAGTGCATGAACCGCCGGGCGTTGGCGTCGAACAGGAACTTGATGTTGGCGGGGAACTCGTCGTCCCCGTCCCAGAACTGGAACAGTATTCCGAAATCCCGGAACACGGGAACGGCGTAGCTCACGTCGCCCTTGCCCGCCGGCACGCCGCCCAGCCGCTCGCAGGCCCGGGCCAGCGCCTCCATCTTTCCGGCGAACTTGGCGGCGGTGCTTTCGTGACTGAGGGTGCGGTCGTGCCCCGCGCCGATGATGCCCCCCAGCGTGCTGATGGAGCTCCAGCTTCCATTGGCATGGGGCCGGGTGGGGGCGTAGGTCAGCAGGTCGAACAGCGCCATGGAGGAGTTGGTGAACCCTGCCGAGCGAAACTCGCCGGCCGCCGGCGCCTGTGCGTAGGACACCTCCGCCGTGCGCCGGTCGAGCTTCAGCCGCTGGCCGAAGTATTCCATATACAGATACCCGTCGTCATGCTCCAGCGACCAGAGGTCGATCATCGCCTGTTGGTCGCGCTCCAGGAACAGCTCCCGGGCGGACATCAGCATCTTTACGTAGTTGTTGGCCATGCCGGTGCCTCCTTTTGGCGGGCTCAGAGCGCGGCGAATATGGCGTCCCTGAGGTCGTCGAAGGATTCGAAGGCGGGCAGGTCCGGGTTGTCCGCGATGATCTTCTCCGTGGAGCGGAACAGGAAGCCGGCCTTGCTGGCGCGGATCATGCCCAGGTCATTGTAGCTGTCGCCGCAGGCGATGGTGTCGAAGCCCACGGACTGCAGCGCCTTGACGGTGGACAGCTTCGACTGGGCGGTGCGGATCCTGTAGCCGGTGATCTCGCCGTCCGGGGCGACCTCCAGCGCGTTGCACAGCAGCGTGGGCCAGCCCAGCTTCTCCATCAGGGGCTGGGCGAACTGGGTGAAGGTGTCGCTGAGGATCACCGCCTGGGTGCGCGCCCGCAGGGCGTCCAGGAATTCCCTGGCGCCGGGCAGCGGATCGATGGTGCGAATGGTGTCCTGGATGTCCTTCAGGCCCAGGCCGTGCTCCTTGAGGATGCCCAGGCGCCAGCGCATCAGCTTGTCATAGTCCGGCTCGTCCCGGGTGGTGCGCCTCAGCTCCGGGATGCCGCTGGCTTTGGAAAACGCGATCCAGATCTCGGGCACCAGAACGCCCTCCAGGTCCAGGCAAACGATGTTCAACTCACTCATGCTTGCAGCCCCACTTTCGAATGGTAATGAAAACAGTGTAGCACAGCGCTGTAAAAAACACAAGCGAAAGCGCTTCGCAGGCGGCAAATACCGGGCAGGCCTTGCATTCAGTTTGTTCGTATGTTAAACTGAGGTATCCTTTGAGAAAATTCCAGGAAGGGAGGGCTTTTCACGGACACCATCCTTCAAATCATCGAAACCCAGGGCATGAAGCTGCTGGGGGGCCTGCTGATTCTGGCGGTCGGGTTCTTCCTGGCGCACTGGATCATGAAGCTGTTGACGCGAAGCGACCGCTTCGTCAGGATCGAGCCCACGCTGAAGGGCTTTTTGCAGAACCTGGTGAAGCTGCTGCTGTATGTGATCGTCATCCTCACCGCGGCCAGCGTGATGGGCGTTCCGCTGACCAGCTTTGTCACGATACTGGCCTCCGCCGGCGTGGCGATCAGCCTGGCGATGCAGGGCGCGCTGAGCAACTTCGTCGGCGGCATGACGATACTGCTGCTGAAGCCATTCAAGGCCGGGGACTACGTGAAGATCGGCGACGCGGAGGGCACGGTGCAGAGCATCGGCCTGTTCTTCACGGAACTGACGATGCCGGACAACCGGCACGTCTCCCTGCCCAACAGCAGCCTGACCAACACGGCGATCATCAACTTCACCCGGGAGGGCACCCGGCGTCTGGACGTGACCTTCGGCGTGAGCTACGACTCGGACATCGACCGCGTGCGCGAGACGCTGGAGCAGGTCGCCGCCCGGACGGAAAACATACTGCCCGACCCCGCCCCGATCGTGAAGCTTACGGCCTGCGGGGACAGCAGCCTTTCATTCATGATGCGCGTGTGGTGCAAGTCCGCGGACTACTGGGACGTGAACTGGGCGCTGCTGGAGAACGGCAAGAAGGCGCTGGACGCGGCGGGCATCGAGATTCCCTATCCCCAGATGGACGTGCACATGAAGTGATCCCCTTCGGCTTCCGGGTCGGTGCCGCTCGCGCCGACCGTGATAATACATTCTCGACCGGGGAAGAATACGCTTGTACGACCTGCATCGAAGGAGGTAACCGTTATGCAGAAGATCGTAGTTGCCGGCGGAGGCGTGCTGGGTACGCAGATTGGACTGATGTGCGCCTATACCGGGCATGACGTGACGTTCTGGCTGAGGTCCGAAGGCTCCATTGGCCGGACCATGCCCAAGATCGAGCGCTATTCCAAGCTGATGCTGGAGGATCTGGCCAGGGCAAAGGCGCTGGTCGGTACCCCGATGGGCGCGTTCGTCTACCCGAAGGGCCTGATCCGCGACTGGAAGGGCGCCACGCCGGAGTCCATCGACGCGCTGATCGAGACCGCGAAGAAGCGCTTTGCGGAGAACGTCCACATCGAGACCGACATGGCAAAGGCCGTCGCGGACGCGGACATCGTGGTCGAGTCCATGTCCGAGGACCCGAAGGCGAAGATTGGCGTCTACACCGCCATGAAGGACCTGCTGCCGGAGAAGACGCTGCTGTTCACCAACTCCTCCACCATGCTGCCCAGCACCTTTGAGAAGTACACGGGCCGCCCGGAGAAGTACTGCGCGGTGCATTTCGCCAATACCATCTGGAAGAACAACACCGCAGAGATCATGGGCCACGCGGGAACCGCCCCGGAGACCTTCAGGGCCGCCGTGGCCTTCGCCGATGCCATCAACATGATCCCGCTGGAGCTGCACAAGGAGCAGCCGGGGTATATCCTCAATTCCATGCTGGTGCCGTTCCTCAGCGCGGCGCAGGGGCTGTGGGCCACGGGAGTGGCGGACGTGCCCACCATCGACAAGACCTGGAAGCTGGCCACCGGCGCGCCGGCGGGCCCCTTCAAGATCTTGGACATCGTGGGGCTGGAGACCGCCTACAACATCAACCAGATGAAGCCAGATGCCCAGGTGGAGGGCACCGTGACCAACCTTTTGGGCAAGCTGCTCAAGGAGAAGATTGACAAGGGTGAAACCGGCGTCAACGCCGGCAAGGGCTTTTATGACTACACGAAGAAGTGATACCAACCGCCTTGCGGCCCGGCGTGCGCCGGGCCGCGTGCTGTTTTGGAGCGCTGCGCGCATTGGGCGCCAATTTTCCGCCAAGGCCGCGGCTGCGGGGGCATAATCGAAAAAATTAACGTTATAAATGAGAGGAAAAAAGGCCGGCGCGTCGAAAGATTTGAATTTGGGTTTTGTTGATATTTTATACTCTGTTGATACGTGGATGCTCGTGTTCAACCGTTGGGGCAACCCCCGCAGCTGCGCGAACGTAGACGATCAGCACAACGATGGAGGGAAAGACTATGAAAGTGGAACAGAATCTGCCCATCGTTCGAGAGCGTAAGCTCGCGATTCTGAAGGGTGACCCGGACCTCTGCGCCGAGCAGAAGAAGGCCGGAAAGCTTCTGGCCAGGGAGCGCATCGCGCTGCTGCTGGACGCCGCCAGCTTTGTGGAGCTGGACGTGCTGAACGCGGACGCGGGCGTCGTGACCGGCTATGGCCTGATCGACGGCAGCCCCGCCTACGTGTACGCCCAGGACTTCACCGTCAAGGGCGGCTCCGTGGGCATGGCGCACGCCCGCAAGGTGCTGAAGGTGCTCGAGCTGGCGGAGAAGACGGGCGCGCCCGTTTTCGCGCTGCTGGACACCGCTGGCGCTCGGCTGGATGAGGGCATCGACGCCATGAACGCCTATGCGCTGATGGCGGGCAAGGCCAGCGCCCTGTCCGGCGTCGTGCCGCAGATCGCGGTCGTGCTGGGCCAGTGCGGCGGCATCGCCTCCGCCATCGCCGGCATGAGCGATATCACCATCATGAGCAAGAACGGCGCCCTGTTCGTCAACGGCCCGCAGGTGGTCTCCGCCGCGACCGGCAAGGAAGTGGACATGGAGACGATGGCCCACGCCCAGGCCTCCATGCGCTCCGGCGTCGCCCAGCTGACCGCTGAGTCCGACGAGGATGCCATCGCGCTGGCCCGCAAGCTGGCCGGCATGCTGCCCGTGAACAACATGGACGAGGTCTTCGGCGATACCGTGGACGACGTCAACCGCGAGCTGGGCGACCTGAACGCCATCGACGCCGTGGAGGACGTGCGCGACATCATCCGCCGCGTGGCCGACATGAACGACATCGTGGAGCTCAGCGAGGGCTTCGCGCCCTCCATGGTCACCGCCCTGGGCAAGATCGGCGGCGCCACCGTGGGCTTCATTGCCAACCAGCCCTCCAAGGACGAGGGCCGCATCACCGTTTACGGCGCGAAGAAGGCCTCCCGCTTTGCCTCCTTCTGCGACTGCTTCTCCATTCCCGTGATCAGCATCGTGGATTCCATGGGCATGAAGGTCTCCCCGGCCCCCCAGGGTGAGCTGGCCCGCGCCGGCGCGCAGCTGATGTACGCGCTGACCGAGTCCACCAACGTGCGCATCGCCCTGATCACCGGCAACGCCGTGGGCATGGCCTACGCCGCCATGGCCTCCCGCGCGGCCTCCGATATGGTCTACGCCTGGCCGGGCGCCGTCATCAGCGCCGTGACCCCGAAGATCGCCGTGCAGCTGAACTGTGCCGACGAGCTCAGGACCGCCGACGATCCCTTCGCCAAGCGCGCCGAGCTCGAGGAAAAGTACATGGCTGATATCGCCGACGGCGTGAACGCCGCCAAGAAGGGCTATGTGGATGACGTGATCGAGCCTGCGCAGACCCGCCAGATGCTGGCCTCCGCGCTGGAGATGCTCTCCGGCAAGCGGGAGTCCAAGCCCGCCAAGAAGCATGGCAATATGCCGCTGTAAGGAGGCATGGACATGATAGGATCGAAGATTCTTTACGGCCTTCAGGTGACCGCCATCGGCCTGGTCGTGGTGTTCATGGGCCTGGCGATACTGATCGGCTTCATCACGCTGATGGCCCAGGTTTTCAAGGCCATCGACGGCAAAAAGGCCGCCAAGCTGAAGGCTGAGGAGGCCGCAAAGGCCGCCGCGGCCGCTGCCGCCGCCAAGGCCGCCCCGGCGCCCGCGCCCGTGGCCGAGCCCGAGCCCGTGGCCGAGGAAGTCGACGACGCCCAGCTGATCGCCGTGATCGCCGCCGCCATCGCCGCCTATACCGACGGCAACAAGCAGCTCGTGGTGCGCAAGGTGCGCCGCGTTTCCGGCTGGAACCGCGCCTCCCGCGCCGAGCAGGTGTACCGGTTTTAATTGGGAATTGGGAATTGAGAATTGAGAATGCGGCCCCGATGGGTTTGAATTCTTTCTCATGTCTCATTGAATAACAACTCGATAATAATCAGGAGGAAGATATTATGCGCAAGTTTGCGATCACCGTGAATGGTCAGTCCTACGAAGTAGAAGTTGAAGAGATCGGCGGCGCGCCCGTGTTTGCGGCCGCTCCCGTTGCCGCGCCCGTGGCGGCTCCCGCCCCCGTAGCCGCGCCGGCCCCCAAGGCCGCCGCTCCCGCCCCGAAGGCGGCCGCTCCCGCCGCTGCCCCCGCCGGCGCTGAGGCCATCAAGGCTCCGATGCCCGGCAACATCAACGATGTGAAGGTCTCCCAGGGCCAGAGCGTCAAGAAGGGCGACGTGCTGCTTATCCTCGAGGCCATGAAGATGGAGAACGAGATCATGGCGCCCCGCGACGGCGTCGTGGCTTCCGTGAACGTGACCAAGGGCGCGACCGTCAGCACCGGCGACGTGCTGCTTTCCCTTAACTGATCACCGGCGCCGCGTTGCGTCGCTGACCTGTGAGGCGGCCCTGCCGCCCGCTCGCCGGTCGGACGGAACGAGGCGCGAGAGCATTTGTTATCGAAAGCGGTAAGGAGGGTTTGACGAATGTCCAAATTGAAAAAGGTGAGCCCCAAGCGCGCGCTCGCGTGCCTGCTGGCCATGTTCGCCCTGCTGACCGTGTTTACGGCGCTGGCCGAGACCAACGCGGACACCGAGGCGCCGGCCGAGGTCGCTCAGGCGGCTGAGGAGGTCGCCGAGGCCGAGGCTTCGGAGCAGGCGGGGGATTCCACCGATCCTGATATCAACTTTTTAAAGGGCTTGAAAAACATCGCGATGTCCACCGGTATCGCCCAGAGCATCAACGGCATGGGTGGCGACTGGAGGAACTACGTGATGATCGCCGTGGCCTGCTTCCTGCTGTACCTGGCGATCGTGAAGCAGTTTGAGCCCCTGCTGCTGCTGCCGATCTCCTTCGGCATGCTGCTGGCCAACCTGCCCGCCGCGGGCATGATGGGCCATCCCACCTTCACCTTCTACGCCAGCCAGGCCGAGGCCCTCGCGGGGGCCCAGGCGCTGGGCAAGGACATCACCGACGTGGTGATGCGCCTGAACCCCGCCACCGGCGAGATGGGTTATGCGCTGCAGACGGCCAACGGCGGCCTGCTGTACTACCTGTACCAGGGCGTCAAGCTGGGCATCTACCCGCCGCTGATCTTCATGGGCGTGGGCGCGATGACCGACTTTGCCCCGCTGATCGCCAACCCGAAGAGCCTGCTGCTGGGCGCTGCCGCGCAGCTGGGCATCTTCCTGACCTTCCTGGGCGCGAAGCTGCTGGGCTTCACCGCCAGCGAGGCCGGCGCCATCGGCATCATCGGCGGCGCGGACGGCCCGACGGCCATCTTCGTCACCACCAAGCTGGCGCCCCACCTGCTGGGCCCCATCGCCGTGGCTGCCTACAGCTACATGGCGCTGGTCCCGGTCATCCAGCCTCCGATCATGAAGGCGCTGACCACCAAGAAGGAGCGCACGATCCGCATGGGTCAGCTGCGCCAGGTCTCCAAGACCGAGACGATCATCTTCCCGATCGCCGTCACCATCATCGTGTCCCTGCTGCTGCCTGACGCGGCCACGCTGGTCGGCATGCTGATGCTGGGCAACCTGATGCGCGTGTGCGGCGTCGTGGAGCGCATCAACAAGACCGCGCAGAACGAGCTGTGCAACATCGTCACCATCTTCCTGGGCCTGACGGTCGGCGCGACCACCCAGGGCAGCACCTTCCTGACCATGCAGACCATCTACATCGTCGTCCTGGGCGTCATCGCGTTCAGCTTTGGCACCGCCGGCGGCGTGTTGCTGGCGAAGCTGATGAACATCCTCTCCGGCGGCCAGATCAACCCGTTGATCGGCTCCGCAGGCGTTTCCGCCGTGCCTATGGCGGCCCGCGTGTCCCAGAAGGTCGGCCAGGAGGAGGATCCCGGCAACTTCCTGCTGATGCACGCCATGGGCCCCAACGTGGCTGGCGTCATCGGCTCCGCGGTTGCGGCGGGCGTGTTCATCGCGCTGTTTGCGCACTAATTGGATTTGGAGGAGAATATCATGGGCAAAGTAATGATTACCGAAACCATCCTTCGCGACGCGCATCAGTCCCAGGCCGCGACCCGCATGCGCCTGGAGGACATGCTGCCCGCGTGCGAAGCGCTGGACAAGGTTGGCTATTATTCCCTGGAGTGCTGGGGCGGCGCTACGTTCGACAGCTGCCTGCGCTTCCTGAATGAGGATCCCTGGGAGCGGCTGCGCCAGCTGAAAAAGGCGCTGCCCAACACCAAGCTGCAGATGCTGTTCCGCGGCCAGAATATTCTGGGCTACCGCCATTATGCCGACGACGTGGTGGACGAGTTCACCCGCCTGTCCATCAAGAACGGCATCGACGTCATCCGCATTTTCGACGCCCTGAACGATACCCGCAACCTGGAGCCGGCCATCAAGGCCACCAAGAAGTACGGCGGCATCTGCGAAGTGGCGCTGAGCTACACCATCAGCCCCGTGCACACGGAGGAGTACTTCGTGAACCTGGCCCTCGAGCTGGAGAAGATGGGCGCTGACAACATCTGCATCAAGGACATGGCGAACCTGCTGCTGCCCTACAGCGCCTATTCGCTGGTGAAGAAGCTGAAGGAAGCCCTGAAGCCCACCACCCTGGTGCACCTGCACACCCACAACACCGCCGGCATCGGCGACATGACCAACTTGAAGGCTATCGAGGCGGGCGTGGACATCGTGGACTGCGCGCTGTCTCCCCTGGGCAACGGCACCTCCCAGCCGGCCACCGAGCCCCTGGTGGCGACCCTGGCGGGCACCGAGTGGGACACCGGCCTGGACCTGAACGTCATCACCAAGGCCACCGAGCACTTCCGTGGCGTCGCCCAGAAGCTGCAGGATCAGGGCATCCTCGATCCCAAGGTGCTGCGCGTGGACGTGAACACCCTGAAGTACCAGGTGCCCGGCGGCATGCTGTCCAACCTGATCAACCAGCTGAAGCAGGCCGGCCAGTCCGACAAGCTGTACGAGGTGCTGGCTGAGGTGCCGCGCGTGCGCAAGGACTTCGGCTATCCGCCGCTGGTGACCCCCACCTCCCAGATCGTGGGCACCCAGGCCGTCATGAACGTGCTGACCGGCGAGCGCTACAAGATGTGCCCGAAGGAGAGCCAGGGCCTGATGCGCGGCGAGTATGGCCGCCTGCCCGCTCCCGTGAACGAGGACGTGCGCAAGAAGGTCATCGGCGATCAGAAGATCATCACCTGCCGCCCCGTCGAGGACAAGAGCTACGGCGTGAAGCACCTGGACGAGTTCAAGAAGGAAATGGGCCAGTACTACACCCAGCCCGAGGACGTGCTCAGCTACGCCCTGTTCCCGCAGGTGGCCGAGAAGTTCTTCCAGAACCGCCAGGCCAAGCAGGTCGGCCTGGACAACAGCGTGCTGGACAAGAAGAACAACGCCATGCCGCTGTAAAAACCGACAGGAGCCGCAAGCGTGCAAACCCCTTGATCCGCCCCGGCGGATGGGGTTTGTGCCTGCGGCGTCAGGAGGTCCTTTGAACTCGGTACCTTACGACTACTGCGTAAGCGCCCTCGTTCAAAGGGCCTCTTTTCGCGTCCTGCAACCCTTCACAGCGTCCTCAGTCGCCGGATGGGTTGCCACTCAAAAGGGGGGAGAATCATGGACAGAGTCAATTCCGTGCAGGAGCTGATCGAGCGGACGAAGGACATGCCGCTGGATCGGATGCGCTTCTTCATCGGCGAGGACCGCAGGGAGGCGCGGTGCTTCGGCATCTATCAGGACGCCGACAGCGGCAATTGGGTGGTCTACAAGAACAAGTCTGACGGCAGCCGCGCCGTGCGCTACAACGGGCCTGACGAGGCCTACGCGGCCCAGGAGCTGTGGGCGAAGATCAACTCGGAGATCGAGCTGCGCCGGGCGAAGCTGCCCGAGCGCAGAAAGAAGACCCGCGGCGAGATCATCCGCGAGCGCGTGCGGAAGATCGCCCTCGCGCTGCTGATCGCGGTGGGGCTGGTCATCGTCGCGCGCTGGTTTATCCGCCAGCCCCACCGGGGCTATTACCTGATCGACGACGCCGTCTACTACTATCAGGACAGCAGCTGGTACTACTATGACGACGGCGACTGGGATGTCTACTATGGGCCGGACGACTACGACTGGTACGCCGATCACTACTACGGCTCCAGCTACGACGGCTTCGAGGACTACGACGATCGCTTCGAGTCGTCCTCTTACTATGTGGAGCCCAGCGATGACGATGACGACGACAGCATCTTCGACAGTTGGGACAGCGGTGACACCGACTGGGACAGCGACTGGTGAGCATTGAAGCGCCGCGCTTTGACGGGTTTCGTGGGCCTGTTTTTGTATGTCGAAAATTGTGTCATAAAAAAATCAAGATTGGGCTTGAAATTATTTCAAATTTGTTTTATAATGTTTCAAAATGATTGATTTGCGACCGGCGCGTGCCCGATATCGGGGACGCTGCCGGCTGGATTGCCGTTTTTCGCGGCTGGGGCAAGGTGAGGAGGCCGACATGGGCAAAAATGTGACAAAAAACCACAAGTCCCGAAAGAAAAAAGCGCAGCAGAGCTACCTGCGCATGGGCGTGCTGCTGGCCCTGGTGGCCGTCGGCATCGGCACCATGCTGGGCATGGCGGTGCTCAACCGCGGGGCTAGGCCGAATCGCGACATGCAGTGGTATCTGCAGGAGGGCGCGGTGGAAGTCGCGGCGCCGCCGATGGGCGAGGGCTATGATTCCGATGGCCCGGGCGTGTACGCCGCGGACGTGCTGAACCAGGAGGAGGACGCCTTCGCGCTGGCGGATGTCAGCGTCGCAATGCCCGCGCAGCAGGACACCCCGGTGATTCCCGAGGACAATGGCGTCGGTGATCCCGCCGGGAATGAGGCGCCCGGGGACGCGCCTGTGGTGCCCGAGGACGACGGCGAGCCTTCCGATGGGGGCGACGTGTTCGTGGTGCCCGAGGGCGACGGCGAGCCCTCCGATGACGGCGGGGATGTGTTTGCGATCCCCGAGGCGGACGCTCCCGTGCTGCCGCCGGTGGAGGAGACGGCCGTTCCGGAGGTGACCGGCAATCCCGAGGGCGAGGACGCCGCTTCGGAGCCGGATGAGGACGACTCCGGCATCGTGAAGCTGACCATCACCGCGGCGGGCGACTGCACCCTGGGCGGCGAGATCGGCGCGAGGGGCCAGAAGTACTTCACCAAGTGCGCCTCGGAATACGGCCTCGATTACTTCTTCAACAACGTCCGATACATATTTGAAAACGACGACCTGACCATCGTGAACCTGGAGGGTCCGCTGACCACGAGCACCAAGGGCAAGAAGCATGGCTTCGTGTTCAAGGGCGACCCGGAATACGTGAAGATCCTCACCGGCTCCAGCGTGGAGCTGTGCAACGTGGCCAACAACCACACCCTGGACTACGGCAAGGCCGGCCTGAAGGAGACCGCCGAGGTCCTGGACGCCGCCGGGGTGGGCTACTGCGGCTACACGAAGGTCTACTACAGCGAGATCAAGGGCGTGCGCGTGGGCGCGCTGGGCTTCACCTGGTGGGAGCATGACGCGAAGGAGATCGCCGAGGCGGTGAGCGCGGCCCGACCCAACTGTGACCTGCTGATCGTGAACATCCACTGGGGCATCGAGGGCGACCACAGGTACCACCACAAGCAGGGCACGCTGGGCCGTGTGGCCATCGACGCCGGCGCGGACCTGGTGATCGGCACCCATCCCCACGTCTACCAGGGCATCGAGAAGTACAAGGGCAAGTACATCGTCTATAGCCTGGGCAACTTCTGCTTTGCCGGAAACGCAAACCCCGCGGACAAGCGCTGCCTGATCTTCCAGCAGCAGTTCAGCTTCACGCCGGGCATGGGCATCGCCCAGGCGGGCATCGTGGACGAGGGCATCAACATCATCCCCTGCACGGTGTCCTCGGTGAACAGCCGCAACAACTTCCAACCCACCGTGATGGGCGCGGAGGCGGGCGCGGACCTGCTGAAGAAGATCGCGGCGGTCTCCACCAACTTCAAGATGAGCGACATCCGCTGGATGCGGGACAACTACCTGTTGGCCAACGGGCTGATCAAACCCAAGGAGGACGCGACGGCGCCCGCCGGCGAGGGCACGTTGGACATGGGCGCGGACGTTGAGCCGGAGCCGGACGAGCCGGAGATGGCCGAGACCGACGAACTGGCCGAGGCCGAGGAGCTGGGCGACGCCGACGCGATGGACGACGCGGAGCTGTATGGCGGCGACTGGAGCGAGGACGACGGCGGCAACGACGTGGCTTCCGACTGGCCGCTGAATACCGAGATTCCGGAGGGCGCTGAAGGGGTTTAGCGCGCCCCGGTCAAATGGGTAGATGGGAAGGAGATCTTCCTGATTAACGATGATTTGGGATAACACGCGGCGAGGGGCCGTCCCGCATTGGGACGGCCCCTCGCCGTTGTGTAAATGGAGGTCAATCGCCCTCCCGCGCGGGCAGCAGCGAATAGATGGTGGCGGTCACCAGCACGATGGCGGAGCCGAGGATGGTCAGCGCGCCGGGCTGCTCGCCCAGGAACAGGAACACCCACACGGGGTTCAGGATCGGCTCCAGGTTAGCCAGCAACGCCGCGGAGATGGGGGAGACGTTGCTCATGGACTTGGAGATGAAGAAGTAGCCGCCCGCCAGGCACACGCCCAGCCCCAGGGCGATCAGCCAGTGCACCGGCTGGCGGAGGCTCACGGCGGGGTCGAAGAAGGCGTTCAGCGCGAAGGGGGCGCAGAGGACCATGCCCAGGTAGGAGTAGTCCCTGGGGTCCGCGCCGGGCATCCTGGCGCAGAAGAACACCAGCGAGAAGGTCACCGCGGAGAGTATGGCCAGGCCGTCGCCCAGCGGATTGCCGCCGGTGAGCCCGTCCCAGCTGCACAGGATCACGCCGGCCATGATGAAGGCGGCGATCACCAGGTGGCGCGGGCTGGGCTTCTGGCCGAAGAACAGCCAGGAGAACAGGATCACGAACACCGGCATGGCGTATTGCAGCACGATGGCGTTGGCGGAGCTGGTCAGCTTGGTGGCGGCCATGAACAGCACGCTGGTCAGGGCTACGCCCAAGGCGCCCAGCAGCGTGCCCCGGGTGAAGCGCACCTTTGGCGTGCCCCGGGCCAGCGCCAGCAGCAGCGCGGCGACCAGCGAGCGCATGCCGTTGATGGTGAAGGAATTCCAGGGCAGCGACTTGCCGAGCACGCCCGCGAAGCTCCAGCTGACGGCGGCCGCGGCGACCTGCAGCGCGCCAAGGCGGTTTTTGTTCATGGGAAGCACATCCTTTGTGTTTGAAGCGGACAATGGGGCTAAGTCAAGGGAAATCAACGCGGAAATGCTGTCAAAGACGCCGAAAATGCGCTTCAGGCATTTTAGAAACAGACTCTAATCCTGGGGCCGGCGGTAGAACCGTCCGGTCAGGGAGTCGGTGCGCTGGGTGTTGATGAAGGCGTGGGGGTCCACGGCGCGGACGTCGTGTACCACGCGGCGGATGTCGTCGCCGGAGAGCACGGTGTAGATCATCGAGCGGGGCTCGTTCTTATAGAGGCCGGTGCCCTGAAAGAGCGTCGCGCCGTGGTGGGTGACGTCCCGGATGATGGCGTAGACATCGTCGGGGTGGTCGGTGACGATCCACAGCGTGCGGTGCTGGTAGCGGCGGAACAGGGTGTGCAGCGCCTGGGTGGTGCTGAACTGGAAGATCATCGAGTACAGGGCGCGCTCCCAGCCGAACAGCAGGCCCGCCGCGGTCAGCATGATGATGTTGCCGCCGAGGATGATGTTGTAGGCGTCCCGCCCGCTCTTTTCCGCTAGGTAGATGCTGATGAAGTCGGTGCCGCCGCTGCTGGCCCCGGCCCGAAGGCACAGGGAGATGGCAAACCCGTTCACCAGGCCGCCGAACACGCTGTTCAGCAGCGGGTCCGCGGCGAAGCTGAAGTCGGGCAGCAGGTCCGTCAGGATGCTGGTGATGACCACGGCGGCCATCGACAGCAGCGCAAAGTGCTTGCCGATGTAGCGGAAGCACACCGCCGCCGCGATGAAGTTCAGCGTCAGGCTGAACAGGGAGTAGGGCGGCGTGAAGCCCAAATAACGCTGACAGGACTCCTGGATCAGCAGGGAGAGGCCGGTGAAGCCGCCGGGGAAGAGTCCCGCGGCCCTGGCGAAGCAGACGATGCCAATGGCGGAGAGCACCGCTCCCGCGACGATCAGCAGCGCGCGCTGCCACATGGGCGTCTGTTTGGACTGCATCGACATCACCTTCCACAAAAGCTCGGGGCCGGCGCGCCGCGCCGCCCGTGTGCGTTGGATATAAATGTTACTAATCCCTGATTAAAACAAGACATTTCAGCGGATCTCTTCCGTTGTGGCTGCGTTGAAGCTCCTTGACTTAGCGCCACTAAGCCTGCGGGGCTTTGCTTTGCCAAAACGGGAAATCCCTCGCTGATTCAGTCACATTTTAATCAGCTCTTAGTATAACTCCCCAAGGGGACCTGTCTATTGTAACGCAAGGCGTCATTTTCCGCAAGGTCTTTTCTTTTTGATAACGTTGTGCTATAATAAAATATCTTATAGTGGCAGCCTGCGCCCGACCCGGCGCGAGCGCTGCCGGGAACGAGGGTCATCGCCCCGCGAAGGGTGTCCGCGGCGCGGGCGCTTTGGGGCGAAAGGCGCCGGAGAAGATCCGGCGTCCGGGAGGTCAAATATGGATCAAATCAGAGAACTCACACAGGAGCAGGCCTATACCGCGCGGGTGCAGCAGCTGCTGCTGGCGCTGATCGAGCAGGCCCAGATCATCTCCAGCGACCATCTCCAGTCCATCCATGCCATCGTGGCGGATGCCTGGGAGGAGCTGCGGGTGAAGCCCACCGCCCTCTCGGAGGAGGACCTGGAGCAGCTGTCCACGGAGGTGGACCGCTTCGTCGTGCGCCGGCAGTTCGCCGACAGCCTGGCGGAGCGCTCCCGCCGGATGCTGATGAACCCCTTCTTCGCCCGGGTGGACTTTGCCGAGGACGGCGAGGCGCAGCCGGAGAAGATCGTCATCGGCCTGTACAGCCTGAAGGACGAGAAGGGCGCCCTGCTGGTGCACGACTGGCGCGCCCCGGTGTGCAGTCTCTACTACGACGCCATGCCCGGGGAGGCCGAGTACGACAGTCCCTCCGGCCGCATCCACGGCAGCCTGGCGCTGAAGCGCCAGTACCGCATGGAGGACGGGCGGCTGAAGTACTTCGTGGACACGGTGCTGAACATCGACGACTCCATGCTGCTGGACATCCTCTCCGGGGCGACCAGCCGCCATATGCGCCAGATCGTGGCGACCATCCAGGCGGAGCAGAACGCTGCCATCCGCCAGGAGGACGCCCGGGTGGTGTCGGTGGTGGGCGGCGCGGGCTCCGGCAAGACCTCCGTGGCCATGCACCGCGCGGCCTACCTGATGTACCGGCGCAGGGACCTGCTGGACGCCAGCAAGATCATGATCCTGTCGCCCAGCACCGCCTTTTCGGAGTACGTCTCCGGCGTGCTGCCGGAGCTGGGCGAGGAGAACATCCGCGCCCGCACCCTCCGCGAGGTGGTGGAGGGCGTGCTGAACAAGAAGGTGGAGAAGCCCTACCGCCAGCTGGATGCCCTGCTGAGCGACGCCGGGGACGGCGAGCTGCGCCGGACCTCCGTGGCCTGGAAGAGCGGCGCGGAATTCCTGGGGCTGCTCAAGCGCTTCGCGGACGACTTTACCGCCTACGGGCCGGAGTTCCGGGACGTGCGCCTGGACGGCAAGCCGCTGATCCGCCGGGACGAGCTGGCGCGGATGTACCGGGGCGAGCTCTCCCTGTTGACCCCCGCCCAGAAGCTGATGCGCATGGCCGCCACGCTCCAGACCCGCCTGGCGGGCTGGGAGGAGCGGCTGTACAGCCAGTATGAAAAGAGCTTTTCCCAGCGCTACGGCCAGCGGGAGCTGCGGCAGATGAGCAACATGGCGGTGGCCCAGCGGCTGCAGCCGGTGCGCGCCCAGCTGCGGGAGCAGCTGGAGGTGACCGGCAGCGCGCTGCTGCGCCGGGTGCTTCGGGCCGCGCCGAAGCCCTTGCGGGACGCCTACGAGGAAAACCTTGCCGCCGGGCTGACCTGGTGGGAGGACGCCGTGGCGGAGGCCTACCTGACCGTGCGCCTGGGCTTTGCCGCGCCGGACAAGACGATCTACCACCTGCTGGTGGACGAGGCCCAGGATTATTCCGACGCCGCGCTGGCCATGCTGGGGGCCTACTACCCCAACGCCAGGGTGACGCTGCTGGGCGATCCCAAGCAGCGCACGACCCCGGGCATGGAGGCCTGCGATCCGGCCCGCTGGGGGGCCTGCTTCGGCATGCCCGACGCGCAGCTGTTCCCGCTGACGCGGTGCTATCGCTCCACGATGCCCATCGCCAGGCTGTGCAACCGCATCCTGCCGGACGGCGAGGCCCTGGAGCCCTTCGGCCGGGACGGCCAGCCGCCGCTGGTAGCGCCCTACAGCGAGGCGCTGCTGCGCGATACGCTGGACGCCTTCCGCGCCGCGGGACACAAGTCCATCGCCGTGATCACCCGAAGCCAGTCCCAGGCGGACTCCCTGTCCGCGCGGCTGGAGAACGTGTACCGGCTGGACGGCGGCGAGGCCGACCTGAACTATGAATCCGGGGACAACGTGGTCGCCTGCTATCACCTAACCAAGGGCATGGAGTTCGATGCCGTGGTGGTGGTATGGCCGGAGGTGGAACTGAACGACGGTGAGCGCCGGCGGCTGTACACCGCTGCCTCCCGGGCGCTGCACGCCGTGGCGCTGCTGGCGGGCGAGGGCGTTGTGAAGGCCCTGGAGGAAGCGCCGGCGGAGGACTGACGATTCTCCCGCCGCGGAGCTTGGACGAAATGGATTGAAAGATATGGACTATGACGTATTGATCGTTGGCGGCGGCGCCTCCGGGCTGGCCGCCGCCTGCGCGCTGTCCCGGCGGGGGCGGCGCGTCGCCCTGCTGGAGAAGCAGCCCCGGGTGGGCCGAAAGCTGCTGAGCACCGGCAACGGCCGCTGCAACCTGACGAACCTGAACGCCTCCGCCGGGAACTATCACGGCTCCCGGCAGGCGGCCCAGGCGGCGCTGCGGGCCTGGCCGCCCCGGCGGGTGATAGCTTTCTTCGACGAACTGGGCATTCCCTGCGCGGCGGATGACGCAGGCCGGGTCTACCCGATGAGCAACCAGGCGGCCTCGGTGCTGGACGCGCTGCGGCTGTGCTGCGACGAGCAGGGCGTGGATACCCGAACCAGCTTCGCGGTGGTCCGGCTGGAGCGCTCCGGCAGGGGCTTCGAGGCCGTCTCCCCGGAGGGGGAGAGGGTGCGGGGGCGCTGCGCGCTGGTGTGCACCGGCGGTCTGGCCGCGCCGAAGCTGGGCGCTTCCGGGGAGGGCTACCGGCTTCTGGAGGCCCTCGGACACGGCATCTCGCCCCGCTTCGCGGCCATCGCGCCGCTGAAGACGCCGCCGGAGGCGGTCCGGGGCCTGAAGGGCATCCGGGCGGAGGGCGAGCTGACGCTGCTGGTCGACGGAGAAGCCGTGCGCAGGGAGGCGGGCGAGGCGCTGTTCGCGGAATACGGCGTGTCCGGTATCGCCGCCATGCAGCTGGCCCGGCAGGCCACCGAGGCGCTGCGGGCGGGCAAGCGCTGCGCGCTGCGGCTGGACTTTGTCCCGGGCCGGGACACGGCGAAGGCCCTCGCGAAGCGGGCGGAGCAACTCCCGGCGCGAAAGCTGGAGGATTTCCTGAATGGCATCGTGCCCAAGCGGCTGGGCCAGGCGCTGGTGAAGGCCGCCGGGCTGGATATGACCCTGGCGGCGGGCGAACTGAAGCCGGGCCAGCTGATAAGGCTGGCGGACTGCCTGGCGGGTTGGACGCTGCCGGTGACGGGCACCCAGGACTTCGACCAGGCGCAGGTCACCGCCGGCGGCGCGGTCTTGAAGGACTTCGACACGCGCTCCATGCAGTCGCTCAGGGTACCGGGGCTGTTTGCCGCGGGCGAGGTGCTGGATGTGGACGGCGACTGCGGCGGCTTCAACCTGCAGTGGGCCTGGAGCTCCGCGCTGATGGCGGCGGAAGGGATCGACGCGATCATCAATGGTAAATCGGGCAATCGGTGATTGCCAAAGGGAAATGAAAGAGTCCCGCTGTCGCGGATGGGCGACGGCGGGACTTTCAGTTGGAATTGTACATGATGAGTAAAACGGAACGTTTTCCGAATCGGCGGGTTCTGTTGCCGCAGGCATAGCGAAGTGTTCAGGAAC
Organism: Clostridia bacterium; assembly: GCA_030530315.1. Classification (GTDB taxonomy): domain Bacteria; phylum Bacillota; class Clostridia; order Christensenellales; family Aristaeellaceae; genus UBA2862. Next base: position 7,490 of record JAUMVG010000021.1, on the reverse strand, counting down.
ACGCCGACAATCATTTTGATGCGGTTGATTTCTTGGATTGACTCATTTTGTAATTATTTCACCTTAATATTGTAATATTTGAAATAATGTGGTAAAATAAATTGACCCATTGTCGGTTTACCCCGAAGCCCCGGGCGACGGAGAGAGGATAAAGCCATGAAGGGATACTTGAGAAGAGGACTGGCGCTGCTGGAGGCGCTGGTGCTGGTGCTGACCGCGGCGGGCCTGGCAGAGGAGCTGGGCGAGGTGGACCTGTACGACACGGCGATTTACGAGGAGACGATGCCGACAGGAGACGTCGCCCCGCAGGACGCGGCTCCGCAGGACATTGAGCCGCAGGAAACCGCCCCGCAGGACGCGGCTCCGCAGAACGAAGCCCCGGCAAAAGATGTCGACACGGATGCCGCAGCGGCGATCCCGGAGGAAAGCGCCGGGGCGGAAAGCCAGGACGCGCCTGCCGGCGCGACCGAAGTGCGGGAGGATTCTGCCCGGGACACAGGCGCGGAGGCGGCGACGGCTCAGGAAGATGCCGGGCCCGGGATGCCGGCGGAGGAGAATCCCGCTCCTGTGGAGGCGGAGCCTGATCTCGAAGCTGCTGCCGAAGAGATGACAGGCGCGGACCCCGTTTCCGAGGGCGGCGAAGCGCCCACGGCCGACGGCACGCCGGAGAGCGCGGAGTCGGCTGCCGAAGAGATGATGCCCGAGGACGGCGCCATGGACGGCGGCGAACAGGCCGTGGCGGCTCCGGGAGACGCGAGCGCGACCCCGGGCCTGTGGCTGGGCGTGGGCGAGCAGTATCCGCTGGGCACAGCGCAGCCGGGCGTCGCGGCCGGGAGCTTCCGGTCCGAGCGCAATGACGTGGCGACGGTGGACGCCGCCACGGGTGTAGTCACGGCAATCGCTCCGGGCACGGCTCAGATCGTGTTCACGGGGGCTGACGGCGCTGTGACCAGTGTGCTGGTGGGCGTGAAGAGCGCGCCGAAGAGCCTGAGCTTCCCGGCGGCCAGCCTCCAGCTGGGCAAGGGCGAGCGCCTGCTGATGGCGGCGCAGCTGCCGGAGGGCACCGCCTCCGCGCGGATCGCCTATTCCAGCAGCAAGAAGTCGGTGGTGACCGTGGACGCCTCCGGCGCGCTGTACGCAAAGAAGACCGGCACCGCCGTGATTACCGCCGCGGCCTTCAACGGCGCGAAGGCCAGCTGCAAGGTGACGGTGCGCAAGGCCCCTTCGAAGGTGACGCTGTCCTCCAAATCCCTGGCGCTATGCCTGGGGGAGGCGCGAAGCCTGAAGGCAAAGCTGCCGAAGAAGACCGCCTCCCGGATCAGCTGGGAGAGCGCCGATCCCGGCGTGGTCCGGGTCGACGCGGCGGGGAACCTGACCGCGGTGGCGCCGGGCGCGACCACCGTCACGGCCAGGACCTTCAACAACAAAAAGGCGGTTTGCAAGGCGGTCGTGCTGGACGGAAAGGTCCCCACGGCGCTGGCGCTCAACGTACAGTCCGTGACCCTCGGCGCGAAGGAGAAGTTCCTGCTGTCGCCGACGGTGGGCGCGGGCGAGGCGGCGCTGTACAGCTATAAGACCAGCAAGAAGAAGGTGGCGACGGTGTCCGCCGACGGCGTGATCACCGCGAAAAAGGCTGGTACGGCGAAGATCACCGTCAAGACGCAGAACGGCCTGACGGCTGCGGTTTCCGTCAAGGTGCGCAAGGCTCCTTCGAAGGTGACGCTGTCCGCGTCGGCGCTGTCGCTGGAGGTCGGGCAGACTGCCCGGCTGTCGGCTAAATTGCCGAAGGGCACCGCCTCGGCCATCGCTTGGCAGAGCAGCGACGCCTCGGTGGCGTCGGTGGACGCCTCCGGCACGGTGACGGCGCATGCCCCGGGCACGGCGGTGGTCCAGGCCGCCACCTTCAACGGGAAGCGGGCCCGTTGCCAGGTGACCGTGGCCTCCGGCGCCGGCGCGCAGCCGGAGATCACCATTCCCGACCCCGGCGCGCAGGCGGGCAGCTCCGCCGCGGCGCGGATGGCCGCGAAGCTGCGGGCCGACGGCAGCCTGGGCAGCAAGCGCGACGCCATCGCCGGGGTAGTGGAGCTGCTGATCGACAACGGCTTCGAGCCCGCCTTCGCGGCGGGCGTCGGCGCCAACATCTACGCGGAGGGCACCTACGGCCTGTTCGAGAGCAGCAAGTACATCAGCAATTACCAGAAGCGGCCCCGGTACTTCTGCTATCTGGACGGGGGCGACTACTACACCCAGAAGGACGGCAAGTACGTGCTGACGGCGGTGTACCTGTCTCAGGAGGATATGGACGCCTATGACGGCAAGGCCGAGAAGCGGCTGCGCTTCGGCGCGGAGAACTTCTACCGGGACAATTACTCCGGGAAGTACATACAGAACGTGGACCTGAACGCGCTGCAGACGCTGATGGAGACGCTGTCCAAGGGCGGCTGGCAGGGCAAGTTCGGCCTGGGCATCGTGCAGTGGACCGGCGCGCGCACCGCGAAGCTGGTGGCGTGCTATCGCAAGCACGCCGGGGGCGCGGCGACGATTACCAAGGCCCAGGCGATCGCCGCCGAGAACGAGATGATCCTCAACGACCTGAAGGGCAGCTACAGCGGCGTCTACACCGCCTGGAAGAAGGCGAACAGCGGCGCGCTGGACAGCGAGGCGGCGGCGCGGAGCGCGGGGGCGCTGGTCTGCACCCGCTATGAAATTCCGGCGAACAAGGAGAGCAAGGCCGTGACCCGGGGCAACAAGGCGGCCAGCATCTACAGGACCATGACCGGCGGCTGAATTGCCGGGGTGAGAAAACATGAGTGAGAAGAACGGCGTGGCGCAGACGCTGCTGATCGCGGACGACGAGCGGGACATCGTGGACATGCTGAAGCGCTTCTTTGAGCGCAAGGGCTATCGCGTGCTGCCGGCCTACGGCGGCCAGGAGGCGCTGAGGCTGGCGCAGCAGCGCCCGGACATGATCCTGCTGGACGTGAACATGCCCGATGTGAACGGCCTGGAGGTATGCGACACCATCCGCGGCTTCGTCAGCTGCCCGATCCTGCTGCTGACGGCGCTGATTGAGGACAGCGACAAGGTGCGGGGCTTCGCCGCCGGCGCGGACGACTATGTGGTCAAGCCCTTCTCCCTGGACGAGCTGGCGGCTCGGGTGGCCGCCCACCTGCGCCGGGAACAGCGGCGGGCCTGCCAGGGAGAGGTGCGCTTTGACGCGGACCTGGTGATCGACTACGCCCAGAGGACGGTGCTGTTCCGGGGCGAGCCGGTGGCGTTTGTAAAGAAGGAGTTCGACATCATCGAATTCCTCTCCCAGAACAGCGGCCAGGTGTTCGACCGGGAGCGCATCTACGATCGGGTATGGGGCATGGAGAGCGACGGGGACAGCGCCGTCGTCGCCGAGCACATCCGGCGCATTCGGGCCAAGCTGGCCGCCTGCGGCGCCGAGCCCTACATCGAAACCGTATGGGGGTGTGGCTATAAATGGAGGCGCTGAGCCGACTGACGGGTCCGCTCCGGGGCCTGTGGGGCCGCGCCCGTGAGAAATGGGCGAACCGGCGCTACAAGCGCCGGAAGGACCTGCCCATCCGGGCCTCCTTCGTGCTGTATACGCTGGCGGCGTTCCTGGCGGGCACGCTGGTGTGCGCGGTCGTCATCACCCTGTGCAACAAGGTGCGCATCGACCTGCAAAACAAGTATGCCGAGCGCTCGGTCAGCTACGAGGTGCCAGAGCGGGGCAGCTACGACATCCGCCGCACGGGCCGGCTGGTGACGGTGACCATCTACGACGAGGACGACCAGCAGATCGACCAGTTCATGGTGAACCTGCGAACGGAGACGCTGGCCTACGACGCGGAGATCCGCGCCAGCTACCTGGGCGGAGAGCCGGAGGGCGGCCTGTACATGGGCAGCTACTACGGCTCTCATGGCTTTGTGGTCACGCCCCGCTATACCGGCGAGGACAGCGTCGCCAACATCACGGCGGTGACGGTGTCGGTACTGATCGTGCCAGTCAGCTACATCGGGGCGCTGATCATGTGCGCCACGCTGTTCTTCCGGCGCAAGCTGCGGGGGCCGCTGGCGCTGCTGAAGAACAGCAGCGACCGCATCGCCCGCAACGACCTGGACTTCACCGTGGCCTACGATTCCAAAAACGAGCTGGGCCAGGTGTGCGATTCCTTCGAGACCATGCGGCACGCGCTGGCGCAGAACAACCGGGAGCTCTGGCGCAGCGTGGAGGAGCGCAAGCGGCTGAACGCCGCCTTTTCCCACGACCTGCGAACGCCGCTGACGGTATTGAAGGGCCACGCGTCGATGCTGCTGGCCGGGGTGCCGGAGGGCAGCGTGTCCCAGGAGGAGATCGTCGGGGAACTGACTGCCATGTCCGGCAGCATCGATCGGATGGAGCGGTATGTGGACGCCATGGCGCGCCTGCAGCGGCTGGAGGACATGGAGGTGCGGCGGAGGACGGTGGACTTCGACGAGCTGACCGAGGCCCTGCGGGATTCCGCCCAGGTGCTCTGCGGCGATAAGAAGCTGTATTTCGAGGCGGGTCCGGGGGGTCCGGTGAATGTGTCCCCGGAGATCGTGCAGCAGGTGTGTGAAAACCTGCTCACCAACGGCGCCCGCTATGCCGCGACAGAGCTCCGGGTCCGGGTGTGGACGGAACCGGGCCGGCTGTTGGTGCGCGTCAGCGACGATGGACCGGGCTTTTCCGCCGTAGACCTGGAAAAGGCCACCGATCCCTTCTATCGAAACAAGGCCGCCGCCGGGGACGATCACCTGGGCCTGGGTCTGAACATCTGCAAGATACTCTGCCAGCGCCACGATGGGGACATCCGGCTGGAGAACGACGGCGGAGGCTGCGTGACGGTGACCTTTGGATTCTGATCAGGCTATTCCTTGGAAACGATAAAACCCGCGCTGGCCGGCGTGGGTTTTGTGCATTCCGCCATCGTTGTTCCGAGAAAAAGGAAAGATCCTTCGCTCCGCTCAGGATGGCGCGCGTTTCCCGCGCTTATTCCGGGCAAAGGAAAAGATCCTCCGTTCCGTTCAGGGTGGCGCGTGTTCTTCACGGTCATTCTGAGCGGAGCGAAGAATCTTTCCAATCAATTATTCAATGAAATGGAACCCTTGAATCAGCTGACGTGCAGCACCAGCGCGGCGATCTGGAAGTAGATCAGCAGGGAGAGCACGTCGACGATGGTGGTGATGAACGGGCTCGCCATCACGGCGGGGTCCAGCTTGGCCTTTTTGGCCAGCATGGGCAGCGTGCAGCCCACGAACTTGGCGATGATGACGGTGCACATCATGGTCAGGCAGATGGTCAGGGCCTCCAGGGGAGTGACCCGCTCCAGCACCATCAGGCGGCCGTAGTTGGCGACAGTCAACGTCAAGCCGCACAGGAAGGACACCCGGAACTCCTTCCAGATGACGCGGAAGATGTCCGAGAATTCCAGCTCGCCCAGCGACAGGGCGCGGATGATGGAGACGGAGGCCTGGCTGCCGGAGTTACCGCCGGTGTCCATCAGCATGGGCACCGAGGCCATCAGCACGGGGAACAGCTTCAGGGCGTCCTCGAAGCCGGTGATGACGATGCCGGTGAACGTGCCGGAGATCATCAGCAGCAGCAGCCACGGGATTCGGTTCTTCCAGGTCTCGAACACGCCCGTCTTAAGGTAGGGCTTGTCCGAGGGGGTGATAGCGGCCATCTTTGCGATATCTTCGGTGGCCTCTTCTTCCATGATGTCCAGGGCGTCGTCAACGGTGATGATACCGACCATGCGGCCCTCGGCGTCCACGACCGGCAGCGAGGTGAAGTTGTACTTCGACATCATCTGCACGGCGCTCTCCTGGTCATCCTGGGTGCTGACGGTGATGGGCTCCGCGGTCATCAGGTTCTCGCAGGGATCGGTGGGGGAGGCCAGGATCAGCGAACGGATGGTCACCGTGCCCATCAGGTGGTACTTCTCATCCAGCACGTAGCAGGTGTTGATGGTCTCCTTGTCCACGCCGGTGGCGCGAATTTCCGCGATGGCGTCTGCGGCGGTCATGCCCGGCGCCAGCGCGACGAACTCCGTGGTCATCACGGACCCGGCGGAGTCGTCCTTGTACTTCAGAATCTCGTTGATTTGCTTGCGGGTGTCGGCGTCCGCCTGGGAGAGGATGCGTCGCACCATGTTGGCGGGCATCTCCTCGATCAGGTCGACGGCGTCGTCCATGTACATCTCGTCGATGACGGCCTTCAGCTCTGTATCCGAGAAGCTCTTGATCAGGGCTTCCTTGATGTCGCTCTCCATCTCGACGAAGGTCTCCGCGGCGAGGTCCTTCGGCAGCAGGCGGAATATGGCGGGCATCAGCTTCTCGGGCATGTCGCTGAGAATCGAGGCGATGTCCGCGGGATACAGGGTCTGCATCAGGTCCCGGAGGGAGGCATATTTCTTCTCTTCCGCCAGCTTGCGAAAGGTCTCTTCAAGGATTTCGGTTCTTTCCTTCATCGTCACTCCTCCAATCAATGCGTGTTGAAAGGCGGATATCCCGGGGATATCCGGCCCGCCAGTGGGCAGGCTGGTTCGGCGGCCGATGGCTGCCTTGACCACCTGAGCGGCGCAAACGCGCCCTCTGACAGGAGCAGGACACAGTGGAAGATCAAAAAGACAGCGCCACAGGGCGCTGCTTCTCAGAATGTGAAGGCATCGAGGGAAGCGCGCGTCCGGCGGAGGGCCTGCCGTATATGATCCGCATATGTGCCATAGCTACTACCGCCAGCGTCCATTCCCTTCACCCCTTTGTTCTATATAATATGAAATTCCGCACCCGAACGGATGCGGAATAATCGCGCTTGATTGATCTGCACCGTTCGAGCTTCAGCTTCGCAGGGCAGGGTAGATTTGCGTGGGGCAAATCCATCCCCGGCTTGTCGGGGATGATTCGTATGAGGACGAATCACAGTGAAATTGCGTTAGACGATGCCTTGTGCTTCGAAATCGCCTGTTCAAACCATCTGATGGTGTCTCCACCACTTCGCGGCAGCAATCCATATCCCTGCGGTAGCCTTACTTACCGGATTTCTGTTCTTATTGTAGGCCCTTCCGCTGGGTTTGTCAACTGTTTTCAGGGAAAAAATAGCGGCGGCGGAAACGCTTTTTTCCGACTCCTGAATCGGCTCTGAAACGGGGATTTGTGCCCGTTTTTTAAACGTTAAGAACGGTTTAATGCCGAGGCGAACGATACCGGGAGCGCCTCGCGGGACTGTCGGCAAAAACCGGATGTATTGCCTGCGAAAAACACGGAATATTCGGCTTTTTTGGGGGTTATTGACGCGAAATGACAGGTAAAGTTATCTCTTTGATTTTGGCCAAAAATGTGTTGACAAAGGGGCTTATGGTTTGCTATAATGACCAAGCTGTCAGGGAAACAGAGTGATTCCACGGACAGCGGCGAACCTTGAAAACGATACAGAGAAGAGAGAGAAACGAACCTTGAGA
>JAUMVG010000093.1 GCA_030530315.1 Clostridia bacterium | reverse complement strand
GGAGCACGAACTCGCTTGTTCGTGCCCCTCGTTGCCCTATCTTAGTGACATTGACTTCAAGCCATCGCCCGGTTTTTTCAGCATGCTGCCCACCAGCACGGTTTCCGGGCCGCCGCCCGCGCCGTGTCGCCATTTTCGTCGCTCCCATCCAACCAAAGGCGCAAAGCCCCAAAAATTGTCTGTCCCCGCCTCTGCGCAGCGCCCTTGCAAGTTGGCGCCGCGAGGCGGGGATCAGTGTTTGGGTCTATTTTCAACGAGAGTGGCGAACCCTCGATGCTGTAAGTATAGTATGAATTGATGTACTGAATATGAACGCAGCGCGGCAATTTGCCGGTTTTTCCCGGTCGCCCGACGCGGAAAAAAGCCGGCCCCGCGTCCCTCTGCGGGAGGCGCGGAACCGGCCTGCGGGCCTGCGTCAGAAGCGGGAACCGCCGCTCATCTGGCGCTCCTGGGCCTCGATCATCTTCTTGACCATGTTGCCGCCGATGTGGCCGGCGTCCTTGGCGGAGATGTTGCCGTTATAGCCCTGGTTCAGGGTGATGCCCAGCTCGTTGGCCACCTCGTGCTTCATGTTGCGCATCGCTTCGCGGGCTTCCGGGACATTGATCTGGTTGCTGTTCGAATTGTTGTTCGCCATTTTCGTTGACTCCTTTCAAAATCGCTTTTCGACCTTCCGGCGCTCGCCGTTCAGTCTGCAACTATTTTGACCCGAGCCAAACGATTTACACTGGAAATCATCCACTGCCACAGAATTCAAGAATTGGAAAACGCTGTCGCCGCGCGCCTGAGACAGCAGTGCGATCCGGCTCGCGACGCGCGCGGCAAAGGCGAAGGGTTTCGCGCGACGCCGCCCGATCAGTTCACCGCCACGCTCTGGAGCTTGTCGGCAAAGCGATCCCGGGCCAGGGCGATCACCGCGCGGGCCTCCTCGCCGGAGGCGTCCCGCATCAGGTCCCGGGCCTCGTCGTGGGTCAGCTTCAGCAGCTCCGTGTCCCCGGCCAGGCTGCCGATGCCCGCCGTCAGCGTGCCGGACTGGCGGGTGCCGAACAGCTCCCCGGGGCCTCGCAGCTCCATGTCCTTCTGGGCCACCTTGAAGCCGTCTGTGGTGGAGGCCAGGAACTTCAATCTCGGGTTGGGCTCCGCCATCAAAAAGCACCAGGAGGCCTCGGTACCCCGGCCCACGCGTCCCCGCAGCTGGTGCAGCTGGGCCAGGCCGAAGCGCTCAGCGTTTTCAATGACCATGACCGTGGCGTTGGGCACGTTCACGCCCACCTCGATCACCGTGGTGGACACCAGCACGTCCGCCTCGCCGGTCCGGAACCGCTCCAGCGCGGCGTCCTTGTCGGCGGGCTTCATCCGGCCGTGGACCAGCTCGATGCGCAGGTCGGCGAGGTGCTTCGTGCGCAGGTCCTCGTACACCACCTCTGCGGGCAGCGCCTCCACCGCCTCGGATTCCTCCACCAGCGGACAGACGAAGTACACCTGACGCCCCTTTTTGACCTCCTCCCGCAAAAAGCCGTAGAGCCCCTCCCGCTTGGCCTCCGGCACGATGCGGGTCTGCACCGGCGTGCGCCCGGGGGGCAGCTCGTCCACGATGGAGATGTCCAGGTCGCCGTACAGGATCAGCGAGAGCGTCCGGGGAATGGGCGTGGCGGACATCACCAGCACGTTGGGCGCGTCGCCCTTCTCCCCCAGCTGGGTGCGCTGGCGCACGCCGAAGCGGTGCTGCTCGTCGGTGACCACCAGGCCCAGCCGCTTGTATTCCACCCCTTCGGTGATCAGCGCGTGGGTGCCGATGGCCACGTCCCACTCGCCGCTGGCGATGGCCTCGTGGGCCAGCCGGTGCTGCTTCTGGGTGAGGCTGCCCACCAACAGGCCCACCCGCAGCCCCAGGGGCTCCAGCAGCTGCTTCGCGCCCTCGTAGTGCTGGCGGGCCAGCACCTCGGTGGGAGCCATCAGCGCCGACTGCCAGCCCCCCGCGTGGGCCAGGGCGATGGCTGCGAAGGCGATGGCCGTCTTGCCGCTGCCCACGTCTCCCTGCACCATGCGGGCCATGGCCCTCTCAGAGCGCAGGTCGCCGGCCACCTCGGCCAGCACCCGCCGCTGGGCGTTGGTCGGGGCAAAGGGCAGATGCTCCCAGAAGGTCTCCGGCGCGCCGTCCTCAAAGTCGATGCGCACGCCGTTCCTGCCCACGCTCCGGAACAGCATCAGCGCCACCTGGTACAGCAGCAGCTCCTCGAAGGCGATGCGCCGCCGGGCCGCCTCCAGGGCCTCCCGGCTGTCCGGGAAGTGGGCGTTGCGCATGGCGAAGTTGCGCTCGCACAGGCCGTGCCGCCGCCTCAGCGACTCCGGCAGCTCGTCCGGCCATTGGCCCTCACACAGCCTCAGCGCCGCCTCCACGCTCTGGCGCAGCGCCTTGGCGGGGATGCCGGGGATGCTGCGGTACACGGGGATCAGGCCCTCGCCGGTCTCGATGGTGGGGCTGACCAGCGACACGTAGCCCTGCTTGTGCTCCGCCTTGCCGTAGAGCAGCAGCTCCCGGCCCGGCGTCATCTGCTTTTTCAGCCAGGGCTGGTTGTACCAGAGCACCTGGATGGTGTCCGTGTCGTCGGTGACGTACACCTTGGTGATCAGCAGCCGCCGCGCCCGCCGCTCGGAGACCTCCCCCGCCACGCGCACGCGTACCGCGGCGGTGTCCCCCGGCTTCAGTTCGCACAGCGGCACCGTGGCGCTCAGGTCCCGGTACTCCTTGGGCAGGAACATCACCAGCTCCCGCACCGTGCGGATGCCCGCCGCCTCGAAGGCCTTCAGGCGAGCGGGGCCAATGCCCTTGATCTGGGTCAGAGATATGTCCATAAAACACCTTGATGAATCAGGAATGAGGAATGAGGGATTAGGGATTAGAGTGTGTTTCTAAATTCGGAAAGATGCATTTTCGGCATCTAATCCTCCATTTCAGCGTTGGTTTCCCTTGACTTAGCGCCACTAAGCCTGCGGAAAACCGCCTTGAAATGAATGATTATCTGCTCGAATCTGCACATCCCTCATTTTAGAAACACACTCTAGGAATTGAGAATTGGGAATTGAGAATGAATCAGTGTTGCTGCCGCGAAATGACTGCGCAATCCATTTTTTGTCGGTTCCGTCATCATAATTCTTTCTTTTTGTATACGGAATGACGCGCTTGCGAGGCTCCCTTCTCACCGCAGGGCAAGCCGAGCCAGGCGGAACAGGTCCACGGCCCAGCCCGCGCCGATCTGCCGCAGGCCGTCGCGCACCAGGTTCCGCCAGTGGCGGCGGGCCGCCTTCCGGTTCACGGACAGCGCCACGCCCTCGAGGCGGCGCAGCGGCCTGCCGGCGCAGGTCAGCCCCAGTTCCTCCGCGGAGGGCTTCTCCCCGCCGTCCAGGCTCCACACGATGAAGGCGCAGTTCTGATCGTCCACGCACACGCAGCCCAGCAGCGTCCCCTCGGGCACCTGCGGCTGGCCGCCGTCGTAGTCGAACCAGGCCCTGAGCCTCCTTGTGTAGGGCGCGACGTACACGTCCGGGTCGCCCCACAGGGTGATGGCGGTGGTGTTTTTGTAGCCCTTGCGCCCCGCGAGGCGGACCGAGGGCGGCGTCCCCGCCCCCGCCCAGACCTCGGCCTGGCGCCAGACGTCCGGGTCCTGCCCGCTGACGACGCCGTGTTGCCGCAGCTCGGTCCACTCAACCCCGGAAGGCGCGCTGCCCGAGGCCAGGGTGAGTGTGGTCTTATTGTACTCATGCATGAAGAAGCCGCCCTCAAAGGGATTGAGGGTCAGTATCATGTTGTCAGCCGCCATCAGCACCCGGTCCCCGGCGGCGTCGTAGACGATGGACCGGGAATCCCCCAGGGAGTCCGGCAGCCACTCCATGGCCAGGAAGACGCTGCCGGCGCGCTCCATGTGGCCGTAGACCGGCGACAGCAGGATGTTCCCGGCCCGGTCCTCGACGTAGTAGTTCCAGCCGTCCGTGATGCCCATGCCGTACTCGGTATCCCCGAAGTCCGCACCGACCTGCGCCATGTTGGCGTAATCCACGAACGGCCCGCCGGAGATCAACTCCTCGGCCTCGCCGTCGGTCAGCGCGCAGCCGTACAGCGCGGTCTCGCCGTCCCAGTACGGTTCGGTCATCGTCACCTGCTCCGGCCAGCCGGAGGCGTCCAGGGTAATATCCGGCTTGAACATGGCGTCCCCGCCGGAGAGGCGCAGCACCGCCAGGTTCAGGCCCCGTGCCCGGTAGACCTCCAGCATCCAGTCGCCGCCCCGGACGGACCTGATCTGGCCCTCGTAGCGGCAGGCCGGTTCGGCCTCCAGCGCCTCGACCGACGCGCCGCCCAGGTACAGGTTCCACTCCTTGGGCGTTTCACAGCTCAGTCCGTCCCCGGTCGCGGTCAGCGTGCCCTCGAAGAAGCGGGGGTTCAGCGCGTCGTCGGCGTTGGTCGCCGGCGGGAACACCTCCACCCAGGCCGCGCCCAGGTGCCGGGGCACGCCGATGCAGCCCCGGTCGAAATCCCCCGACGGTGTCATCAGCGAGCTCGCGCTGCGGACGGTCGCGGACGCCGTGCCATCCCCAGTCCAATTCGCCCTGAAATCGGCATAATCCTCGCCGTGGAGCAGCCGCGACAGCAGCGCCTCGGCCTCGCACCCCTGATACTCGGTGGCGCTGGAGAAGCCGAACACGCCGCCCACGTCCTCCCGGGTGGCGATGTAGGCGTCCGACATGCGGATCACCGTCAGCCCGCCCAGGCCGTAGATCTCGAGACCCGGATAGTCGCTGGCGTCCGGCACGCACACCGGGCAGGGCCAGCGCGTCTCGTCGCCGTTCATCGCGGGGCGGGGAACGCCGCCGCACTCGGGCAGGGCGTGCCAGTAGAGCTCGCCGTCCATCGGCTCGTCCATCTCGTCAATTCCGTCGGGCAGGGTATAGCGCGCCTCTGCCAGCGCCGCGCCGGTCAACGCCAGTGCCAGCGTCGCCAGCAAAACCAATATTCTTTTCTTCATTGCGCATCCTCCTCCCCGACTGTCCGGACGCCCCTCGGCGAAGCATTGTAATAAGGCGTCAAACAGGGCGGAATCCATGCCGGATTCCGCCCTGTCGCAATCGTTTCAGGTCATTCCACCGCGATCAGGTAGTAGTACAGCGGCTGTCCGCCCAGCTGCAGCTCCACGTCGCAGTCGGTGTACTTCTCCGCCAGCGCGTCCCGCAGGGCCTGGGCCTCGGACTCGTCGATGTCCTGGCCGTAGTACACGGTGATCAGCGCGGAGTCCTCGTTCACCATCTTCTCGGTCACGTCCATGCCCACCTGGGCGATCTCGCTGCCCAGCACGCTGAGCTTGTTGTCGATCATGCCCATGATGTCGCCCTCGTGGATCTCCTGGCCGTCGTAGTTGGTGTCGCGGACGGCGTAGGTGATGGAGGCGGTATGCACGGCCTCGGCGGCCTCGGTCATGGCGGCCTGGTTCTCCTCCACGGACACGGCCGGGTCAAAGGCCAGCGCCGCGGAGATGCCCATGGGCACCGACTTGGTGGGCAGCACGATCACGTTGCGCTCGGTCAGCTCGGTGGCCTGCTGCGCCGCCAGGATGATGTTGGTGTTGTTGGGCAGTATGATGACGTTCCTGGCGTTGGTGGCGTCCGCCGCCTTGGCCAGATCCTGGATGCTGGGGTTCATGGTCTGGCCGCCGTCGACGATCTGGTCCACGTTCAGGTTGCGGAAGATCTCCGTCAGGCCCTCGCCCAGCGCCACGGCCACGATACCGTATTCCTTCTGCTCCGCGGCCTTGGCGGCGGCCTCCTCGGCCTGCTTCGCCTCTCGCTCGCGGCGCTCCTCCATCATGTTGTCGATCTTGATGGCGTCCAGCTCGCCCAGCTCCAGCGCGTACTGCAGGGCCTTGCCGGGCTCGTTGGTGTGCACGTGCACCTTCACCACGTTCATGTCCGCGATGACCAGCACGCAGTCGCCCAGGCGCTCCAGGCGGCGGCGCAGGCGCACCACGTCGCTGTCCCGCATGTCGGGGCGGGGATGGGACACGATGAACTCGGTACAGTAGCCGAACTTGATCTCGTCGATGGCGTCGTGGTCGTCCACGAACTCGCCGGGCATGGGCACGCCGTCGGCCTTGACCTCGGCCACCGCGTCCACGGCCTCGCCGGTCAACGCTGCGTACATGCCCCGCAGGACCACCATCAGGCCCATGCCGCCGCTGTCCACCACGCCGGCCTGCTTCAGCACCGGCAGCATGTCCGGCGTGCGCTTCAGTATGGCGTCGCCCACACTGAGGACCAGCTTGAACAGCTCGACCACGTCGTCGTGCTTGTCCACGGCCTCTTCGGCCTCCTCGGCGATCACGCGGATCACGGTCAGGATCGTGCCCTCCTTGGGCTTCATGACCGCCTTGTAGGCCGTGTTCGCGCCCTGGCGCAGGGCCTGGGACAGCAGCGGACCGTCCACGTCCTCGTGGCCGGCCATCGCCTTGGCGAAGCCCCGCAGGATCTGGCTGAGGATGACGCCGGAGTTGCCCCGCGCGCCCTTCAGCGCCCCGCGGGCGGCGGCGTTGGAGACGTCCGCCACGCTGGTGTAGGGCTTGGCGTTGATCTCCTTCATCGCGGAAGTGATGGTCTGCGACATGTTGGTGCCGGTATCTCCGTCCGGGACCGGGAACACGTTCAGCGCGTCCACGTTGTCGCGATTATTTACCAGCAGCGCCGCTCCGGATGCGAACATCTCCTTGAGCAGGATGCCGTCTATTCTCTTGCTTGCCATGTTAACCTCCCAATGTATCCGAGGAGCGAATCAGACGCGAATGTCTTCAACGCAGACATTCACGCGGCCGACCGGTACGCCGGTGAGATGTTCCACCTTGTATTTCACGGTCTCGATGATCGCCGCCGCGACGGCGCTGATCGAGATGCCGTATTCCACGATGATGAACAGGTCGATGTCCACCTTGTCGCCGGAGTTGCGAATCCGCACCCCGCGGCCAAGGTTCTCGCGGCCCATCAGCTGCACCAGGCCGTCCGTACCTCGCTTGGAGGCCATGCCCACAATGCCGTAGCAATCCAGCGCCGCATAGCCCGCGACGCGCACAATCACATCATCATTTACCGTGACAATGCCCAGATCGGTATTGTATTTGCAATCCATAATCATACCTCCCTTGTTGTCGGGGCACGCAGCCACGCCGACGCGCGTTCGGTCGGCCCTCCCCCGAAGGGAGCTTCGGCGCGCATAAACCTCTCCATTAACAGTATACCTGTTTTTAATCGATTATGCAAGCAAAACCAGCCCTTCCGGCCGCGGAAATGATCGTTTTTTTACAATAATCGGTTAATTTTCCGGCTTTCAAGAAGTTTTACACGTCGGGCCCTTGCCTTTTGGCGCGGGAAATGATATAATCTCAATGTTTTGATGTGGATACATCCTTGAAGGAGGTGTGATAGAGTATGGGAAAGTATTGTGAAATCTGCGGCAAGGGCGTGGTGTACGGCAACAACGTGAGCCATTCCAACCGCAAGACCCGCCGCACTTGGGCTCCGAACACGCAGAAGGTTCGCGTTCTCGTAAATGGCGTTCCTCAGCGCATGTCCGTGTGCACCCGCTGCCTGCGCAGCAAGAAGGTTGAGCGCGCCCTGTAATCGGGTCGTTCTCACCGCAAATTGAAGGTTGCTTCAACAGGAAACCGGCCGCATAAACCCCTGCACTTGCCAAACGGGGCCATGCGTTCGGTTTTTTTGTAGTGTAGGAGGTTCCCCCATGCGAGAGCTCACCGCCGTCGCCGCCGAATCGGACGCCGGCCGCCAGGTCAAGTTCTTCGTCCGGGGCGGCATGGGCGTGTCCTACCACCAGTTCGCCAGGCTGAAGGTTCAGGGCGGGCTGCTGGTCAACGGCGCGCCGGTCCACGCCAACCACCCGCTCGCCCCCGGCGACGTGGTCACCGTGCGCCTGGAGGACGCGCCGGGACAGGCGATCGTCCCCGACCCGACGCCGGTGAACGTGCTTTGGGAGGACGCTGACCTGCTGATCGTGGACAAGCCCGCGCCGCTGGCCACCCAGTGCTCGGCAAAGCAAACCGCCATGACGCTGGAAAACCGGCTGGCCTGGCGCTACCGGGAGGATCCCGGCTTCGTGTTCCGCCCCCTGAACCGGCTGGACAGGGGCACCAGCGGCCTGCTGGCCGCGGCAAAGAACGCCCACGCCTGCCAGCGGCTGCAGAAGCAGCTGCACACCGACGCCTTCCTGCGGGAATACCTGGCCGTGGTGGAGGGCCGCATGACCGGCGAGGGCGTCGTGGACGCCCCCATCGCCAAGGAGGCCTCCGCCACCGTGCGCCGGGTGATCGACCGCGAGCGCGGCATCCGGGCGGTCACGCACTATAAGGTCGAACAGAGCGGCGAGAGGTATTCCCTCGTCCGCCTGCGCCTGGAGACGGGCCGCACCCATCAAATACGGGTGCATATGGCTCACCTGGGCCACCCCGTGGCCGGAGACTTCCTCTACGGCCACGAGGACCCGCGCCTGCCCGGGCGCTTCGCGCTGCATTCCACCCGCATCCGCCTGATCCACCCCGTCACCGGCGAGGCGATCGAGCGGGAATCGCCGCTGCCGGAGGCGCTGGCCCGGCTATTGGAGGAAAACGCTTGATTCAGCTCAGGGAAATCGATGAAACCAACTTCTTTGCCGCCCGGGCGCTCACCGTTGCACCGAAGCAGCAGGGCTTCCTGGACGACGCCGCAGGCATCCTCGCCCGGGGCTATCTCTACCGGCGGGAAAACGTCCGCGTTTGGGCCATCGAAGCCGACGGCGAAGTCGTCGGGCTGGCGCTGGTGAAGGACATGGACGAGGCGCCCGCGTGCTACGACCTGCAGCAGTTCATGATCGACCGGCGCTTCCAGAACCGGGGCTACGGCGCCCGGGCGCTTCGGCTGATCCTGGACCGGCTGGAGGCCGAGCGCCGATATGATTGCGTGGAGGTGTGCGTCAAGCGGGATGACCTGGCCGCGCTGCGCCTCTATGAGAAGGCGGGCTTTACCGACACGGGCTACGTCGACCCCGACGCGCCGGACTGCCTGAACCTGATGTACACCTTCGACTGACAGGAGCCGCCCATGACTGACACCCTCTCCCCCATCATCGACCGGGTCGCCGCCGCCCTCTCGGCGGTGCGGATGCCCGCCCAGCCGGAGGAATACGACATCCACGGCGCCGTCGCCGAAGCGCTGTCCGCGGCGGGCCTGGCATACGAGCATGAGTATAAGCTCGGCCCCCGGCGGCGCATCGACTTTCGCGTGGGCAGGATCGGCATCGAGGTCAAGAAGGGCCGCCCGGCCTCCTCGGCGCTGGCGGCGCAGCTGCGCAAATACCTGGAATCCGACGAGCTGGACGCGGTGATCGTGGTGACGCAGCGGGTCACCCGGGTGCCGGACGCCATCGACGGCAAACCCGTCCGCCTCCTGTCCCTGAACCGGCTGTGGGGCGTGGCGCTGCCGTGACGCATACACATAATTGAGAATTGAGAATTGGAAATTGAGAATTGTGGTTGAAATCCTGACGGATTTCTTCAGATAAAATTGATTTCCTTCCATCTTATACAAGTGTTTACGCTTGTATGCATTCCTTGTTTCCAAGGATATTTGCTTTCATCGTCAATTTCAATCCAACAAATTCCGAAGGGAATTTGTTCCTGAATTCCCAATTCTCAATTCCTCTGGAGGTCTCATGGACTACTACGACGACTACACCGGCGAAGGCGCCATCACCATGGACGACTGTGGCGACTATGCCGAGCCGGATTCCGGGGTTCCCCCCTACCTGCGGGACGTGCCCCCCGGGCAGCACACCTACGGCACGCTGAGCTACAACCGCAAGTCGAAGTGCTGGACCATCAAGGGCGAGCCCTGCGTGACGGAGCTGGCCAAGCGCCTGTTTCCCGGCTGCGACGG
>JAUMVG010000020.1 GCA_030530315.1 Clostridia bacterium | reverse complement strand
TTGCCGGCTCCTTCATCAGTCCTTTTACCTTGTCGCTATTTTAGTGACATTGTGGCTTGAAGTCGCCCCCGTTTTCGGGTATGATGGTATTGCGGCGCGCGCCGCGCCTCCGGGGAGATGGATTTTGTGGGATACTTCTCAGTCGAGCTTCAGGAGCAGGTCAATACGCTGATGCTGCCCATCCTGGCGCTGGTCGGCCTGGCCTTCGCCGTGATGGTCGATTCGTATGTCGAAAAGCGGATCAAGGGGATCATGCTGTCGATCGACGCCATCGTGCTGTCGCTGATCGTGGAAAACATCGCCGCCAACGCGATGGCCGCCGCCTGGGACCCGTCCTTCGTCACGGTCAAGACCACCATGTCCGCGTACACTTACATCATGCGGCCCGTGGTCATCATGCTGTTCATCTGCATCCTCTGGGACGGCCCCAGGAGGCGCTGGCTCTGGATCCCGCCGGTCCTGAACACCGCCGTGTACCTGACCTCCCTGTTTGCGCCTTGGACCTTTCGCATTTCGGAGGACGGCTACTTCTACCGCGGGCCGCTGGGCTACGCCGCCCACTGGACCTGCCTCGCGATGCTCCTCTGCCTGCTGGCTGTCACGCTGGTGAAGTACAGGAGGGTCAAGGGCCTGGAGAAGATGATCCCCATCGCCAACGCCGCCCTGGCCGCGCTGGGCGGGCTGATGGACGCCCGGTGCCCCACCAACGGCACGATCACCTTCACGGAAATCGCCGCCGTGTTCTGCTGCGTGTTCTATTACATCTGGCTGCACCTGCAATTCGTCCGGGAGCACGAGCGGGCCCTGGTGTCGGAGCAGCGCATCCAGATTATGATGTCCCAGATCCAGCCCCACTTCCTCTACAACACCCTCACCACCATCCAGGCGCTGTGCCTGGAGAACCCCAGAAAGGCCGCTGCCATCACCGAGCGCTTCGCCACTTACCTGCGGCAGAACCTCGAGTCGCTGAACGAGGCGCGGCTGATCCCCTTCCGCAAGGAGCTGGACCACGCGCTGGTGTACGCCCAGATCGAGATGGAGCGCTTCCCCAACATCCACCTGGATTACGAGATCGAGGACGAGGACTTCCTGCTGCCAGCCCTGACGGTGCAGCCCCTGGTGGAAAACGCGATCCGCCACGGCGTGCGGGGGATGCAGCGGGGCCAGGTGGACATCATCACAAACCTGCTGCCGGACTGCCACGAGATCGTCATTCGCGACAACGGCAAGGGCTTCTCCCAGAGGGAGACGCCAGGGAAGGAGGGCCTGCACATCGGCCTGCAAAATGTGCGGGAGCGCCTGCAAAGGCTGTGCGGCGCCACGATGGCCATTGAGAGCGAGGCGGGGCGGGGCACCCGCGTGATCATCCGGATCCCCCGGGGAAAGGAGAGCCTATGAACGCCATTTGCGTGGACGACGAGGCCCAGGTGCTGAAGCACACCGTCTCCTCCTGTCAGAAGATGCGGCTGCTGGAGGACGTGCGCGGCTTTACCCGGCCCCGGGAGGCCCTGGCCTGGGCGGAGGACAACCCGGTGGACCTGGCGCTGCTGGACATCGACATGCCGAACATGAGCGGCCTGGAGCTGGCGGAGCGCCTCAGGCGGCTCAACCCCCGGGTCTGCGTCATATTCATCACGGCCTTCAGCCAGTACGCGCTGGACGCCTACAGCGTGCTCCCCACCAGCTACCTGCTCAAGCCCTTCGATCAGGCGCGGCTGCGCAAGGAGATCGAATACGCCCTGTCCATACAGGCCGCCGACAAGCCCGCCCACATCGTCGTGCAGACCTTCGGCCACTTCGAGATCCTGGTGGACGGCAAGACGCTGGACTTCCGGCGCTCCAAGTCCAAGGAACTGCTGGCCTACCTGGTGGACCGCCGGGGCGCGGGCGTCACCCGGCAGGACGCCTTCGCGGCGCTGTGGGAGGACCGGCTGTACGATATCTCCATGCAGAAGCAGATGGACGTGGTGATCCGGTCGCTCCGGGATACGCTTCAAAAGTATGGCATCGGCGACCTGTTCGAGCTGAAGAACCGCAACCTGCGCATACTGCCGGAGCTGATCGACTGCGACGTCTATCGCTTCCTGGAGGGCGATGAAGAGGCCCTCAACAGCTATTTCGGCGAATACATGTCCCAGTACACCTGGGCTGTCGAGCGGGAGGCACAGCTTTCACAGATCCAGAAGAACCGGCAGTGAGCCGGAGAGGCTTGCACGGAGGACGCCATATCACGAAAATACGGGAGGAAAGACACATGACCAGAATGTTCAAACGCGCTTTCGGAAGCCGCGGGATCGCCGCGCTGTCGCTGCTGCTCGTGGGCCTGCTGTGCCTGATGGGCTGCCCGGCCATGGCCGACGAGGCGCCGGCCCGGGTCAGCTACCTCGGTCCGCAGGGCACCTACACGGAGGAGGCCACCCAGTTCTTTTTCGGGGACGGGGCTTCCCTGAACCCGCGGGGGACCGTCCAGGACGCCGTGGCGGACGTGCTGGACGGCGCGGCGGATTACGCCGTCATCCCCCAGGAGAACACCCTGGGCGGCGCGGTGGTCGGCTATGTGGACGCGCTGATCGCGGCGAAGGACGCCTGGGTCGTGGGCGAGGTGGTGCTGCCCATCAGCCAGACCCTGATGGGCGTGCCCGGCGCGACGCTCCAGGACATCCGGACCGTCTGCTCCCACGCGCAGGGGCTGGCCCAGAGCGCCCAGTGGCGCGCGGAGCACCTGCCGGACGCGACCGCCGAGGAGATGGCCAGCACCGCCGCCGCCGCGAGCTACGTGGCGCAGACCGGGGACGTGGCCATCGCCGCCGTCGCCGCCCCGGGGGCCGCACCGCTCTACGGGCTGGAAGTGCTGGCGGAGAACGTGCAGATCTCCCGCGCCAACAAGACCCGTTTCTACGTGCTCTCCGGCGAGCCGCTGGAGGGCGAGGGCCTGACGCGGGCGGTGTTCGTGGCGACCTGCGAGGGCAGCGGGATCGACGACATCCTTCTGGCGATGCATGAAGCCGGCCTGGAGATCGTGGCGCTCCACGACCGCCCCGAGGGCAGTCGGCTCGGCAGCTACCACTACCTGATCGAGACGGAGGATGCCGAGGGCATCTCCGACGCGCAGATCGCGGCCTGCGAAGCGGCGGGCGTCCGCTTTGCCGGGCGGTTCAACGCGGTGGAGAAGGTCCCGGAGGCCATCCCCTTCTGGAGCGTGGATTCTCCCGCCATGGCCTCCATTGTCGCCTATGTCGAGGCGGTGACGGACGAGTCCTCGCCGGACTACGTGCCCCCGGAGCGGCGCATTGTGCTCTTCGACTCGGACGGCACGCTGGTCGGGGAGCGGTATCCCACCTATGTCGACCAGTGCATGCTGATGTACCGCCTGCTCCACGACGACAGCTGTCAGGGAAATCCCGAGGACGTGGCCTTCGCCGAGGCCCTGGAGGCCGCGTATCTGAACCACGAGCCGCTGCCGGACTCTCCCCGGTCCACCGCGCAGATGGCGGCGGAGTCCTTTGCGGGCTTCACCGTGGAGGAATACCAGGACTACGTGCGCGCCTTCATGGACCAGCCCGTGCCCGGCTTTGAGGGAATGACCTACGGCGAGCGCTGGTTCGCGCCGATGGTATCCCTGGTACAGTGGCTGGCGGAGCGCGACTTCCAGGTCTATATCTGCAGCGGCACCGAGCGCCTGTTCCTGCGGGCGATGATCGAGGACACGCTGGGCGAGTGGATCCCGCCGTACCGGGTGATCGGCAGCAGCTTCTCGCTGACGGCCACCGGCCAGGGGGACACGGCCCCGCGCAGCTACACCTACGCCCCGGAGGACCAGGTGCTGCTGGAGGGCAACATGATCTTCAAGAACCTGAAGATGAACAAGGTGGTCAGCATCGTCGACGAGATCGGCGTGCCGCCGCTGATGGTGTTCGGCAACAGCTCCGGCGACTTCGCCATGGGCCAGTACGCGCTGCAGAACGGCGGCCGGGCCTACATGCTGCTCTGCGACGACACGGAGCGCGACTATGGCGACGCGGAGGAGGCCGCCGCCTTCGCCGGGGAGTGCGCGGCGCTGGGCTTTGAGACGGTGTCCATGCGGGACGAGTTCGAGACGATCTATGGCGATGGGGTCGCCATGGCCGGGGCGGAGGCGCTGGAGCCCGCCGCGTGACCGGTCGAGCCATATCGGTGTTGGGGAAGGCGCGCTTTATCGCGCCTTCCTCAGTATAATATCGCGGCGTTTTTCGGCGCGCGCGTAGCCTTTCCGGGGCGTTTTCGACGAAAAGATGGAAAAAACGGAACAATTGAAATTTTGACCCCTTTTTACCCGATTTGGTTGGATGTTGGTTGGATGTGCGCCGGTATAATGACGGAACTGGCGCTGTAATTGGTTAACTCAGGAGGATAATGACATGAAGAGACGGTTCAAACAGATTGTGGCTCTGATGCTGGCGCTGGCGTCCCTCGTCGGCGCATTCGCCGAGGAGGAGACCCCCGAGGAGAGCCTTCGCCGGCTGCGGCTGGGAAGCTCTGTGTACACCGTGATGATCGACGACGACTTTGTGCGGGGCGAGGTGACCTAGGATGCCCTGGCCAGGGGCCAGGTGGCCTGCTTCCAGAACGACGAGACCGGCCTGGACCTGGATGTGTACCAGTTTTGCAAGGAAGGCGCGGCGCAGGAGCTGTCCCACTTCACGCTGGAGCAGGCCAACGCGCTGGAGGAGGTCGAGGTGGTCTGGCCGACGAGCGAGGTCAACGACATCGACGTGGGCTGGTTCTGGACGCCGAATCCGGAAAACGGCGAGCCGCGCGAGACCGCGACCTTCATCATGGACAGCG
This sequence comes from Clostridia bacterium, assembly GCA_030530315.1. Lineage (GTDB taxonomy): Bacteria > Bacillota > Clostridia > Christensenellales > Aristaeellaceae > UBA2862. The sequence goes on along the minus strand of JAUMVG010000020.1, from coordinate 45,918 downwards.
GCGACACCTACGTGCAGCTGGTGTTCACGATGCCGGACGAAGAGGCCGGCGTGGAGGTTTGGAACATCATGGACACCCTCCAGTACATGGAGCTAAAGGAGATCCCCCTGGGCGATTCCAGCTTCACCCTCACCGTGCCGGACGACTTCCGCCAGGGCGAGATCAGCGATGAGGATGTCGCGGACGACCAGGTGGCCTATTGGTACAGCGACGCGAGCCTGCTGGACTTCGACGTGTACCAGTTCAGCAAGGAGGGCCTGCCCGCCACGCTGGCGGAGTATGCCGAGGAGGAGTCCGCTGCCTATCCCGCCGTGACCGAGCTGGCGACCGACGACGAGATCAACCTGACGCCGGTGGCCTGGTATCGCGCCGTGGAGGAATGCGAGGAGGGCGAGTACGACACCCTCACCTATATCATCGACGGCGGCGACGAGTACCTTGAGGTCGTGTTCTGGCTGGACGGCCCGACCGCGGAGGCGGAGGCCGATTTCATCATCCACAACCTGATCGATGAATCGCTGGCCGAGGCGGAAGCCGGGCCCCAGACGTGACGGGGCAGAAGCGGAAAGAGCATAGAGGAGACGACGATATGAAGCAGATGAAGAAAATCCTGGCGGCGCTGCTGATCGCGGCGATCTGCCTGTCCATGGTGGCCGCGCTGGCGGAGAGCGGCACGGTGTATACCACCGGAAACGTCAACATGCGCAAGGGCCCGGGGCTGGACTACAGCTCCATTCGCGCCATCAGCGCGGACAACAAGCTGGAGTACGACAAGACCGCGAAGGACGAGCGCGGCGTGAAGTGGTACCGCGTCTCCTACAAGGGGCGCACCGGCTGGATATCCTCCAAGTATGTCGCCGGCAGCAAGAATTCCGGCGGGTCCGGTTCCTCCTCGTCCTCCGACGGCCAGGTGTGGACCACGGCCAGCGTGAACCTGCGCAAGGGCGCGGGAACGGACTACAGCGTGATCAGGACCGTTCCCGAGGGCGTGCGCCTGACCTACGACAAGGCGGCGAAGGACGATCGGGGGGTGACCTGGTACCGGGTCACCTACAAGAAGCGCACCGGCTGGATCTCCTCCAGGTACGCCTCCAAGAGCGCCTCCAGCGGCAGCGCCTCCGGCGGCTCCAGCAGTGCCTCCGGCAGCAAGATCAAGACCACCGGCAGCGTGAACCTGCGCACTGGCGCGGGACTGGACTACAACAGCCTGTGCTCCATCCCCAAGGGCACCACGCTGTCCTATGACGAGACCCGGAAGGACGACCGCGGCGTGAAGTGGTATCACGTCTTCTACGACGGAAGGAGCGGCTGGGTGTCCTCCAAGTACGCCAAGAAAAAGTAATTTCAATGCATAAAAGATATCCGCAGATGATTGCCAACCGAGGTTAATAATGGTATAATCATTTGTCGGGAAAGGCCCGTGGGAAATGGGCGGATCCGTTCTTGAGCCGGCGGCAGAGTCCGCTGGTGTCAGAGAATGATCGAGGAAGAATGAGGAGGAAGAGAGGGTATGAAGAAACTGCTTATCGCGATGATCGCGCTGGTTCTGGCGGTGCTGACGGCGCTGCCGGCGCTGGCGGATAAGCCGTACACCGGCACGTATCCGCTGTACGTGAACCGCAACAAGATCTATGTATACAAGGAGCAGACCAAGGAGTCCAAGAAGCTCAAGACGCTGAAGGGTGCCAGCAAGGTGCTGCCCGAGCTGGTCAGCGACGACGGCGAATGGTACGGCGTGCTGATCGAGGACACCAAGCACGGCGGCCAGAAGATGGGCTGGATCCGTTCCGAAGCGGTTGTGGACTACTATCCGCAGAGCTACTGCGACCACAAGTGGGGCGAGTGGACGGTGGAGAAGAAGTCCACCTGCACGGAGAAGGGCTACCGCTGGCGCCTGTGCACGCTGTGCGGCATCCGCGACGAGCAGGAGACCAAGAAGAAGGAGCACGACTGGAGCAACTGGAAGGTCGTCAAGGAGGCCACCTGCTCCAAGAAGGGCGAGCGGACGCGCAAGTGCAATGTCTGCGGCAAGGAAGAGAAGGAAGAGTACTACGACGAGCACACCTTCGGCGCCTGGGAGCTGACCAAGGAGCCGACCTGCACGGCGACCGGCGAGCGGCAGCACACCTGCAAGGTGTGCGGCACCGTGAAGACGCAGACGCTGGACACGCTGCCCCACGAGTACGAGTATGAGATCACCGTCGAGGCCACGGACCACTCCGCGGGCGTCCGCGCGAAGGTCTGCAAGAACTGCGGCGCGAGCACGGCCGAGGAGAGCTTTGATCCGGAGGGTACCCTGCGTCGCGGCGACCGCGGCGAGGAGGTCCGCGCGATGCAGCAGCTGCTGGTGGAGCAGGGCTACCTGAACGCGGGCGGCGCGGACGGCATCTTCGGCGGCGGCTCCGAGAAGGCGCTGATGAAGTACCAGCAGGACCGCAACCTGAACCCGGACGGCATCGCGTGGCCGCAGACGCTGGCGGACCTGCAGCACGATTTCGGCCCGTGGGAGATGGTGAAGCCGATGACCCGCGCGGAGTCCGGCGAGCGCGTGCGCGTATGCCAGGGCTGCGGGTTTGAACAACGCGAGGTGCTGGACGCGGGCATCGTGTTCGAGCGCGGCCGCAGGGGCGAGGACGTGCGCGCCCTGCAGCAGATCATCAAGGAAGTGGGCTACGACGCGGGCGGCTTCGACGGCATCTACGGCAAGAAGCTGGACGCCGCGCTGGCGAGCTTTGCCGCGGCGAACGGCATGATCGTGGAAGAGGGCAAGGTTCGCCCGTCCGATGTGGACGCGGTGGTGAACGCGTGGCTGGACATGCAGCCCGCCGAGGCCTGGAAGGGCGAGGGCAGCGTGGACAGCGCCGTGAACCTGGCGCTGAGCGTGGAGCCGGCCGGCGAAGCGGACGAGACGGGCATCCAGACCTACAAGTGGTCCGTGACGAACCTGGGCAGCGAGAAGGCGATATTCAACGCGCTGCTGCTGACCTTCGGCGAGCCGGACTTCCAGAGCGAGGACCTGGTGATGGTGCTGGACGGCGTTGAGCTGAAGGCGAACGCGGACAACAGCGCGTCCGGCAGCTTCAACGTGGACGCCGAGTGGGGCGAGGGCAACCTGAACTTTGCGGCGATGGCGGTGTCCCAGGCGGACGGCGCGAAGTGGCTGAGCAACACGGTGACCTACGACAACGCCGTGAAGCCGGCGGAGAAGACGGTCGCGCCGATGGCGTATGAGATCGACGTGAACAACCTGGCCGACGGCATCTACCCGGTGTCCTTCAACCAGGGCGACGTGCTGGGTGGCGCGTCTGGCATCTTCATGAACGCGGTGCACATCTACACCCAGGATTGGTACGACCTGGTGGACGTGAGCAGCCTGAAGGTGGGCGACACGATCATCGTCGAGGGCGAGGAAGTGCCGGTGCTGAGCGTTGAGGAGACGGAGTACGGCATCGCGGTGAACGAGGATCAGGAAAATGTCCGTGCGTTCTACCTGGCGGGCGAGGAGGACTCCAACGGCTTCGCGGTGCACGGCCTGGACGATTTGACCACCTACACCGAGCATGGCGTGACCACGCTGGTGGTGGACGCGGCGGCGACCTACACGGATTCCTCGGACATCGAGAGCGATCCCGTGACGGTGAACTTCGACGGCATCGTCGAGGCGCTGCAGACCTCCGGCAACAATTACTTCGTGCCCTACAACACCACGGTGCGCGTCGAGGGCGGCAAGGTCGTCGAGATCAACCGCGTGTACGTGCCGTAAGCGGTATCGACAGGATTATATCAGAAAATGAAACGGGAAGGCGCGGCGGCCCTCGATGGGTTGCCGAGCCTTCCCGCAACTGTGGGGCGTGAAGGCGCCCCGGCGGTGTGACACTTTTGTGATGGCCCGGGTGTTATCATGGTCTCACAAACAAACGAGCAATGAGCAACAGAACGGAGGCAATACTTATGAAGAAGATTATCGCGGTTATCATGACCCTGGCACTGCTGGTGTGCGGCGCGGCGGCCTTCGCCGAGGAGGCCTCGACCATGGAGGCCGACGGCCTGCAGGTCAACACTCTGATCGAGGACGGCGAGTTCATCATCCAGCTGGACGTTTCCGACGGCGACCTGACCTGGGAGGCCTATGACATGGAGCAGGACGATTCCGTCGTGCAGCTGGCCTACGCGGATGTCCTGGAGGACACCTTCGTGGCGCGCTACAGCCCTGTGGGCGACGGCGACATCACCGTGGGCATCCGGCACATGGCCGGCCCCGCCTGCGACCAGTACATGACCTGGGACCTGCACGTGGAAGGCGGCGCGGTCCAGGAGGTCCTGGGCGGCTCCCACGCGAAGGCGCCCGCCGATGAAGAGATCGACGCGGCCCTCCTCGGCAGCTGGGTGGAGCAGGAGACCCAGTTCGCGACCATGACCATCGAGAAGAACCCTACCCGCGGCTGGGACCTGACGGTCGTCTCTCCCGTGAGCCACGGCGCCTACGTGTTCAAGGCCAGCGTCCTGTTCGACTGCGAGCTGAACAGCCTGGTTTACAACAAGGGCAAGTTCTGGGACATCTCCGGCGACTACGAGGAAGGCGCTGAGCTGGGCGAGGCCGCCATGGCCGGCACGCTGGGCAGCTTCGCTGTGGCGGGCGACGAGGAGAACCCGACGCTGGAGTGGTACGACAGCGACCGCGCCCAGGAGGCCGTGGTGTTCGTCCGCGCGGCAGAGGCTTGATCGATCCAAAACAAAGCATAAATGGAATTGCCGGGAAGCGCACGATGCGTTTCCCGGCAATTTTCGCATGACAAAGGGGCGGCTCCTGTTCGATTGGGAGCCGCCCCTTCAACGTGCCGTCAGGCGTAGCTGTGGACGCCGGGCAGGAAGGTGTTCACGCCGATGTAGGTGAACATGACGCAGATGAACCCGGCCACGGCGAAGATCGCCGCCGCGCGGCCCTGCCAGCCGCGGCGGATGCGCAGGTGCAGGTAGATGGCGTAGACGATCCAGGTGACCAGCGACCAGGTCTCCTTGGGGTCCCAGGACCAGTAGCTGCCCCAGGCCCGCTCGGCCCAGATGGCGCCGGTGATGATGGTGAAGGTCAAGAACAGCAGCCCCAGGGACACGCTGCGGTAGCTGATCACGTCCAGCTTCTCCCGGTTGGGGATGTGCTGGTCCAGGAAGCCCTTGGCCTTCATCCGGTCGCGGAGCAGGAAGATAATGGACAGCACGAAGGACACGCCGAAGGCCCCGTAGGCGATGATGGCCGTGGAGACGTGGAAGCCCAGCCAGTTGCTGCGCAGGGCGGGCATCAGCTCCCGCACCTCCTTGCTCTGCATGGCGGCGTAGCCGATGACCAGGAAGGTGACCGGCGCGGAGAAAGCCCCCAGCACGGGAAACTTGAACCGCAGCACAAAGATCAGGCTGACCAGGCAAAGCCCCCAGGCAAAGGCCGTGGCGAACTCGTACTGGTTGGTCAGCGGCAGTCGGCCCGCGCCGATGCCCCGGCAGACGAGGGCGGCGGTGTGCAGCACGAGGCCCGCGCCCTGCAGGCAGACGGCGATCTTCGCGGCGGTGTCCCGCTTGACGGCGATGAAGGTGAAGTACAGGATCATCGCGGCGAAGTAGATCAGCATGACGATGGTGAACAGCGTGTTTTCGACTTGAAGCATGGGGAAGCCTCCTTTGGGGCGCGCCTGGGAATGGGGTGGATCAGGGGTTTATACTAATCCCTGACTAAAACAAGACATTTCAGCGGATCTTTTCCGCGTTGGCGATGTTGAAGCCCCTTGACTTGCCGCCAGCAAGCCTGCGGGACTTCGCCTTGCCAACGCAAAAAAACCCTCGCTGATTCAGTCTCATTTAAATCAGGTCTTAGTATGAGTCAGCCGTTCAGGCCGGAGACGGCCCTCTCGAAGCGGTCCTTGAAGATCGGGCCGCCCTTGCGGCTCTGGGCGCAGACGGTCCACAGGCCGTCCGGGCCCTGGATCGCCCAGGCCCGCTCGGGCTGCACGTAGAACGCCAGGATGAGGCCCAGAAGCGTCACCAGGCCGCCGATCAGGGCCAGCCAGGTGAAGCGGTCCACCTTGATCTGGATCAGGGTGTAGCTCTGGGGCTCGGAGAAGGTGACAGTGTACTCGTCGATGGTCAGCTCCTCCGCCTGCATCAGGGCGTTCATGCCCAGCAGCTGGCCCTGGAAGTAGACCGAGTAGAGGTAGGCCGGGTTGTTCAGCTGGCCGGTGGCGGTGGAGGGGCCCACGCCGGGGACCAGCACGTAGTCCGGGTAGAAGGCGTTGAGGTAGATCACCAGCTCCGGCTTGTCGGCCACCGCCAGGTAGTCCCCGGCGCAGACGACCGCCTCCTGGAGGGGCTCGCCGTCCTTGAGGATGGTCACCTTCGCCGCCCAGCCGGTGGAGTTCTGGTAGAACTTCATGCCGAACAGCGTGGCGGGGTTGTTGACGCTGATGGTCGCGCTCTGGCTGGGGGCGCCGTTCGCGTTCATGTCGTACACCGTGATGTCCGCCGTGTACTGCTCCACGGTGTCATCCTCCCGAAGGCCGACATTGAAGTCGTCGATGGAGACCACATAGCCGGTATCGCCGATGGGGCGCAGGTCGCCGGGGACGCCGTAGGCGGTGTACTGCCGCTGGGTCATCTGGCCCAGGCCGAAGCCCAGGATCAGCAGCAGAATGCCCAGGTGGCACACCCAGGCGCCCCAGAGGCCCGCGCGGTTCCGGGAGGCGAACAGCGCCGGCCTGCCGTCCTCCGCCGCGCAGGCCGCGGGCCTGGGCATCCGCAGGCGCTCAAACAGGGCCTGCGGGTTGGCGATGCCCTCCGCTCGGACGTCGCCGGAGAGGCGCAGCGCGCCCTCCGGCCTGCCCGCGGCCTGGGTACGGCGAATCAGCTGGGGCAGCCGCACCACGTTGCACAGCAGCAGGTTGAGGCACAGGAAGGCCGTGATGGCGATGAACCACCAGCTGTGGAAGGCGTCGTCCAGGCCCAGCGCCAGGATCAGCGCCGCGGTGCGCTCGGAATAGCGTTGGGCGTACCAGGCGTAGCTCTGCCCCTGGGTGACCAGGCTGCCCACCGAGCAGGCGGCGGCCAGCACCACCAGCAGCGCGATAGCGAAGCCCATAGAGGAGATGAATCTCCAGATTTTCTTGATCGTGTTCATGGCTTGTCCGCCTCATGGAACGCGGCAGGGGGCGATGACTGACGCCCTCTGCCGCGCGGGGTATTGGTGTTGGTTGACCTGTCAGATATCGGCCGCTTCCACGGGCTGGATGCCGGCGTCCGCCAGCAGGGCCATGGCCTCGTCGATCTTCGCCTCGGCGGTGTCCAGGCAGCGGGTCGCCAGGCTGGAGTTGTGGGCGCCCTCGGCGTTCTCGACATAGCAGAAGTCGAAGAACCACTGGCCCTCGCGGTGCAGCTTGCGGACGGCGTTCAGCGCGTCCTCGCTCATCGTGCCGCCGGCGACCGCCGCGGCCAGGGTGCTCTTGAGGGTGGACAGCTTGTTGCCGACCTCGGTCTCACGCTGGGTGGTGCGCTCCTGGATGCCGCGCACCAGGCTGACCATGTCGGTGTCGCCGTGGCAGGTGGCGCAGCTCTGCAGCAGGGTCTCGTCCTCCAGCGGGCTCACCAGCGTGTGGCTGTGGAACACGCGGCCGTCGCCGCCCATGTCGATGGGCATGTGGCAGTCCGCGCAGCTCAGGAACGAGGCGTGCTTGCCGGCCAGGAAGGTCTCCATCTCGGGGTGCTGGGCCTTGATCAGGTGGGTGCCGGTGGATTCCTGGATCCAGTCGTAGAAGCCGGTGTCGCCCTTGTAGTCCATGGCGTCGTAGTAGGCCAGTATGGCTTCGGGAGTCATGGCCTGCACGCTGTCATAGGGCATCATGGTCTCGCTGTCGGTCTCGGTGAAGTAGTACTCGATGTGGCACTGGCCGCAGGACAGCGTGGCCGCGTTGATGGCGGCGGCGTTCTCGCCCAGGGCCTTGTTGACGTAGGAGTGGGTGACCACCAGCGCGCCGCCGTTGCCCGCGTCGTTGCCGTGGCAGGTGTAGCAGCTGATGTTCTCCTCCATCAGGGCCATGACCTCGTCAAAGGGCATGGAGTAGACGCCCACGCCCTGGTCGTTGACCAGCTTGGCGAAGTTGGGGGTCTTGCAGGTCAGGCAGTTGGCCTTGGGATGGGGGCGCTGGGTCTTGGCCACGTCCTCCAGGGTGTACTCGTGGCCGCGGGCGCTGCCGTAGTCGATGGCAAAGCCGTAGCCCTCGTAGATGTTGGTCAGGTAGGGATCCTGCTCCAGGTAGCTGGTGACATAGCTGTTGCTGGCGTTGTCACCCATGGTGGCGACGATGTCGGGATACACGGCGGCCCAGTCGGAGGCGCTCACCGTGCCGTCGTTGCTGGTGGCCGCGGGCGCTTCCACGTCCAGATACTCGATGTCCGCGCGGGTCAGCGGGCCCAGGTCGCCCCGTTCACGCAGGTGATAGGTCATATCCCTGCCGCCGGCCATTCCGCTGAGGAAGACCGTGGCGAGCACCACGATCACGCCCCCGCAGACCAGCTTGAAGAGCCTGTTCTTGTCCATTTTCTTCAACCCCTTTGAGTTATGCCGATAGGTCCTTTTTGGCTGCGACGGGCGGCGTGATGACCTTCACGGGGCACTTCTCCACGCACTTGCCGCACTGCACGCAGGCGCTGTAGGTGACGTGGGCCAGGTTGCCCTCCACGTGGATGGCGTCGTGCTCGCACTGGCGCTGGCAGATGCCGCAGCCGATGCAGCCCGCGGTGCAAACCTTCTTCACGGCGGGGCCGCGATCCTTATTCGAGCACTGCACGGCCACGCGCGCGGTGGCGGGGACCAGCTCGATCAGGCCCTTGGGGCAGGCCTTGACGCACAGGCCGCAGGCGACGCAGCGGGCGCGGTTGACCGTAGCCACGCCGTCACGGATGGTGATGGCGTTCTGCGGGCATACCGTTGCGCAGGAGCCCAGGCCCAGGCAGCCGTGGGCGCATTCCGTCAGGTTGATGCCGGAGAGCACGGCGCTGCGGCAGTCATGGATGCCGACGTAGTTGCCCTGGTTGTGGGTCACGTCGCAGGTGCCCTTGCAGCGCACGAAGGCGACCTTCCGCTCGACGGCGCCGGCGTCGACACCCATGATGGCGCCGATCTGCCTGGCCACGGGCGTGCCGCCCACCGGGCAGCCGTTTGCCGGGGCCTCGCCGGCGGCGATGGCCGCGGCCATCGCGTCGCAGCCGGCGTAGCCGCAGGCGCCGCAGTTGTTTCCGGGCAGGCATTCGCGCACGGCGCTCTCCCGCTCGTCCACTTCAACGTGAAACTTTTTGCCGGTGGCCACCAGACCCATACCGACGGCGATGCCAATGATGCCAATGACGACGGTCGTGATGATGATGATCAGCATTTCGGCCTCCTTAGAACGACAGTCCCGAGAAGCCCATGAAGGCGATGGACATCAGCGCGGCGCTGATCAGCACGATCGGCGCGCCCCGCAGCGGGGCCGGGATGTCCTCCTCGTGAATGCGGCTGCGGATGGTGGCCAACAGCACGATGGCGATGGTGTAGCCCACCGCGGTGCCGAAGCCGGAGAGCACGCTCTCGATGAAGTTGAAGCCGTCCTGCACGTTGGTCAGGGCCACGCCCAGCACCGCGCAGTTGGTGGTGATCAGGGGCAGGTAGATGCCCAGGGCTCTGTAGATCGCCGGAGCTGTCTTCTTGAGGAACATTTCGACGATCTGCACCAGGGCTGCGATCACCAGTATGAAGACGATGGTCTTCATGAAGTCCATGCCCAGGGGCGCGAGCACAAAGTCGTACAGCAGGCTGGCCACCGCGGAGGCGATGGTGATGACGAAGATGACCGCCACGCCCAGGCTGGCGGAGGCCTTCAGCTGCTTGGAGACGCCCAGGAAGGAGCAAATGCCCAGGAACTGGTTCAGCACCACGTTGTTGATCAGGGCGCTGGTGATGATGATCAGGATCAGGCTCTTCACTTGGCATCCACCTCCTTATTGGTGGGGCATTCAGCGGTGCAGCCGGAGCACGCGCCGTCGCAGCCGCCGTCCACCAGCTTGCGCTGGCGTGTCTTGATGCCGATGGCGTTCATCACGGCGATGATCAGCGCGAGGATCAGGAACGCTCCCGGAGGCTGCACGAAGATGGCCATGGGCTCCATGCCCGCGGGCATCACCTGGGCGCCGAAGGCGGTGCCGTTGCCCAGCACCTCGCGCAGCAGGCCGGCCAGCGTCAGGGCCAGGGTGAAGCCCAGGCCCATGCCGAGGCCGTCCATCACGGACAACATCGGGGTGTGCTTGTTGGCGTAGGCCTCGGCGCGGCCGAGGATGATGCAGTTGACCACGATCAGCGGGATGTAGATGCCCAGCGCCTCATACAGGGAGGGCAGGTAGGCCTCGATCAGCAGCTCCGTCACCGTGACCAGGGAGGCCACCACCACGATGTAGGAGGGCAGGCGCACCTCGTCAGGGATGGTCTTGCGCAGCAGGCTGATCACCAGGTTGGAGAGGATCAGCACCGCCGTGGTGGACAGGCCCATGCCGATGCCGTTCATGGCCCGGGTGGACACGGCCAGCGTGGGGCACATGCCCAGCATCAGGATCATCGTGGGGTTCTCCTTGATGATGCCGTTGTAGATGCGTTCGAAGTATTTATTCATCTCAGTTTCCCCCCTTCACCGTGGTGTGGAAGAAGTCGAGGGCGGCGTTGACGGCGTTGACCACCGCGTTGGAGGTGATGGAAGCGCCGGAGACGGAGTCGATCTCGTCCTCCGCGATGGCGCTGCCCGCCTTGATCAGCTTGAAGCGGGTGGCGGTGCGGCCGTTGAACTGGTCCTTGAACTCCGGCTCGTCCGCGCGCATGCCCATGCCGGGCGTCTCGTTGAGCTCGGTGAAGGAGATGCCGTTCAGGGTGCCGTCGGGGCTCACGCCCACGGCCAGGGTGATGCTGCCGTCGAAGCCGTCGGCGCTGGTGGCGCTGATGGCGTAGCCGGCGATCTCGCCCGCCGCGTCGCGGCCAATGAAGATTTCGTTGATGTAGCTGCGACCGAAGCCGGAGCCGTAGACTTGGCCGTTCAGGTCGGCCACGGCCTGGTCCAGCGCGGCGTCGGCCTCAAAGGACTCGGCGGTGGGCAGGACCACCTTGTAGGAGGCGGCCTCCGCGGCGCGGTGCTGCTCCTCGATGGTGCCCTTGGTCAGCGCGTAGACGCCGCTGAGGGCCACGCCCGCGATGAGGGCGATGGAGGTGAGCACGATCACCGGACGGGGCACGCGCTTGAGGAGCGGGCCGGAGCCGTCCCACTTGCCGCGGGCCAGACGCCTGTAGGCGAAGGGCTTGGAGAGGATGTAGGTGTCGATCATCGGCACGAACAGGTTGGCGATGATGACGGAATAGCTGAAGGAGTCCGGCGCGCCGCCCTTGATGCGGAACACCGCGCCCAGCAGGCCGATCAGCACGCCGTACACCGTCTGGCCCAGCCGGCTGACGGGAGAGGTGACGTAGTCGGTGGCCATGAAGAACGCGCCCATGACCACGCCGCCGCCGCACAGGTGGGCCAGCAGGAACTTCACGTCGAAGCCCTGGCCGCCGAACAGCCCCATCGCCGCGGTGAAGCTGATCAGCACCGAGAAGCAGATCTGGCCGTGGATGATGTCCAGCGCCCACAGCGCCAGGCCGCCCACCAGCAGCGCCAGTATGGAGCTGCCGATGACGCCGTTGGCCGTGCCCAGGAACATCTGGGTGATGTTCACCGCGCTGCCGCCCTTCAGCGCCGCGATGGGCGTCGCCATGGACACGCCGTCGACGATATGGTAGGCGGACATGACCTTGCCGAAGGAGATCAGCAGGAAGCAGCGGCCGGCCAGCGCCGGGTTGACGAAGTTCTTGCCCAGGCCGCCGAAGCAGCACTTGACCACCAGTATGGCGAACATGCTGCCCAGCACCGGGATGTACCACGGCACCGACGGGGACAGGCACAGGCCCAGCATCAGGCCGGTGACCACGGCGCTGCCGTCCTTCCAGGTGTCACCCTTGTGGGTGAGCTTGTCAAACAGGAACTCCGAGGCCACGGCGGAGACGACGCTCAGCACCAATACCAGCAGCGCGTTCCAGCCGTAGACGATGACGCCCACCAGGGACGCCGGGAGCAGTGAAAGCGTGACCACGCGCATGATGAACGCCGTGGACCATTTGTCCCTCGTGTGGGGGCTGGAGGAAATATTCAATGCCGTATTCATGCCTTACTTACCTCCCGCCGCGCGCTTGCGCGCCATGATTTCCGCCTTGGCCTGCTTGAAGGTCTGCATCAGCGGCCGCTTGGCCGGGCAGATGTAGGTGCAGGAGCCGCACTGGATGCACTCAAGGCCGTAGAGCTTCTTTTCGTAGCGGTCCAGGTCGCCGTCGTCAGCGGCCTCCGCCATCAGCTGGGGCAGCAGGCCCATGGGACAGACCGTGGTGCAGCGCCCGCAGTGCAGGCAGGCCGTCATCTGAGCCTCGGCGGCCTCGCAGGGATCCTCCGCCAGCAGGGTCAATCCGTTGTTCTGCTTCTGGATGGGCACGTCCAGGGAGCCGAGGGGAATGCCCATCATCGGGCCGCCGCACAGCGCCTTCTTGAGGGTCACGCCCTCCTTCAGGCCGCCGGAGGCCTCCAGCAGCTCGCTGAAGCTGGTGCCGTCCCGGATGATGTAGTTGCCGGGGTTCTTGACTGCCTCGCCGGTGAGGGTCAGGCAGTGGCTGAACAGGGGCTCGCGATAGAGCACCGCCCGCTGGATGGCGTAGATGGTGCCCACGTTCTCCACGATGCAGCCCACGTCCGCCGGCAGCTTGGTGATGGGGAAGTTGGCCCCGGCCACCACCTGGATCAGGCTGCGCTCGCCGCCCTGGGGGTACTTGGTCTTCAGCGGCAGCACGCGCATGCGGTTCTTGCCGGAGACGGCCGCCTGCATGGCCGCGATAGCCTCGGGCTTGTTGCGCTCGATGCCGATGACGCCTTCCGCGTTGGGGAACAGGCGCAGCATCAGCTCCAGGCCCTCGACGATCTCCGCCGCGCGGGTGCGCATCAGCTGGTCGTTGCAGGTCAGGTAGGGCTCGCACTCCGCGCCGTTGGCGATGATGTAGCGAATGGCGGCGGGGTCCTTCGGGCGCAGCTTCACGTGGGTGGGGAAGCCGGCGCCGCCCAGGCCGACGATGGCGGCCTCCTGGACCCGGGCGAGGATGTCGTCGTTGGTCAGGCCGGCGGCGTCCTCCCGCTGGCCGAAGCCCTCCGCGGGGGTGAAGGCGCCGTCGTTGTCCACGACGATGCAGTCCATCATGGCCCCGGTGAGCACCCGGCGCTTTTCGATGGCCTTGACGGTTCCCGAGCAGGAGCAGATGATGTGCGCGGAGACAAAGCCGTCGGCCTCCGCGATGCGCTGGCCCACCAGCACGGGATCATTCTTCTTTACGATGGGCTTGGCTGGCTTTCCGATGTGCTGGGACAGCGGGAAGACCATCTCACCCTTGGGCAGGAAATCGCGCAGCGGCATATCACGACTCAAATCCTTGTGGTCGTTCGGATGGACTCCGCCGCGAAACGTGTCTTTCACCGGCCTCAACTCTCCCTTCAATTGGTTTTATGCTCGACATGCGCACGCATTGCGCAGTGGTTAAAAACATTCTATCATATATTGTAGGAATTGTAAATGTGAACTTCGTTGAAAAAATGACCAAAGACAGAAAAAAGACAGCCTTCGACACCGCTATTATAGCAGATGCCGGAGGCTGTGTCTGTTGGAATGACAACGCATTGCCAGGCATTTCCGTTTGCCCGCGCAGGGCGGAGGGCTTTTGAGCGCCGGGCGTCGCGCGGGGCAAGCCGACGGTGTCAGCGCCTGGGAGCGCCGAGGGGAGCGGCGTCCCACCTGCAATCGGAGACAAAGGCGCGGTCGAAGCGGTCGGCGAAGGCGTCAAGCGCTCCGCCGCCGAAGAGCCTTCCGCCGGTCTCGTTCAGGTGGGTGATCAGCGCGGCGCTGCGCAGGTTCGGCAACACCTTGCGGGAGCTTTTCAGGTCGGCGTCCACCCGCGCCAGCACCGTCCTCGCGTCGAAGCGGCCGAAGCGCAGGGACTGCTGGTGGGGGTTGGGCACGTTGGTGCGGTCCACGATGGCCGGATCGATCGTCTCCCGGGGGCATTCTCCGGGCAGGGGTCCCGCGCCGTGGCGGGTCAGGTAGGACCGGGTGACGTAGACCACCCGGGCGTCGGTGCTGCCGGGCAGCGCGGCGACGCGCTCGGCGCTGACCCGGGAGGTGGTGCGGCTGGGGGTCAGGTGGGGGGCGTCCGCGGCGTTGAACTCGTCCAGCGCCAGCCCCTGTCCCGCCTCGAACAGCAGCGCTTCCCAGGGCGCGGCGGCGTCCTCCCAGCGCTCATAGATCTCCGTTGCGGCCAGCATGGCCTGCAGGTCCTCCCAGCTGTGGGCAAGTATACCCTCGTCCGCCAGCAGCGGCAGCCAGTCCGCGCCGGCCCGCATGCCCAGGGCGGCGAGTCGCCCGGGCAGGTATTCGTTCAGGATGCGGCGGCAGTACCGCCGGTAGCCGTCGAGGGACAGCTCCGCCAGCCGGCCGTAGTCCAGGGCGAAGCCCGAGCGCTCAAACCGGAGGCGGGTCTCGAAGATGCCGCAGCCGCAGGAGCCGTGGCGGGCCGCGCCCCGGTTCTCCTCGATGATCTGGCCCAGCATCATGTCCCAGGGGGTGGTGACGCGGCATCGGGCCGACACCAGCAGCCGGGGGGAGAGGCCGAAAGCGGCCAGCTCCTCCCGCTCCTGCATGAACAGCATGGGGTTGACAATGAAATCCGCGTCCGCGCAGGAGACCGCGCCTTCAAACGACGCGGAGCCGAAGTGGTGGAACACGTGGCGGCGGCCGTCGGGATACTCCACGGTGTGGCCGCGCTGCGCGCCGCCGTTGATCAGCACGTTCAGGCAGGGCGCGCCCAGCCGGCGGGCCGCCAGCATGGTCGCGAGGCCCTTGCCCTCATCCCCGTAGTTCGCGCCGATGATGATGATCGCCCTGCGCATGGCGGAGCCTCCCTTCATGAAGTCCGGATGTTTGTTGGGGTTGAAGGCGGGGCGGGGATCACCAGCGAATGAGGCGCAGCAGGCCGCGGCGCTCTCCGGCGGGTTGTGGGGCGGGCGCCTCCGGCACGGCGAAGGGCAGCACGGGGTCGGCATTATTCTGGGCATGGCGCCTGACCACCCGGACGATGGCCTCGGCGATGCCGTCGACGTCCACGATCTCCAGGTGCCCCTTTTCCAGCTGTCGGCCGAAGGAGGCCTTCATGTCGTCGAGGTAGCGGTCCGCCTGCCCGTGCCTGACGTGCATGTGGTAGATGTCGAACTTCCGGGAGGCATCCCGGTAGAGGGCGGCGGTGTCCACATCGGCCTGCAGGGTGTCGCCGGTGGCGCGGGCCAGGGGTTCATGGGGCAGGTAGGGGTTCAGGGTCTCGTCGCCCATGGTGATGAGCAGGCCGCGGCGGCCCCGCTTCCAGCAGTCCAGCCGGGTGTGGTAGAGGCCCATGTACCAGGCCGCGGTGTAGGATTCGTAGCTGTTGCCGCCGCCGCCGTGCTCCATGTAGACCAGGTCCAGCTGCTCGGCGATGCGGATGTCCGCCTCGAACTGGGAGATCTGGATGGGCGCGCGGTCGTAGGCCAGGTCGCCGATGCCCATGACCATGAACTCCACGTCCGGGATCTCGCCGTACAGGCGGGTCATCACCTCGTTCATCTTCTTGGCCACCTCGGCGGAGGCGGGGCCCATGCTGCCGGTGACGTCCAGGGCGAGGATCACGGGCAGGGTGTTCGGGTGGTCGTCGCTGTCGCAGCACTCCCGCATCACGTTTTTCGGGTCCAGCCGGGGGCTCATGACGCGCTGGGTGAAGATCTGCTGGTCGGTCAGCCGGCTGTCAAGCCGCCCGGAGGCGTCCACGGTCCGTCCCTTGCCGGCGCTGTAGCTGGCAAAGCTGTCCTTCGTCCAATATCCGTATCCCATGTTCAGGCCTCCTTCCGGTCTTCGCGGTCTTCGCTGTCCTCGTCCTCGTCGAAGAGTCCCTCCAGGAAATCCGATTTGCCGCCCATCAGCATCAGCGGGGCCAGGCCGTTCAGGCCGCCCTCCCTGCCCTTGAGCAGGCTGGAGAAGATCATGTACTTCATCATGCCGTTGACGCCCTTTTTGCCCTTGACGCCGCTGCGTCCGAACAGGGAGACGATCCTGCCGCAGAGGCAGGTGCCGCCCATGAACAGGTGGTGCTCCGGCAGGAGCGTCTCCACCGTGGCGTCCTCGAAGTTGATGGCGGTGATGGTGTCTCCGTCTGTGGCGACGACGCACTTCGGCAGGCCGCCGGAGAGTATGATGTCGCCCTTCCTGACCTTGCTGGTGGGCATGACGAAGAAGTAGTCGTCGCCCACGTCCAGCACGAAGCTGTCGCAGTTGGTCAGCCTGCCGGTGTCCACGTCGTAGGCGCGGTAGCCGGCGCGGGTCCTGACGGCGATGGCGCCGTTCACGGACAGCCGGCACAGCCCCGGGGCCACCCTGCCGCACATTCCCTCAAACCAGTTTGCCATGCGAATCCCTCCTTGTGATGGCGTTGGAAGGTTATCGCGCCTCGGGAGCTTCCGAAAGGCGCGCGCGTATGTCCTTTCCAAAGCTCCACTCGTTGCTCAGGCAGCCGTTGGGGTACAGCTTGAGGGTGGGTATGACGGTGTCCCGGTCGTACTTGTCCTCGACCTGGGCGTACTTGAGGATGACCCGCTGGCTCCCGGCGAACAGCTCCGCGTAGTCCACGAAGCCCAGCACGTTCGAAGCGCGGCGCACTTGTCCATGCCCTGCGGCGAAGGCGTCCCACAGCGCGGCGATTTCCGGTTCCGGTATGGCGTTTTCAGCGGTGTAACGGGTGACGGAGGGAAGGGTGTCGAACATGGAGGTGTCCATGAGAGGGGTGAATTTGATGGCGTCGCAGCAGCCGGAGAAGCGCTCCACGAACCGGTTCATCGCTTCCACGGAATCCAGGTTGCCGCGCCAGACGTTGACGTTCAGGCGAAGGGTGCGCCCGCCGGCCTTCAGGCGGCGGTACAGCGCGGCGATGGCCTCGCGGGTGAGGGTCGGGCGGCCGAATATGGCGTCGTTTGTGGGTTGGTCGTCGTGCATGCGGGACAGGTTGACCGCGTCGATGGGGGATTCCAGCAGCCGCCGGACGAAGCCGTCGTCCCCCAGGCGGCTGCCGTTGGTGGTCAGGATCAGGTGCTCCAGCGGGCGGCGGGAGGCGACCCGGGCCACCGCCTCCAGCTTTTCCCAGAAGTCGGGGTCGATGGTGGCCTCGCCGCCGAGGATGATGGCGCTCTTGATGTCGAACAGGCGGAAGGCGTCCTCCAGCCCCCGCCGCCACCGGGCCCGGTCCTCCCTGGCGAAGGTCCGGGTCCGGGCGATGCACCAGGGACAGGCGCAGTCGCAGGCAGAGGTGAACACCAGGTCGATGAACAGCTCGCTGGTCACCCGATAGGGGCCCACCTGCCGCCACTGGGGCCGCTGCTCGAGCTCACTGCTCATGGGCCCGCTTGATGCGGAAGGCCACGGAGCGCTTCAGGTACTCCAGGTATTCCATGTCGCGGCACATGGCCTTGCCGGGGGTGTCGGACAGCTTGGCCACCGCGTGCCCGTTCACGGTCTGCAGCTTGATGACGATGTTCAGCGGCGTCTGGTCGGTGTCGTTGGAGCAGAAGGTGCCGATGCCGAAGGAGACCTTCACGCGGTCCTTGAAGTGGTCGTAGAGGGCCTGGGCGCGGTCGAAGTCCAGGCTGTCGCTGAACAGCAGCTGCTTGCTCATCGGGTCCACGCCGTAGCTCTTGTAGTGGGCGATCAGCTTCTCGCCCCACTCGTAGGGGTCGCCGCTGTCGTGGCGCACGCCGCTGAAGTTGTTCACCATGGCCCGGTTGAAGTCCAGCAGGAACAGGTCGGTGGTGACGGTGTCGGTCAGCGCGGTGCCGTTGTCGCCCCGGTACTCGTCGTACCAGTCCTCCAGGGCGTAGTGGTTGGTGTAGGCCAGGGGGATGGAGTCGATGCCCTGGTACATCTGCACGAACTCGTGGGCGTAGGTGCCGATGGGCGTCAGGTTGTACTTCCAGGCCAGCCACACGTTGGAGGTGCCGGCGCAGTTCTGAGTCTCGGTGGCCAGGCGGCGCACCACGACCTCCTCCCACTCGCGGGAGAGCCTGCGGCGGCAGCCGAACTCGGCGAAGCGGAAGGTGTACTTGCCGGAGCGGAAGTCGGCGATCTTGGCGTCCAGCCGCTTTTCGGCGGCGGACAGCAGCTCGGCGTAGTCGTACTTCATGCGGAAGTAGACCTCGTTGACGATCTCCAGCAGGTAGATCTCAAACTGCATGGCGGAGAACAGCGGGCCCCGCACCACGATGCCCAGCTCGCCGTCCTCGGACAGGCTGGTTTCCACGTAGTCCCGGATGGGGTGCCACAGCCGGAGGAACTCCACGTAGTCGCCCTTGATGAAGCGGATGGAGCGCAGGTAGTCCAGCTCCTCGCGGGTGAAGCGCAGTGTGCACAGGTGGTCGATCTGGGCGTTGATCTCCTCGAACATCTCCCGGGTGAATACGACGCCCTCGTTGCGGCAGCGGAAGTAGTATTCGCCGCTCAGGTCGGTGTGCTTGTGAAAGATGACCTGGTCCATGTTGAACTTGTACAGGTCGGTGTCGAGCAGGGAAAGGACAATGGGTTCGAGCTTCATCGTTGTCAGCCTCCTGTGCGGATTCGGTCCGGCTCGGGCCGGGATGGTTGGAAGGGCCTGTCGGGCGGGGCGCCCGGCGGTATCGCGAGCGGGTGAACGCGCGTCGCCCTGAACGAAGGGGCCGTTGCAAGCCCCCCGGCGGCGCATGGGTTTTTGATCAGAGGGGAGTGGCCGCGCGGGGCGGGAACGCCGCGCGCCTATGCCCCGGGCAGGTCGATGGAAAGCAGCGGGAGGATCTCCCCGGGCACGAGGCCTTCGACGGGCTCGCCCGCCGCCACCCGGCGGCGCACCTGGGTGGAGGAGATGTTCCGCAGCTCGGCGGGGGTCTCCAGCAATGTGATCCACGGGGACAGGGCGCGCAGGTAGGGGTCCTCCGCCAGCATTCTGGTGCAGTCGTCGCCGCCCCGGGTCATGCAGAGGATGCCGAATTCCCGGGCGATCTCATCCACGTGCCGCCAGCCGTGCTCCAGCTCCGGCAGCTTGTCGGAGCCCATCAGCAGCGCCGGGGCGTCGCCCAGGGACCTCAGGTGGCACAGCGTCTCGTAGGTGCGGGGCTGGGCCGCCTGCCGGATCTCCCAGTCCGTCACCGCCATCCAGGGGCGGCTCGCCGCCGCGGCCCGGAGCATTTCCAGGCGCCGGGCGTCGGAGTAGGCGAAGTCCTTGCCCTGCTCGCCGCGGATGTAGACGGACTTCGAGGGCACGAAGATCGCCGTCTCCCGGCCCGTCTGCTCCAGGGCGAAGCGGGCCAGCTCCAGGTGGGCGACGGTGGGCGGGTTGAAGGCCCCGAAGAATGCCAGCGCGCCGCTCACCGGGCCTCGCCTGCCTTCGGGAAGGGCTGGAGCACCACGGGCATGCCGCGCTTGTGCAGGTTGGCCTGTTCCTTTTTGTGGATCAGCGCGTCGGTCTCCGGGTCGCCGCAGGTGCCCAGGCGGATGTAGCGGTGGATGTCCCGGTAGGTGACGCCCAGGCGGTCCTCGTCGCACTGGCCGGACAGGCCGTCGGCCGGGGGCTTTTCCACCAGGTCCCGGGGCAGCTCGGGCATCGTCAGGCCGATCTGGACCACCTCCACGCTGGTGACCGCTCCCAGCAGGGAGAAGTCGCAGGAGGTGTCGCCGTCCTTGGTGCAGTAGCCCACGGTGGCCTCGGACAGGTTGCCGGTGCCCACCAGCCGCGCGCCGAGGCTCTGGCCGATGTAGCGCAGGGTGGTCATCCGCAGCCGCGGGCCCACGTTGATGTCGCTCTCCCGGTTGAAGGGGACGGTGAACTCGCCCTCGGGGGCGGCGGGCGTCAGCTGGTCGGTGACGGCCTTCAGGGCCGCGTGGATGCTGCCGATGTTGATGGTGCGCCGCTGGATGCCCAGGGCCTTGCAGACGCGGACGCTGTCGGAGATGTCCTTCTGCTCGCCGTCGGGCAGCATGACGCCGTAGACGTTCTCCGGGCCCAGGGCTCGGGCGCACAGCGCCGCGCAGACGGTGGAGTCCTTGCCGCCGGAGATGCCCAGCACCACCCTGCCGAAGCCCTGGCGCTCGGCCAGCTCCCGGATGGCGCGCACGAGGCCGTCCCGGGCCGCCTCGGCGTTGAATTCATATTCGCGCATGGTAGCCTCCTTGATGCCTTTAATATATGATAGGAAATGGGGGATGCCGGTCAGATGATGTCGATCTGGCAGCTGGCCATGGTCTCGAGGGCGGCCTCGTGCTTCCCGGGGGTCACCCCGGCGCAGCAGGCCCGGTTGACGGAGATGGCCGCCTCCGGGAAGTTGGCCTTCAGCAGCAGGGCGTTGGACACCACGCAGATGTCGGTGCACAGGCCCAGCAGCTCGATGGAGAGCTGGTCGGCGTCCTTCGCCGCCTCGGCGACGGCACCGGGGAGGCGCAGGCTGCCGAAGGTGGGCTTTTCGAGGACCAGGCTGTCGCCCAGCGCCTCCCGGATCTGGGGGTTGAGGCGCCAGCCCTCGGTGCCCCGGATGCAGTGGCGCACAGGCAGCTTTTTGCCCTCGGAGCTCTCCAGGTAGTCCTCGCCGTGGGTGTCCAGCGTGGCGATGACGGTCTCGCCGGCCGCCTTGGCGGCGCGGATCCGGGCGGCCGCCGCGGGCACGATGGCCTGGGCCTCGGCGGTGCCGAGGCTGCCGTCGATGAAGTCGTTCTGCATGTCCACCACGATCAACAGTTTCTTTTCACGCATGGTTTTGACCTCCATTCACGGTTGGTTCAAGCGATAGAGGGCGGCGGGGCGTCCCCGGCGCTTCGGGGCCTGCTCGGAGGGGGCCCGCTGGGCGATGAGGCCGGTGTCCTCGTAGCGGCTCTGGATGGCCCGGCGGAAGTTGCTGCCGTCCACGGGCTTGTCCAGCACCGCCTCGAACACCGATTGCAGCTCGCTGAGGTAAAAGGCCGAGGCGTCGTTCAGGAATCGGAAGGCGATGTCGGTGTAGTCGATCTTGCCCCGCAGCCGCTGGATGCCGGTGGCGATGATGCGGCCGTGGTCGAAGGCCAGCGCGTCGCCCTTGAGCACCATGCCGTCCTTGCCGGTCAGGCGCAGGCCCTCGGCGTCCAGCGAGGCGTCGAAGCAGCGCAGCCTGCCGAACTCGCCCTCAGGGATGGCCGCCAGCTCCGCCCAGGGCACGATGACCAGGTAGGCAATGGAGACGACCCGGCCCCGGGGATCCCGGTCCACGTCGGTGAAGGTGTAGAGCTGCTCGCAGAACGCGCCGCGCACCGGCAGCATCTCCTCCAGCAGCCGGTCCACCGCGGCCTCGGCGGCCTCGTCCGTGGCCACCAGCCGCCCCGGCAGCGCCCAGCGGCCCGGGTAGGGGGGATTCGTTCTGCGGGAGAGCAGCAGGTTCAGCCGTCCTTCGCGCACCGTCATGATCAGTATGTCCACGGTCACGAAGACCTGATCCTGCGCCAGGGAATCATGCAAGGGTTCTCACCTCCAGGTTTTTGGGACGCGCTCCGGTTGAAACACGCGATTGCTTTGTGGTCACCTTGACCGTAATTAAATAATACACGCCTCCGGGGCGGATGTCAAGTATTTATTGTCGATTTGACCATAATAATTAATTTTGGAATAATAACCTTGCGTGATGACGTGGTGTAAAACCGTTTTACGGCGGACGGAGGGTGCGAGGTATAATGAAGCATGGGGTTTGACGGAGCGCAGGAGACAAATCCACCCAATTTCCGTCACACAATTTCCCATATTTGCTTGACAATAACAGGGTCCTAATGTAAAATCTTATGAGGATGATGATGTATTATGACGGAAAATAGACTATTTAACGTCATATGAGATTGGAGTGGAGATTGTGAAGCAAATGAGGAAACTGCTTGCTCTGATGATGGCCGCGATGCTCGCGCTGGGCATGCTCGGCGGCCTGACCGGCGCGCTGGCCGAGGTCAAGAACCCCGGGCTGGACGTCGTGGTCGTGATCGACTTTTCCTTCTCGACCTTCCCGGGCTTGGGAAATAACAACCCTGCCGACCCGGAGACGATGTGCCTGGACGCGGCGACCATGCTGATCAACATGTGCGACGCGAAGTTCTCCAAGGCCGCCATCGTGCCGTTCACGGACGAGCAGCGCTTCATCGATGATTATAACGCCAGCCACGGCAGCCTGTGGAAGACCTGGATCGATGTCTCCGACCCGGTCCGCCGCAGGGCGCTGTGCGATTCGCTGTACGCGAACGATGTGGACTATGCCAGCGGCGCGAACCTCCACACGGGTCTTACCAACTACGCTCTGGGCATGCAGCAGGCGCTGGACCTGATGAGCCGCAGCGACACCGGCAACCAGAAGCTGGTGCTGGTGCTGGGTGACGGCATCTCCAAGCCGGCCTCCGCCGAGAATGAGCAGATGGCGGTGGACTGCGCGCGGCAGATCGAAGCCTTCGGCGGCCGCATCTACTGCATGCAGTTCGGCAACGATCCCAATGGCCAGAACCTGCTGCGCAGCATCGCCACCTCCCCTGAGACCTACTGGTCCGGCGTGCAGCCCTCCGAGCTGAAGGACCGCTTCAGCGGCGTCTTTGCCGAGCTGATCGGCACCGAGCAGGAGACGGTCACCGCCCAGGCCGGGGACGGCGACGACATCGTGTTCGACATCCGCATTCCCCACAAGGCCATCACCGAGGTCAACGTGGTGGTGGACAGGAACAAGATCGAGGGCGGCGTATCCGTGCAGGACAACAACGGTCAGCAGATCGGCGACGGGCCGAACCTGATCATGTACACCAACGACCACACGCTATCGGCTGGCAGCTCCGGCCTGAAGGGACAAGCCTATCAGCGCTACGACTTCGTCAGCCTGAAGATCATCGAGCCGGACCCGGGCACCTGGAAGGTGAGCGCGCGCCGGGCCGCCGACGTCTCCGCAGACGAGCAGATGACCATCGACCTGCTGTACAACTATCAGATCGAGTTGGCGGCGGGCCTGACCGGCGCGGATGACAACGCGTTCAGGAAGAACGAGCACGTGACCATCGAGTCCTGGTTCGTGGACGCAACGGGCGCCCCCAGCAGCGACATCAGCCTGTACGGCGGCCGCCAGGCGGACGGCACTGGCATCGAGGCGGTGCTGACCGTCTACGACGCCAACAACAACCCCGTGCTGGAGACGCCGATGACCGCCGATTACGACAACAGTCGTTTCGTCTGCGACATCGACCTGAACACCGCCAGCTTCGTAAACAAGAACGCCGCCGACCAGCAGACCTTCCACTATGGGGTGAGCGCCAGCGGCGACCACCTGTTCCGGGAGACGGAGAACAACGAGAACAACGTGTTCGTGGTGTTCGGCGACAAGCCCGTGGCGACGGAGACGGAGCCCCAGTTCCTGGGCACGATCCGCATCAACGACATCTTTGATGAAAATGCCCCCGTCGAACTGGAATCCAAGCCGCTGTCCGGCTGCTTCAAGGACGAAGACGACGACCCGCTGACCTATGTGATCGCCTCCCGGAGCGGACTGGAGGGCGAGATCGTTGACAACGAGAAGTTGGTCGTCCATCGGGTGAGCGACGACAACCTGAAGGACGGCTATGTGGACGTCTACGCCCAGGACGGCGCGGGCAACAAGTCCGAATCCGTGCGCTTCACCGCCAACGTGATCTCCGTCGGCGACCTGCTGAACGACTGCCTGACCATCAGCGCAGATCCCGTCCAGCCTGAGATCGCCGAACTGGGAACCGGGCTTGAGCCGGGCCAGCTGGGCAAGGGCGGCAGCGCCACGGTGCAGGTGGCCTACGACCTGGTGCCGCCGAGCGCCGACTTCCCGTACTCCGAGCTGGCCGCGCTGGAGCTGCGCGACAAGCTGGACGGCGTGCTGGCCGTGGAGCATGTGACGGTGGAGAAGCCCAAGGACGCCGAGGTCGTAAACGACGAGTTCGGCCTGGGCTACACCGTCAGCGCCAAGCGCAACACCGGCAAGGTGCAGGTGGATTCCACCTACAGCATCAACGGCGGCGAGAGCAAACCGCTGGGCAGCAACACCTTCGAGGTGGTCAACGTGGCCCCCGTGGTCGTTGAGGACCTGGAGGGCCTGCTGGCCGGAAATGGCGGCGAGTCCGGCGAAGCCGGCGTGGTGTTCACCGTGGACAAGGACAACCCGGAGCTGGGCAAGCTGAGCCACGCGCTGAACGACTGGTTCACCGACGCCGACGGCGCTTTCGACAGCCTGAGCTTCACCGCCTCCGCCGAGAACCAGGAGGAGGAGAAGGACCTCTTCACCCCCGCCCGCGCCATCCTGCGCACCTTCGGCCTGATCGCCAAGGAGGGCCCCGTGGTGGAGACCAACGCCGACGTGGACAGCGGCGCGCTGGAGGGCGACACCCTGAACGTGACGGCCGCCCGCTTCGGCAGGTCCCACGTGACGGTGACCGCCACCGACGAGGACGACGAGTCCGTGTCCTACGCCATCGACTACAACATCACCTCCTCCCGCGACCGGCTGATGTGCATCATCACCTACGCGGTGATCCTGCTGATCCTGGCTGTCATCGCCGCGGTGCTGATCAACAAGTACGTGGTGCACCGCCCGTGGCCGAGGCACAACGACGAGTATCGCGTGACCCAGAACGACTTCGCCGTGCTCTCCGACGAGGGCAAGGAGAGCCGCAGGTTCGGCCGCACCCGCCGCAAGCCCTGCACGCTGAAGGTGCTGGCGGATCACTTCACCATCATGGACGACGGCAGCGGCGCCCAGGTGTTCAGCAAGATCCAGCTGTGGCCGACCACCGGCAACCGCCTGGTGGTGGAGTTGAAGAAGAACGCGGCGCTGCCCAACGGCTCGAGCGTGAAGGTGGACGGCACGGTCATCACCCGCAGCCGCAAGGCCAAGTGGTGCCGCAACGGCCGCATCACCGTGGCCTTCCGCGACACCGCCGGCAACGAGAACACCGTCGTGTTCAAGAGGGACTGACGACAATACGAATTGAAGGCCGCATCGGTCGCGGCCTTCGGTTTGCCCCGCCCCGGGGATGTTCGATACGCATTTTTCTGAAACCCGGAGGGCCGGGCTTCAGTTGATGAGCATAGCGACCCATTCACCTAAAGATCATGTAAGGGGGATACATCAATGCCTAAGGTTAAGAAGATCGACGCGCCGGTACTGATCCTGGGACTGGGCGGAACCGGATTCAGCATGCTGATGCGGACCAAGTCTGAATTCAACAAGCGCTTTGAAGGCCAGCGCTTCCCGGATGGCACCGAGGCCAACCGGCCGCCGCGCACGGAATACCTGGAGATCGATACCGAGAGCGGCATCGGCGACAAGCGCCTCTACGGCATGAAGCTGGAAAACGGCGAGTTCGTGGATATCGGCGGCGACTTCGAAACGATCAAGGGCGCCCTCGGCAGGAAGAACTACGTCACCGAGTGGCTGGACCCCCGCCTGGAGGGCATCGATGTCACCCGCGACGGCGCGGGCTGCTATCGCCAGGTCTCCCGCCTGATGCTGTTTGACAAGTTCAACAGCATTCGCATGGCGCTGACCGGCAAGCTGAACTCCCTGGGCGCCGTGAACGCGGCGAACGCGGCCAGGAACAACCGCATCTCCGTCAAGCTGATGGCCGGCATCTCCGGCGGCACGGGCTCCGGCACCATCCTGGACATCGCCTACATCCTGCGGGACATCGCCCGCCGGGGCGGCTACAGGATCAACATCGAGGCCTACCTGATGATGCCCGACGTGACCATCGCCCACAACGGCGGCGGCGCAGAGGCCAATACCCGCCTGTACAGCAGCAACAGCTACGCCTTCCTGAAGGAGCTGGACTTCTGGATGGACGCGGAGACCACCGGCGTCACCCTGCGGCAGCAGTACACCAACACCGACACGCTGACCTGGACCGGCGCGCCCTTTGACGACGTGTACCTGCTGTGCTCTCAGAACGACCACGGCGTGAACATCGAGAACGCCTACGAGCACAACACCGACGCCGTCGCCGAGTACCTGGTGCACTGCTACGAGAGCAGCGACGCCGCCGGCAACGAGACCTTCGAGGTCGTGGATGAGGAGAGGAAGGGCGACGGCGGCGCCACCAGCGACGCCAACGCATACGGCTTCCAGAGCGCCCACTCCAACCAGTCCGCCATCATCAGCATGATGCATCACCCCTATCCGATGCCCACCCGCTATCACTCCCTCGGCGCCTACAGCAACGCCGGCGAGGATCGGCTGATGGAGCTGCAGGAGTGGTCGATGATCTACGACGAGGCGATCACCCGCTTCGATACCCACAAGGCCATCATGGACGGCATGGACATCGAGGAGTTCAAGAAGAACGTGATGTCCCTGGACACCATGCAGGCCGGCACCGCCTCGGCGGTCGTGCGCCAGGGCTTCAACCAGCGCCACGTCATTCCCAGCTTTGACGGCTTCGACGTGGACACCCTGCGCAGCCAGGACGGCAGCTCCGCGCCCCACGGCACCGCCTATACCAATTTCGCGGACGCGCTGCGCCACAGCAAGGGCAACGAGGAGATCCAGCTGGCCGAGGACGTGTGGAACGTGTTCCTGACCCAGGCCCGCCAGATCGGCCAGGACATCAAGCGCGGCCCCGAGTACCTGTACGCGATGCTCAGCGAGGGCGAGAACTGCCTGGGCAAGAAGGTCGCGGACTACGGCGCGGTGCTGGACGGCAAGAAGGCGACCGCCGCCAGCGATATGCAGAGCTACAAGGACCACTGCAGGAGCAGCTTCGAGAAGTTCCTGCACCCGGGCGTGCTGGGCGGCCTGCTGCGCAACCGCCAGAACTTCGAGGACTACATGGCCAAGGTCCAGACCCTCTACAACGCGACCCAGGCCGACGCCTACTACGCCGCGCTGAAGGAGGCGCTGAACGACTTCCAGAAGCGGCTGGCCCTGTACACCGCGGTGCTGGGCGACATCGTGACCGCCATCCGCACCCAGAAGAACGCCTACGAGGAGGAGCTGCGCAAGGCCCGCGCCAACACCACCGCCACGCTGTTCGACACCAGCGCCATGGCCAATGACCTGACCCAGAAGTTTGCGGATCAGGACAAGCGGGACACCCTGGTGCAGGGCATCTACAACAGCGCCATCGCCGTGACCGAGCGGATGATGGACGCCAAGCTCGCGCCCAGCGAGCTGCCCGCGCTGGTGAACCAGACCGTGGACGCCATGCGCGAGAACATGTTCGTCGCCGTGGGCGGCCTGTCCCTGACCCAGAAGATCCAGACCTATCAGCACGTGGGCGACGGCGCCGCGCTGCAGAACTACGTCACCAACCAGCTGTGCGCCAAGCTGCGCACCGGCGCGGAGGTCATGTTCTATCCGTCCCCCGAGTCCATGGACCTGCCCAACAACATCGCGGTGCACGTCAGCATGATCACGCTGCCCCAGGGCGCCACGGACATCGAGCAGGGCATCCAGGCCTACTGCAAGAACAACAACCTTCTGGCCATCATCAAGCACACCCAGAGCAGCGACCGCATCTTCTGGGTCAACGACAAGGGCGGCCTGCCGATGTACTTCTATGGGTTCCTCGACGTGCTGCGCAGGGTCTATACCGAGAGCAAGCGCTCCCACAAGGCCTATCACCTGTACATGAACGAGAATCCCGACGCCATCAACGACGCGGGCCTGCTCGACCAGATGAAGCAGCCCTGGGGCGACACCGCCCGCATCCCCGATCCCTTCATCGAGCGCGAGGTCCGCGAGACCGGCGAGGCCGCCGAGCAGCTGAAGGAAGCCGAGAAGCAGGGCGTGCTGAAGCTGGACTACAAGTTCAACTACAACGAGCTGCCCGCCGTGAACGCCTACAAGTGCGTGTTCAAGAAGATCGACGGCGTGACGCCCTCCGAGACCACCATCCGGAACGCGCTGGACGCCATCCCCTTCAACCGGGCCGCGCTGGACGACCTTCTGAAGCTGGAGCCCAACCAGGCCAACAAGGCCCAGCTGCAGCAGGCGCAGAAGCTGGCGGAGGACTATCGCGACGCCATCGTGGCGCTGGACAACAACCGCACCCGCGACCCGCTGACCTTCAGCCACCTGTATGACGCCGCCACCGACTGGGGCAACAAGCTGGGCGTCTCCAACAAGCTGATGGAGCTGAAGCCGAGCTTCAACCCGACCATGACCGAGGAGATCAAGGACGCGTGGTCCAGCGCCTACGGCCGCGCGATCCGCGAGGCGCTGAGCCGCCGCCTGGACGTCGTGGCGGAGATGGCCGAGCACGTGAAGCTGGGCAGCCTGGTGAAGGAGCGCCTGGCCGAGGCGGAGGCCCTGGTGGACAAGGCCAAGGCCCGCATCGCCGAGATCCCCGAGCAGGCCGACGAGAGCGTCCTGACCGCGGACTGCGCCGACGTGGCCCGCATGCTGATGTTCGACCTGCTGAAGGTCATGCGCGTGAAGATCGCCACCACGGTGATCGAGGGTCCCAGCGCTGAGGTGTACAACACCGAGGACCGGCACGTGGAGCTGGAGCGCATGTACGGCTGCTTCAACGAGTTCCCGATCCTGCTGCAGTTTGCGCTCTGGTACAGCGCGGGCGGCAAGAACGAGCCCGGCGCCATCGCGCTGGCGGTGGAGAAGGCCGAGAGGATCCAGCGCGAGGTGTCCGAGAAGGAGGACAGCGACGCGCAGACCGATGAGATCAAGGCCAGAGCCGCCGAATGGCGCACCAAGCTGGACGGCCTGAAGCAGAACGTGATGATGGCTTACGCCGACCACGCGCTGGACCGCCAGGCCTACAACACCTGCAACAGCCTGCTGGAGATGCTGGGCCAGCCCCTCGGCCGGTTCATCCGCACCTGGTAACAATACTTATTATGAATCCCGGGGCCGGCGGCATTTCGCCGCGGCCCCGGGCGGATTTGCCAAATAGACGCGAAGGTGGGAAAGACCATGAAGATCAGCCGAATCAGCCTGTTTGTCCTTGGATACAACGGTGGGGAGTTTGCGGACGAGGGAAAGCGGGTCCGCTATTCCGCCGCCGAATTGATGAAGGACATCAAGGGCGGTGTGAGCCAGCTGTGCGAGCTGGGCAGCGAGGAGGCCGTCTGCTTTACCGTGTTCGACGGCCAGTTCAAGCCCGGCCTGGACGCGGCCATCGGCGGCGTGCGCGCCAACCCCAGGGCCATCACCGCCGGGGTACAGGCGACGCAGCTGTACGCGATCTACCTGATCAACAGCGCGCGAAGCGAGCAGGAGTGGGCCCGCTGTATCCGCGAAACCGCCGACAGCGTCCGAAACCTGGCCTTCACACAGATCAGCCACATCGCCATCGTGCAAAAGGACGGCCTTCGGATCAACGATCCGGAGCTGGTGGAGGCGCTGGAGAACGTCAACGCGGCGGTGTACCTGTTCTCCCAGAGCACCCGGGCCGGCTGGGTGCTGGCCAGCGCCAACGAGGAGCGCAAGCTGCTGTCCAACTACGCCATACTGGCCGCCTGCGGCATGCTGCCGGACACCTACGGCGTGTATACCGGCACGTTCAACAAGTTGAGCCTGATGCGGGAGGACTTCCGGCGCATCCGCGTCCACTACGCGGTGAAGGCGCTGACCACCCGCGCCCGGGAGGAC
Source organism: Clostridia bacterium (assembly GCA_030530315.1). Lineage (GTDB taxonomy): Bacteria > Bacillota > Clostridia > Christensenellales > Aristaeellaceae > UBA2862. The sequence continues at coordinate 16,093 of JAUMVG010000020.1, read as the reverse complement.
CAGAGCCTGAACGAGGACACGCTGTTCACCAGCTTCTTCGGGAGCTGGCCCAACGGCAACGTCAACCGCAAAAGCGACGCCGCCACCCTGGGCAGGGAGCTCAAGCGCATGGTCGAGCCGCTGTTCCCCAACCGGCTGGACGCCTCGATCATGGCCAATGCCATCTTCCACACCACCGACGAGAACATCGATCGCTTCATCGAGGTCAACTTCAAGGGCGGTTGGATGCGCGCGCTGCTGGCCCGGTTCAATGACGAGCCCGTGAGTACGCGCCAGATGGACAATCCGGCGGCGATCCTCGGGAACTGGAGCGCCTACTTCGACCAGGTGATGGAGGATCACCCGGAGTACTACTGCCGGGATGTGATAGAGTATCTGCGCCGGGGGCTGATCCCCTGGCTGGAGGACCGGAGCAGGCGGCTGAGGGCGGTCAAGTCCAGCGGCGTCAGCTGCGAGGAAAAGGACCCCATCGCCTATGCCGTCGTCAAGACCGAGCGCATGCTGGAGCCCTACTATGACCACGCGGCCGGGGCACTGCTGGCCGGCGTGGCCCGCCTGCTGGAGAGGAAGATCGAAGTCATCCAGGAAGCCATCCACCGCCGGGATGAGATCATCGCGCAGAACAAGTGGCTGCTGAGCGAAGGCGAATTGCGCGAGGACATCCAGTTCGCCGAGTCGATCATCAACAGGATCAGCAGCAACAGCCGCCGCCTGATCTCGCCGGAGCTGAGCCTGAAGCCCGCCGCCGACTATTTCGGGGATGACCCCTTCGTCGAGGAGAACTGGGTGAGGCTGGTCGACCGGCTGCAGCAGAGCCTGATCGATGACAACGAGCAGAGCATGGTCACCCACCTGGCAAAGAACGTGGAGGCCGCGCAGTTCACCGCCACCGTCAACGAGCAGCTCCAGGATCTGCGGGAGCGCCTGCAGTACGATACCAACCGGATCTACGCCCAGGAGCGCCAGGTGATCTATATGTGCTCCGACCTGCTCCACGCCGGAGACGCCAATCACCCGCTGCCCAAGCAGGGGCCGCGAAGCCGGGTGGTGGAGGTGCGCCGCTTCGACAACCTGGTGGAGTTCACCGTGTGCGGCCTGGGCCGTTCGGACAACGAGCAGATCAGCGTCAAGGAGCTGCTGGACATGCTGCCGGAGACCCGGCGCATCGTCAACATGGGCGGCGCCATGGACGAGGAATACGGGCCGTATGACGTCGAAGAGGCCCAGGAGTCGACCGAGGGACCGACTCCGGCGATGCTGAACGCCACCCTCGCCGTTCAGGGCGACAACCTGCTCATCACGCTGCCGAAGGAGCTGCTGAGGCAGGAAGTGAACAGGCCGGTTTTGCACTACAAGCTCTCCGGCTACAGCCGGGACGGGGTACGCATAGCCCCGAAGAACCACCAGAAGGACATCAGCGGCGAGATGGTGATCGTCCCGCTGGAGCAGATCTACGGCTACAGCAGGATCGAGCTGTCGTGCAAGGCGCTGAACTACCAAGAGGTGATCGAGTTCGAGAGCCGCAAGTCCCCGGACGAGATCGTCTACAGCAAGAAGCGCCCGCTGCTCGGCCGACAGAAGAACGTGAACCTGGACGACGACAGGCAGGCCTTCGAGCACTGGGTGTGCAAGCTGGAGGACAAGAACGTGCGTTCCATCAACGCGATGGTGATGCTGCAATCGAAGGCCAGCGTGCCGCTGTACTATCCCCTCGGCGAGGCCGGCAAGTGGGATATCTGGACGCGGGACAGCCTGTCCGGCGAGTTCTACCTGGCCGACGGCGGCGAGGCGAGGCTCTATACCATGCGGGAAAAGGAATGATACTAATCCCTGACTAAAACAAGACATTTCAGCGGTTCTTATCCGCGTTGACGGTGTTGAAGCCCCTTGACTTGCCGCCAGCAAGCCTGCGGGACTTCGCCTTGCCAACGCAAAAAAGCCCTCGCTGATTCAGTCTCATTTTAATCAGGTCTTAGTATGAGCCCGCCCCGCGACGCGCAACAAACAGGATGGAGTGAAAGAGTATGCATAGCTGCCCCTTTTGCAAGGCGAAGTTTGAATACAAGGATATACTGTTCTACATGACCCGCGAGATGACTACGGGTTCGATGGGCAGTACCATGGGCGCGCAGCGCTTTGACGGCGTCGGCGGGAGCATCTTCGACATGTCCCTGGACATGAACCCCAGCATGGACCTGGGCGACGTGCCTGCCGCGGCGGACAGCGAGCCCAGAAAGGAGGAGAACCCGGAGAAGATCGGCGTGTGGGCGCCGGACAACGTGTACTATGAAAACCGCGCCCGGTTCTCCACTGGCGGGGGCAGCAACGAGGAGCGCTTCATCGTCCATTGGGATCCCGAGAACGCCAGCCCCGGCGTGGCCAAGGCGGACCTCTGGCACGACGAGAACGCGAAGGACTTCCCGCTGACCGTGCAGCTGTGCGAGGCGGACCAGGCGTCGGCGGGCTCCACCGACCTGCTGACCAACATGATCTGCCCCCACTGCCACTTCGAGATCCCGAAGGTGCTGCTGGAGATCCCGGATGAGAACTGCCACTCCATCGCGCTGATCGGCTATCCCTCCAGCGGCAAGACCGTCTACAAGTTCGTGCTGAACCAGGAGATCAAGCGCCTGGTGAACGTCTACAACCTGGTGGACAGCGTGTCGGTCTTCGTGGACGCCAAGGAGCTGACCGAGGGCGAGGCGAACGAGGAGGGCAAGATCGAGGCCACCGTGGCGGGCGCCACAGTGTGCCCGCTGGTGTTCGCCATCAAGCGCGGCGAACAGTCCTTCCTGATCAGCGTCTATGACCTGCCCGGCGAGGTCTACCGCGAGGACACCAAGTACGTGGCCAAGCTGGCGGGCAACTACGACCTGTTCAATTCCGACGGCGCCATGCTGCTGGTGGACCCGGTCCAGCTGTACGCCGACCTGAACGAGCGCAGCGTGGTGGACAAGAACGGCAACGAAGTGGAGATCCAGTACGTGGTCCCGGACACCGACATCACCGCGCCGCTGACCCGCATGGAGGAATTCCAGATCGGCAAGCAGATGAAGTACATGGCGCTGGTGCTCACCAAGGCGGACCTGATGTTCTCCGGCGAGTGCGGCGACTACTTCAAGGGCGCCTACCTGCGCCAGCTGAAGATGTGCCATTCCAAGGAATACGACGACTGGAAGTCCAGCTCCGATCCGGGCAGCCATCAGGGCCACTTCGGAAAGGTGAAGCCCCAGATCATCAACGCGGTGGACAATGAGGTCATGCGCGTGATCGACGCGATCCCCGCCTATGACTGGCAGGACGTGAAGGCGAAGATCTGCAGCAAGGTGGCGGGCGACGCTCTGAAGCCGGAGAACATCCGCGCCTTTGCCGTGTCCACGCTGCGCCGCGTCTCCGCGGACGACCCGGACGACACCCAGTTCGTGATGTCCAACCAGGCGCACCTGCCCCGGCACCGCATTTTGGAGCCGCTGCTGTACCTGCTGGCCCGGTGGAACGTCGTCGAGTCCGAGAACAACAACTGGGGCCCCGGCACCCGCAACCCGATCAAGTCCGGCGCCGCCCAGAGGACCGATAACCCCGTTGAGCACGACGATGATGACGACGAGGACAGGAACGGCGGCGGGAAGGCCGGCGGCGGCTGGTTCAGACGCCTGTTTGGCGGGAACCGCTGAGTTTTCGGAGGCTTCATATCGTAGGTAAAGGGTGAAGTGCTGTGCAAATCAACATTCCGTATTCATCGCTGCTGCGGGGCTCCTCGCTGCGGGAAAACTATGGCTTCGAGCGCCGCTCCGAGCCCCAGTATTTCCAGGACCTGTTCCTGGTCAGCCCGAACTTCAAGCGGCGCGACAACGTGTATGGAGTCGCCGGGCCGAACGGCGTCGTCTATCTGCCGGTCTATGAAATTGAAAGCTATGCCTTTGACCGTTGGACGGTGGAAAACAGCCACTATATCTTCCACAAGCGCGACATCAACTACACCCACGCCATGGCGCTGGACGGCACCCTGGTGGAGGGGGACGAGGCGCATCGCGATCGGTTGCGCCGCGCCATCGGCCAGGTGCTGGACAACGAGTCCTATTTCATTCGCGCGGACCAGTATGTGAACATCGCCGAAAACGGCGAGACGCTGCGGGGCGGGGAGATGTCCCTGTACCTGCCGGACGAGCCCGCCGAACTCAAGCCCCTCAGTCAGGAGCTGGCGGAGCTGGTGATGCGCGTGTGGCAGGTCTGCTGGATGCGCATGCGCTGGATGATGGAAAAGCGCGTGGCCTGGAACGCCACCGCGCCCAGGACTGCGCCCCACGTGGAGGTCCTGGCGGTCAATGCCGCCGACCTGCCCGACCAGACCAAGGCCCTTTCGGAGTGCGTTCGCTTCTTCCGGGAGGAGCTGGCCCCGGCCTTGCCGCCGCAGGTGATGTCCATGCTGAGCGTCGCCATCGGCTGCTCCCCGAACAACCGGGATGAAAACTGGCCGGACGCCGCCTGCCGCATCTATCTGGACGGCGGGCGCTTCACAAGCCGGGACGCGGCGAACATGTTCGACTTCCGCGGCTGGCAGGAGGACAAGCGCAGGACGCCCCAGACGAACCTCGGCGCGTCCAATCCCAACGCCGCGTGGGAGAACCGGCTGATCGGCTATCTGTGCGAGGGCCGCTATCCCCGCTTCTACGAGGCGATCCGGCGCCGCTTTGGCGCCGTGGACGTGCTGGCGGACTTCGAGCTGCTTCGCTGGTGCACGATGTCCGAGCTGTACATCGATTTCTTCGCCCAGGCCGGCGTTGCCGAGCGCTACAAGGCGATCCAGTACGCCGCCAAGTCCCTGGACAACGTGTGCGTGCTGCTGGAGATGCACCGCGTCAGCCGCGCCGAGGCGTGCCTGGCGCTGGTCGACGCCTTTGACGAGCTGGCCGGAATGGTTGAGCGGATGCCGGAGCTGCGCCTGGCGGAGTACGACATCCTCGCGACGGCCTACAGGGCGCTGCGGGAGAACACCGGCAGCGAGCGGGCCGAAGCCGTGGCCGACCGCCTGATGGGGCAGCTGGGCCGCCAGATCCGCGTGCCGGACTACGAGGGCTCGGCCATCGATTTCTGGAATGAAAAGAACGGGCGCGCCGAGCTGGAGCTGGATCCCCTGTCCCTGAGGCTGGTGGAGGGCGAGCTGCAGATGCTGGAGCGCACCGGCGGACTTTCGCCGGCGGATTTTGAAAACTGGTGCAAGCGCTACGACATCCTCAGCCGGGGCGGCGAGGACGCGCTGTGTCTCCGCCTGGAGCGGGAGCTGTCCAGGCAGCTTCGCTTCGACGACCCCGAGGCGCCGTCGCCGCTGAGCATTGCCGAGGTTCACGGGCTGGACGGCGTGGCGATCCGCATCGTCCGGGGGATCATACAGGACCTGTACGCCCGCAAGCCCGGCCGGCTCAGCGAGCAGGAATACCGGCAGGTGCTGGCGTTCTACACCGATACGAGGCGGAACTACGGCGATCGCCTGGAGGAGGCGGCGCAACCCGCGCGGGAGCTGCTGTGCGGTCAGTTCGCCTTCGAGGGCACCGGGATCGCGGCAGCGGATCTGCTGGCGCAGCAGGAACTGCCGGAGCTGTGGAACCGGCTGGTCGCCTCCGAGGCGCAGCAGCTGGCCGCAAGCCCCCAGCAGTTGGACGCCGATCACTTCGACGTCTGGGTGCGCCGCCTGGAGAATGAGTCGATCAGCGAGGAGTGCGCCGGCGGCATCATCGCCATGATCGTTGGTCGCGCGCCGAAGGAGAACCTGAAGCAGTACGTGGAGACCGCCTCCGCCCGCCAGCTTGGCGTGCCGGCGGGAACCGCCCGCCTGCTCGGCGAACTGGAAGCCGCCCTGGTGCGCGGCATGCTGGAGGACGTGAACACCCGCCAGTCCGTCTCCGCCGAGGATTACAGCTGGTGGATCGGACGCCAGCAGAACGCCGAAGGAGCGGGGAAGCCCTTCGCCGATGGGATCTACGCCATGCTGACCCGGATCAAGCTGCTGGATGACGCGGATGCCAAACGCATTGCGCAGCAGGCGCAGTATTGGCGGCTGCTGAGGGATTTGTCCCGGGCGAGCGGGTCGGGGGATACCGTCCTGACGGTGGACAAGTTCCGCGACTGGATCGGCTACTACAGGGCGTTGCGGGCAAACGATGCCGCCGCGTCGGCGGAGGTTCTCGAGACCATCGAGGGAATGCTCTGCAGGCAGTATCGCCTGCGCTCTGAAGGCGAGGCGGTCTACGCCTATGACGTGGCCACGGACAGCGGCGCGGACGACGAAATGCGGGTCAGGCTGGTCACAACGGAATACGATAATTCCCTGAAGAACTCCGGCCTTGTCAACGCGGCCGGCGCGAAACGCTGGGTTGAGCACTATGCCTATCTCCGGCGTCAGGGGAGCGATAAATTGGCCGACGATGTGGCGGGAGCGCTGTGCGGAACGTCCACGGGCATGGTCGGCTATGAGCTGCTGAACGAGCTTATGAAGGTCCAGGGCGCGGACGACCTGGAGGGCCGCCTGCTCGACCGGGAGAAGGCCGTTGCCCAAGTCTATTCGGATGAGGAATATGGCGAACGGCTGCACCGCCTACTGGGCGGCACGGACTATAAAAACGCCTACATCGCCCTGTTGGAGGACGCCTCCAAGTGCAAGGACGGCGAGGCGTTCGACCGGTTTGTCCGCTGCCTGAAGGAGCGGCTGGACGAGATCAACGGCGACAACGCCCCCGCGGTGACGGATATCTTCAGCGCGCTGGCGAAGTCCGCCCAGGCCATCAGGCCGGAGACCCGCGCGTCCCTGCGGGAGATGGCAGGGAATCCGGCCATGCAGGGGATCCTGAAGGCCGACCAGGCCGGGCTGGGCCGCGTGATCCGCGAGAGCCTGAATGATGATCATTGTCGGCTGGACGATCTGAGGACGCTCTACAAGCAGTTGGAGAAGCGGCTGCCGGAGCTCGACGAAAAGGCGGCCGGGGAGTTGGCTGAATCGGCCTTCGCCGACGGGGATCTGAACAGCTTCAAACGCTATTGCCCCGATCCGGACGATGAGACGAAGGCGCTGTTGGAGCGCACAGTTCAGAAATACATCAAGGAGAACGACATCGACGGCGAGGCGCTGCCCAAGGCGGCGAGGACCTTCGACGCGGTGGGACTGCCCGGCGACAAGGGCCTCGCGCTGATCGCCGAGGCGCTGAAGAAGGCGAAGGGCCCGGTGCGCGTCGACGCGCTGGGCAGCTACGCCAAAAACACCGGCGAGCCGGCACGGCAGGCGCTGCTTGAGGCGCTGGCGAAATGGACCTCCTTTGCTGAAAAGCAGCCGCCGGAGACGCTGAACGCGCTGGCGGAATGTGTGAAGGGGATCGGAATCAAGGTCGATGGCGTGCTGAAGGACAGCCTGCTCGAGGGGCTGAAGACCTATCTCGGAAGGAACGACTTCTCCGGCGCGACCGAGAAGACCTACGAATGGATGGCGGGCCTCTGGAAGGGCCGCGAGGACTTCGACGCGGTGGCCATGCCGCTGCTGAACGGCATCGAGGCCCTCTCCGTCAAGATGCGCGACGAGCTGCGCGCTCGCATGGGCAAGGGCCCGGTTCACATCGATGCCCAGTACAGCCGGGTGGCGGCAATGCGGGACGCCCTGGAGCTGGACGGCTTCCTGGGGCTGATCCAGGACGCCGCCACGCTGAATGAGATGACCGAGCGCGGAAGCGCGATGGCCTGGATCGATCGCGAGAGCCTGGCCCGCGCGGCGTCCACCGCCGACGGCCAGCGCCGCCTGACCGAGCTGGTGGCCCGGGATTTCGACAGGCGCATAGACGATTTGCGCATCTCGGGTGAAAAGCTGCCCGTCGCATGCGGCCTGACGCGGGTCGCCGCGCTGCTGGGCGACGAGCGGTTCGGGCTGTACGCGGAGATACTGGAACCCCACGTGGACAGGCTGATCCAGGACAAGAGCCTGGAGGCGTTCCATGAGTGCTGCCAGGCCTACGACGGCCAGTCCAGGGCGGCCTGCGAGGGCTTTGCCCAGCTGAAGGCGCTGCTGGAGCGGGTGAAGGCCGACGATTCCAAGCCCCTGTCCGTCAGCACGGCCGCGTGGTGCGGCGAGTACGCCACGGCGGTGCTGGGGCGCGGGACGCTGGACCGCCGCAAGGCGGAGGAGGTGCTCCGCAGCCTGCACCGGGATCGCCGGGACATGGGCAACCTGAGGGAATTCTGCGGCCGGGTCTACCAGATCAGCCTGGCGCACAGCGAGATCCGCTCGGAAATCGACGTGCTGCTGCTGCTGTGCGCGGCGAAGGCCAGGGATTACAACGACGTGTGGAACCGCTATCTGCTCCTGGCCATGAAGCTGGGAGACGACGGCTCCATCTGGAAGGACGGCCACGACACGGACATCTCCACCATCGTGGTGTTCACCTACGACGCCCTCGCCGGCTACGGCGACGACGAAGCGGTTTCCCAGATGTCTCTGGCGGATTTCTGCGCCAAGGACAGCGGATTCAGCGACCTGCAAAAGAGACAAAAGAACGCGGCGCTCAAGGCGATCCTCCAAAAATCCACCCTGTATACGGGGGGACACAAGGGCGGCCTGTTTGGCTTCCTGAGGCGTTGACAGATGCTTGCGCGATGAAAGTTTAAAGGAGGACGACGCTTTGAAGGCATTCAATCGGTTGTTGCTGGCCCTGCTGGTGGCGCTCGCGCTGTGCGCGGGCGCGGTGGCGGAGCCCGCGGTGGACGCGGTTCAGAGCGATGCTGCGGCGCAGGCCGCTTCCTTCCGGGAAGTGGTGCTGCTGATACCCAACGAAAAGCCCAACAAGGTGCTCACCGAGGCCAACCGCCCCGGGCTGACGCTTTCCGTGGCGCTGATCGCAAACGCCCTTGCGGACACGGACGTGAAGCTGTCCTTCGTCGGGACGGTGCCCCAGGAGCCGGACGCGCCCGCCACGGCGGATCCCGCGGCGGCGGACAGCCTGGAGCAGGCGGTGTCGGCGCTGGAGGGCATGCCCGTGGGCACGGGCAACAAGGAAACCACCTACCTGCGGGAACGGGTGGACCAGATCGCTGGCCAGGAGGGGGAACCCCGGCTGGTGGTGCTGCTGCTGGACGGCGTGAACGGCGACCAGGACAGCACCTTTGCCCGCATGGAAAACCGGGACAAGACCCGCAGCGAGGCGCTTGAGATGCTGTTCGTCGGCCTTGACGACAGTGAGAACGCCGTCAAAAAGGACCAAAAGATCGTCGGCCAGCTGACCAATGGTCTCTATGCCGAAGAGGATTATCACACCCTGGCCGGCGACACGCCCACGGCCAAGGCCATGAACCTGGCGAACCTGGTGCTGGAGAAGCTGGGGGAGGCTTCCTATGACAGTCGCCAGCTGACGCGCCGGGACGACATGCTGGACGCGGCGGCGCTGCTGGAGCGCCCGCTGTTCCTGTACCCCGACCCCGAGGCGGTGACCCGGGCGGCGGAAGGCGAGGATATCGAGCGGTCGGCGGTTGACGGCGATATGCCGGGAGAGCCCGCCCTGCGGCCGGATGAAGGCAGGACGGAGGAGACCGAGGCGGCCAGCGCCGCGGCTGTGACCGACGACGCTGCTGCGGAGGTTTCCGGGCAGGAGCCTGCCGGGGATGAAGCCGTCGACGAGGCGGCGCCCCTCGCGGATAACGAGGGTGATAACGGCGCGGAGGCCTCCGAAGCCGAAGAACCCGAAGTCGAAGAAGCCGGGACCGAGGTACCCGTCGCGGAGCCCTTCAAGGCGGCCTTCGGCGGTTACCTGCTGAGCAACAGCGTGCCGGAGGCGGCCGACAGCGTCGAGGCGCTGTCCAACGGCAGGCTTGAGGTGCGCCTGGAGCTGGACCCCATCGAGGACGTGGTGGCGGATGCCGGCGAGGACGTTCCGCTCACCGCCCGGGTGCTGGCCGGGGGAGTGGAGACCGACCGGGTGTCGGTGGCGTTCGCGCTGAACGACGAGGCGCTGGAGGGCAGCGTGATTCCCGCCGCGAAGCTCGCCGAGGCGGCTGACTGCACGGTGACCGCGACGGCCTCCAAGACGGACTACGACGTCAACCTGACCGAGAGCCAGAGCTTCCGCGTGCTGGGCGCGCCGGCGTTCACGGCGGAGCAGACCGATTACGCGGCGAAGGACACCGTGGACGGCCCGAGGACCTATGAGGTCCTCGGGGACCGGTTCGCGCTGTTCGAGGATCCCAACGGCGAGGGCATCGAAAAGGTGGAGGTCGCGCTGTCGGACGACGGCCTGGCCAATACCAGCGAGAAGGGCCTGACGCTGGAGGGCGGCTTCGAGGGCGTCGAGCACGCCGTGGAAGTGACGCTGACCGCGACGAACAAGGCGGGGCTGACCGCCGAGGGAACGCTGAAGGTGACGCTGACCAGCGTGCCGGCCATCATTGCCGGCGCCGAGCTGGAGGCCTCCGGCGCGGAGGCACAGTATACCGAGGGCGACCCCATCGACGTGGAGTTCAGCCTGAGCAACACCACGGTGCGCGAGCTCACCGCCGCGGGCGTGGACGACAGCTGGCTGGACCACATCGCCGTGTACGTGTCCGAGAACGGCGGCGAGCCTGTGCCCGCCGAGGGCAATATCGACGGCTGGCACTACAATGTGCAATCCGCGGTGGGCAGCTATGCGCTGAACGCCTGGGTGATCGCGGATACCGAGGAACTTGACGCGCAGGCGGAGCCCTCCGCCACCGTGAACTTCGAGGTCGTGGCGCCGGTCACGCCGTCTCCGGAGCCGACGGCCACGCCCACGCCCACCCCGACGCCCACGCCGGAGCCCACCGCTCTGGAGCGGCTCACGGACAAGGTGGGCACGGGCGGGCTCGCCGGCATCGGCGCGGGTATCGTGGCGCTGATTCTGGCATTGGTGCTGCTGATCCGCAAGAGCGCCGCGCCGAGGTTCAGCGGCATGCTGCGGGTGAACGTGACCACGAAGGACGGCACCTACAACAGCAAGCCCATCGACCTGGCGGAGTGGGGCAAGAAGGCCGTGGCCTTCGGCACGCTGATCGGCCAGAGCGGCCTGCCGCCCATGAGCGTCCTGACCTCCGGCGAGCTGGCGGAGAAGCTCGTGTTCAAGCCCGCGAAGGACGGCGTGCTGGTGGTCAACAAGGCCCACGCGCTGCGCGGTCCCGAGAAGCAGGTCGTCGAAGAGGGCAGCCCGGCCAGCTACACCATCAAGGAGACCGGGATCGAGCTGGTCTACAAGCGCTGATACACCGCCTGCCCGGCGCCATCGACGGGCGGGGGATGATCATGGCATACCCGTGCGCGTGACGCGCGGTCAAGAGAGAGAGGGTAATATCATGAAGACGAAGTTGAATCCTGTGGTTCTGGTGGGCGGCGTGCTCTGCCTGGTCTCGATGATCTTCAGCTACCTGAGCATCCGCATCCTCGGCCTGGTGGGGTTCCCCATCGGCTGGGCGACCTGCGCGCGCTACCTGAACAACGTGCTCTACGGCGTGCCCATAGTGGGCGTGCTGATGCTGGTCAGCGGCCTGATCGACAGCAGGCCGATCCAGCTGGTCGTGACCGTCCTGGGCCTGGTGGTGATCGTGTGGTACCTGGTGACCTATCGCAACCCACTGAACGGTGAGGCCATCGGCTACATTGTCACTGCCAATTCGCTGATCTCCAACTTTGTGAACACCGGCATCAACGCCGGCGACTTCCAGACCGCGGCCACGGCCCTCGCGCCCTTCATGCACGTGGGCCTGGGCTTCCTGCTGTTCGTCGGCGGCACGGTGCTCAGCGGCATCGGCACCCTGCTGAACATCGGCTTCTCAGCCGGTGGCGGCAGCGGCAAGAAGTCCTCCAGCGGCGGCGCGCCGAAGTCCTACAACCAGTATTGATGAAGGAACGGCGGCGCTCGGATGAGCCGTCGTCGACCGCAAACGGAGCCCGCCGCGCCCACAGGCGCGGGGAGGCTCCGTTTTCCGCTGTCTGAAAAGATCGTTTATCCCATCCAGCGGCGAAGGTCTGGGCCGGATGCCGCGCTTACAGAGGAGAAGCTATGAAGAAGGCTGCGTTGCAGATCGCCGCGCTGGCGGGGATTTTGCTGCTCATCTGCGTCGGCTACAGGCTGACGACGAGGGATGCCTATATGGCATACTATCCCGTGCCCCAGAGCGCGGCGCAGGGGGAGGCGCGCGTGCGCGTCGAGGCGGAGACGCCCGGCGTCGTCGATCCCGGCGAGGCGACGCGCGTGGGCAGATATATGCGCGTGCCGATCCGCCCCCAGGGCCCCGGCGAGGTCTTCGTGGACATCGGCTTCGACGGGACGGAGGACTCGGTGCTCAGCGAATTCCACGTCGGCCGGTTCAACACCGTGTACGACAGCAGGACCGGCGGCTTCACCGGCGATTCCATCGTGCTGGTGTCCCTGACTGTGTTCTTCCTGACGGTGGCGGCGATCATGTTCCGGGTCTACCGCCAGTCCAGGGGCCCGGCCTTCTATGCCTATTCGACGATCTATGCCGTGGGCTTTTCGCTGTTCTCGCTGGTCACGGGGCTGACGATGCTGGTGGTCACCGTGCGCCACTTCGCCGACATGTCGGGCTTTGTCATGTTATCGGCCTACTCCGCGCTGGCGTCGGCGAGCTTTCAGTTCATGCTGGTGACGCTGCCGCTGCTGCTGGTCTTTGCCGTGGCCATGGCGGTGAGCAACGTGGCGCTGCTGCGGCACGAGCGGTTCCGGGTGCAGAACGTGCTGGGCATCGCCGTCAGCGTGCTGCTGGTGGCGGGGGAGGCGCTGGGCCTCTATTTGTACACCCGAGACTTCTCCGGCTCAGAGGTGCAGTGGCGGGTGCGCAGCACGCTGCAAAACGTCTATGCCGCGGGCTTCGCCTACTTCGAATGCATGCTGATCGGCGCCATCGTCTGCGGCCTGAAGGCGGCGAAGCACGTGCCCGCCCAGGACGTGGACTACATACTGATCCTCGGGTGCCGGTTCCGCAGGGACGGCAGCCTGCCGCCGCTGCTGCAGGGGCGGGTGGACCGGGCCATCGACTTCTGGCGGGAGCAGCGTCGCGCCACGGGCCGGGAGGCCGTGCTGGTGCCCTCCGGCGGCCAGGGGCCGGACGAGTCCATGGCGGAGGCCGAGGCCATGCGCCGCTACCTGGTGGAACAGGGCGTGCCGGAGGTGTCGATCCGGGTGGAGGACCGGTCCCGGAACACCTATCAGAACATGGCGTTCTCGAAGCGGCTGATCGACGGCGAAAGGCCCGGCGCGAAGGTGGCCTATGCCACCACGAACTACCACGTGTTCCGCAGCGGCGTGTGGGCCGCGCTGGCAGGACTGCCCGCGGAGGGCATGGGCAGCGATACGAAGTGGTGGTTCTGGCCCAACGCCTTCATGCGGGAGTGCGCGGGGCTGCTGCGCAACCGGATCGGGCAGGAGGCCGTGCTGCTGGTGGCCATGACCGGCTTCTTCGGCCTGTTGTCCATCGCGCTGGGCTGAGTGGGAGAGATGGATTGTTAAATGTCGATTAAACACAGAGGGAACCGCGTTTTTTTCAGGATATTGTCCGAATTGTGACCGATGGGGTAACACGGGTTTATTACGCCCGTTGTATAATGGACGCAGAGAGCAAGCGGCTTAAGGCGATCGAGGGCCGCGCACGGAGGTGGCTTTATGGTATCTGAAAAACTGATGATCAACAGCGACGAGGCGCGCCTGGACGCGGCGAAGCGCGCCGCGGAGGCGTTCGGACGGGAGATGGCGCTGAGCGGCAGGAACACCCTGCGGCTCACCCTGCTGGCGGAGGAGACCCTGGGCATGGTGCGGACGCTGTTGGAGGACTTCTACGGACAGCTGTGGTTCGTCGCCGAGGGTCAGCACTTCGAGCTGCACCTGCAGGCCACCTCGGACATGGACGCGGACAAGAAGAGCGAGCTGCTCTCCGTCTCCAGCACCGGCAAAAACGCCGCCGCAAAGGGCTTCATGCGCATGCTGGGCGAGGTCATCTCCGGCGCGCTGCACGGCTTCGGCCAGGTGATCGACGCCTACGGCCGGGAGACCTCCCGGTACGGCATCGTCCACACCGACACCGGCGCGGGATTCAGCACGGATGGCCTGGTGCCGATCTGGACCCTGGAGACCTATCGCGAGGAACTGGACAGGGCCCGCGCGAAGAGCCTGGAGGCCGAGGCGGCCTGGGACGAGCTGGAGAAGTCCATCGTGGCGAGCCTGGCCGACGACGTGATCGTCGGCGTCAAGGGCGACAGGATCGAGATGGTGATCGCCAAGGACTTCAGCCACTGAGGCGGGCGGTCCCGGCAGCAGGGACCCACTGATATTACATCGACGGCGCGGTGAGCGCTGAGAAGAGAGCACAACGATGGCACACGAGAACGACAGGGACAAGGCACGCAGGACGACTTTGGCAACGCGGACTTCCGAGACCCGGGCGGCGACGGGCAGGGCAAAGACCTCTCACGCCGCGCAGGGCGCGCATACCGCAAAGCACACTACGCATACAGCGCAGGGTGCGCACACCGCGAACCACACCACGCGCGCGGCGCAGGGCGCACACACCGTGAAGCATTCCACGCACGCCGCGCATGGCGCAAACCACACCGCCCATGCTGCGCACACCACTCGCGCCGCCCACGCCGCCGGGAAGCGCGGGCGCAGGCAGGGAAGGGGGACGCCGGCGGCAGTGCTGGTCCTGCTGTGCGCGCTGGCGGCGTTCGGCCTGTGGAGGCTGGCTTCCGCGGTGCGGCAGAACGTCGACGCCGTGCGGGAGTACGAGGCCGCCTACGCGGTCAACGGCCCGGCGGGCCAGGACGGCGCGCCGCTCCCGGCCATGACGTTGGAACCCCAGTCTCAGCAGCCGCAGGCCTCGGAGCAGGCGGAAGCGCCCACGGCGGCGCCGACGGCAGTGCCCACGGCGGCGCCGACGCCGACTCCTTCGCCCACGCCCACACCCACCCCGGAGCCCACGCAGGCGCCCGAGCCCTTCAGCTACCTGCCGGTGATCCTCAAGGCGGACACCGAGGCGAAGAAGATCGCCGTGACGGTGGACGACTGCTATCAGATGGACAACCTGAAGACCATCATCAAGCTGGCGAATGACAACGGGGCGAGGCTGACGCTGTTCCCGGTGGGGGAGAACGTGGTCCGGTCAGGCATGTCGGACATCCTGAAGCGCGCGGTGTTCGATTTGAACTTTGAGATCGAAAACCACACCTGGAGCCACGCCCGCATCTTCCGACTGCCCCAGGCCGAGATGGCGGCGGAGATCTGGAAGCAGAATGCCGCGGTCAGCCGGGCCCTGGGCGTGAACTACCAGGAGCACTTCCTGCGGCTGATGGGCGGCGACGGCGACACCGACCAGCGGATCCACAACTACCTGTCCCAGATGAACTACCTGGCCATCGCCAAGTGGAGCATCTCCGGCTCGGATTCGGACATGGCCCACATCAAGAGCGGCCTCGGCCCCGGGCAGATCTACCTGTTCCACACCACGGACCCGGACACGAAGAAGCTGAAGGAGTTCATTCCCTACGCGGTCTCCAAGGGCTACATGCTGGTGACGATGAACGAGCTGTTTGGCCTGTCGGAGAACGCCACCGCGCCGTTGACCGACTCCGCGATGCCCGCGCCGCGCCCCTTTGCCTACGATTACCGCACCATCAAGCGTGAGGAGTACACCTGGGTCGCGCTGATGATGCAGGAGGTGCTGCGGTCCCAGGGCTATTTGCAGATGACGGGCCTCTCCACCGGCTACTACGGCCCGCAGACCGTCAAGGCCGTTGCCGCCTGGCAGCGGGACCACGGCCTGGAGGCCACCGGCGAAGCCGACGAGGCGACCCAGCGCTCGATCCTGGGCGGCGAGGTCGTGCTGGAGTAGGGTCATCCCAGGAGGCAAGACGCCATATAAACACCTGCAGGGGCGCTGATGCGGCACCCGCCTGAGTACAGACGAATTGTGTACGCAGGCGGGAAGCGCATCGGCGCCCCTGCAATTGCAACAGCTGTGCATTAGAGTGTGTTTCTAAATTCGCCGAACTGCATTTTCGGCGTCTTGAACTGCATTTCAGCGTTGATTCCCCTTGACTTAGCAC
>JAUMVG010000092.1 GCA_030530315.1 Clostridia bacterium | reverse complement strand
CCACCGAAGCCCCGACGCCCGAGCCCACCGAAGATCCCGGGGAATCGCCGGAGAATGCCGGTGAAGTCAGCATCGGCCCGGATTCCGACCCCGAATCCATCCGCTTCGTGCAGGAGATGCTCAATGCCGTGGGCGTGATGGACGCCTCCGACGTGGACGGCGTCTACGGCAACGCCACCACCCAGGCGGTCCGCCGGTTCCAGGAGTGGGTGAACAGCGTGCAGGGCTCCGAGGTCCTGGCCGTCACCGGCCAGGTGGACGACCTGACCCGCCAGGCGCTGGAATACGCCTACGACCACGAGCTGCGCATCGAGCAGTCCGTCCAGGAGGACACCACCCCCGAACCCGAGCCCGAGCCTGAGACCGAACCCGAGGAACAGGGCGTCGGCGCGGTGGGCGACGTGGAGATCGCCTTCGGCGACAGCCTGGTCGGCTCCGACACCGTGAACGTCCCCGAGGGCAGCTTCACCGTGCAGTGGCGGGCCGACGGCGACATCGACAGCTACTACATCTATGTGGAGGACGGCTCCGGGAACGTCATCGTTTCCCGGGAGGCCACCGACAGCACCAGCTTCAACGTCAATACGAGCCAGATGGTCCCCGGCGAGGTCTACACCCTGCGCGTGGGCGTGCTGCCCGCGCGCGGCGGCCAGGACGACATCGTGTGGCGCACGGTGCGCTTCACGCTGCCCGTGCAGCAGACGCCCGAGCCCACGGAGGCGCCCACCCCCGAGCCTGAACCCGAGGTCGGCACGGTCTCCGCGCCACAGATCACCGTGGCGGGCGTCACCGCCGGCAGCAGCACCATCGTCATCGAGGACGACGAGTTCCAGATCAGCTGGGCCGCCGAGGGCGACGTGGAGCGCTATTATGTGCGCATCACCGACGAGAGCGGCAGCGACATCACCGAACCCCAGTATACCACCCAGACCCTCGTGAACCTGCGCAGCGGCGGCATGGAGCCCGGCATGGTCTACACCCTGACCGTCGGCGCGCTGCCGGTGAACGGCGGCGAGGCGGACCTTCAGTTCAGCAGCGCCCAGTTCATGCGGGCCGTCCCGGTCACGCCGGAGCCCACCGAGGCGCCCACGCCGGAGCCCACGGAGGTCCCCACCCCCGAGCCCCAGGTGGCCAACATCGGCCGGCCCGTGGTGAACATCGGCGGCACGGCCTACCAGCAGGACGGCATCGCCTACATGACCGACAGCTCCATCATCATCAGCTGGAGCGCGGACGGCAGCGTGGCGGATTACACCGTTTACGTGGAAAACCAGGCCGGCGAGCGCCAGGAGCTGGGCACCACCACCGACACCAGCCGCACCGTGAGCACCCAGAACCTGCCCGCGGGCGTGTACACGATCTACGTCGGCGCGCGCCCCACCAACGGCGGCAGCGAGGACATCCAGTGGGGCAGCGCCCAATTCGGCATCCCTGCCCCCACGGCCCAGCCCACCGAGGTGCCCACCCAGGCGCCCGAGCCTGAGCCCGAGGTCCCCGAGGTGGTGGAAACCCCGACCATCTCCGGCCCCATCGACGCCTTCACCGATTCCGAGACGATCCAGCAGCTGCAGATGCGCCTGTACAGCCTGGGCCTGCTCTCCACCGACGGGCTTGAGCCCGGCGTGCTGGACCAGCAGACGCTGGCGGCCGTGGCCGAGTTCCAGCAGCGCATGAACGACCAGTACGGCCTGGGCCTGGAGGTCATCGACCCCACGGACCCCGAAAGCGTCGTGGACAGCGTCACCGTCAATGCCCTGTTCGCAAGCTGAGCTGGGCGGAAGCCGCAGGATAACCCCAATGACAACAACGCGCTCAGGCTTCAAATATGTAAGCCTGAGCGCGTTCAGGATGTTGACAAAGTCAACAGACTGACAGATTGATGAAAAGCCTGCAAGGCAAGGCGGCAAGCCTGCAAAAAAGGGAGTTTACCCGGTCGTAAATGACCGCATTTTGCAGGCGCTGCCAACGCAGCAAGCAAGAATCCCACCTGCTTTTCTTCCATCAGGTGGGATTCTTGCGATTGTGGGCTTTGTCAGCGGTCTGACGCGCTCAGGCTTCACACATGAAAGCCTGAGCGCGTCGCCTTGTCCATGAAGATATTGATGCGCACCTGATGGTATTTTTCGGCGCAGGGCGTCATGGTCCGCGCCCGGTCGATCAGCGCCTGAATGCCCTCGACCCCGGCGATATCGAAATCGCACAGGGCGCTGACGGCGTCGGCGAACACCCCCTCCTCGTCGGTGTCGGCCATGTCTATCAGCGCCCGGATTCGCCTGAGGTTGACCTCGGGATCCGGGGTGTCGATCATGCAGCTGATCAGCCGCCGCTTCCAGATGGCGGACTTCGTCGGCAGTTCCCGGCGCAGCATTTCCCAGTCCGCCTCCGTGAAGTCGTTCAGGCACTCCAGGGTGATATCGCCGACGCAGCAGTCCCACGCCTCCCCGGCGGCCTGCCCCTCATATTCACATTCCTCGATGTTGTGGTTCAGTTCTTCATACCTCTGTGCCTTTGGGGCTTTCGTCATCATTCCACCTCGTCCTCGTCCTCCATGCCGCCGCGCATGGGGATGTCCAGGGGCACGACGTTGCCCCGGCGGGCGTGAGCCCGCTGCACCTGCTCGGCGTGGCGCAGGCTCAGCTCGCTGGAGGCGCGGATGCGGCGCATCAGCAGCGTCACCACCTCTTCGATCTCGCTGCCGGCGGAATAGTCGGCCTCCACGGAAAAGTCCACCCGCCCCTGCAGCAGCATGTCGTCGGCCACCTCCGTCGCGCCGGGCGCGTGCACGGCCACGGAATAGCCGCCCTTCTGCTTGGTCATCTTCATGCAGGGCACGTCGGTCAGGCCGTCGCCCACGTAGATCATGTTGGAAAACGGCACCCGCCGCTTGTACTCCGGGGTGAAGGCGTTCAGGTCCCGGTCGTTGGTCACGTCCAGTATGCCCTTGTTGATGCGGAACAGGTACTGGGTCTTGCTGGTGTAATTCACCGCCGTGGACGGCCACACCGCCCGACCCTCCTCGTCGTAGCAGAAGGAGGCGGCAAACACGGCCTTGAAGTACCTGCCGATGGCCGAGCCGCGGATGATCTCCGTCAGGCCGGAGGAGATGATGTAGTGCTCCACGCACACGCCGCACTCCCGGCCGATGGCGTTGATGCGGTCGAACCAGCTCTCCACGCCGGGGAAGAACGCCACGTCCTTGCCCAGGGAGATCAGGTTCTCCCTGGTCAGCTCCATCTCCCCGCTGGCCATCCGCTTCATCAGGTACATGTAGGTCAGTATGCCGTCCATGTCGTGCTCCCGGGCGAACTCGGCGCACTTGCCCCAGAACACGTCCGGCTCCACGCGAATGCCCGGCAGGAAGGAATACTCCTCCATGTCCCGGGGAGACAGCGTCTTGTCAAAGTCATAGATCAGCGCGACGATGGGCGTCGGCATGGGCGCATCCCTCCTTGTCCCGGTGGAAAAGCGGGCGGTCAACTCCGCGTTGTACAACAATTCCCACGCAAATTGGGCGGTTGATGCTCAGCCGCCCAATACAGAAGTTTCAGTTGTGTCAGATGGCGCCATCCGGCGCGGGAGTGGCCTCGCCCGCCGCGGGGGTGGGCGTGATCTGGGCATACTCGGTGCGCGGGGCGTCGTCGGAGTAAAGGATGGTCAGGGTCTCGTTGTCGGCGATGCCGGTGGGCTCCAGGCCGGCGGCCTGCTGGAACAGCTTCACGGCGGTCTGGGTCTTGCTGCCGAAGGCGCCGTCGCGGTCGTCCAGCAGGAAGCCCAGCATGTACAGCCGGTTCTGCATCTCCAGCACCTCGTCGCTCTTGTCGCCGCGGGAGAGCGTGGTGTAGGTGGTCTGCGGCTCGGGCGTGGGCGTGGGCGACGAGGCCACGGTCACGCGCTCGCCGTTGAGCACCGCGGTGAGCTCCTGGGCGGTGGTGGCATTCTCCACCTGGGCGATGGAATCGTTGATGATCTGCCAGCGGGAGGCGGAATCCTGCCCGGAATCGCCGGCGGTCTGATCGGCCTCGGTCACGTCCATCAGTATGGCGTTGCCGATGTTGCTCTGGATGGTC
Source organism: Clostridia bacterium (assembly GCA_030530315.1). Taxonomy (GTDB): domain Bacteria; phylum Bacillota; class Clostridia; order Christensenellales; family Aristaeellaceae; genus UBA2862. The sequence goes on along the minus strand of JAUMVG010000092.1, from coordinate 6,095 downwards.
TGCAGGGCGGAGACGAACAGCGAGTCGTTCACCGCGGGCTCCTCGGGCAGCAGGGCGTCAATGGCGGAGGAGTCGCTGCTGATGCGCTCCGTGAAGCCCAGCACGCCGTTGTTGCGGTACAGGTTCACCAGTTCATTGATGTAGGTGTCCTCGGTATGGGAGCGAATGGTCGCGACGCCGCTCTCGTACAGGGACTGGGTCACGCCCTCGATCTTGGAGGCGTTTTGGTTGCCGCGGATGTGGCGGAACCACAGCACGCCGCCCACGATCAGCGCGGCGGCGAGCACCATGATCAGCGCCACCCGAAGGATATCCTTCACGCCGATGGTGCGGCCATAGCGGATCTCGTCGAACTCCTCCTCGTCGATGTCTTTGAACACCTCGCTCTGCTCGGTGTCGATGTCGGGGTTCACCTGGGTGTCGTCGTAGACCACGTCCTCCTGGGGCGTGGCATAGGCGTCCTCGCCCTCGTCATAGGCGCGGCGGCGGCGGGCGGCGCGACGGCTCTGGGTCGCCTCCAGCTTTTGGATATAGCTCTCCACCTCGCTGGAGATGCCGGCGCGACCGGTGGACTCGATGGGCCGGCTGTGCAGCTCGGAGGTGTCCATGCTTTCCATGGTCAGCTCCTCCTCCACCGCGTTCAGCGTGTTCAGCGCGCCCTCGGAGAGCTCCTCCGGCGCGGCTACCGCGTCCTCAGGCGCGTCATCCTCGGTGTTTTCAATGGCGGCGCGCATGTCCTTGCGGATGTCCTCCGGCGCGGAGGCCCCGTCGTAGACCGGGCGATAGGTGGTGCGGCTGTCCACCGCGCCCTCTTGCTGCTGCTCCTCGGTCATGGTGGTATAGGTGGTGCGGGTATAGGCCGCGGACACCTGTCCCGCGGGCGTATCGGGCATGATGTGCGCCTGTGCCGAGGTATAGGGCGTTCCCTCAAAGCGGCTCTCCCCTACGGGGCTGCCGCAATGCGGGCATTGCGTATCTTCCGGCATCAGCGTCTTGCCGCATCTGGAGCAAAACATGGCTCGGCCTCCTCCTGTGACATTGATCCCGCGCTTCGGCGCGCCGAAGCATCGGCGCCGCGCGGTGCGCAATAGCTTTTTTCTCTCGTAAGCCCGGCCCTTCCGCCGGGGACGGCTCTCCTGCCGGCGGGTTTCGCCGCAATCACGGCCGCCGGGGACAATCAAAAAGCCGCCTGTAGCGCCGGTTCCGGCGCCTGGCGGCCCCATTCAGCCATCTGTCTGAATAGAACCATCCTATCGTATATGATAGGATGGTTTAAGAGGTAAATCAAGGTTATAATTATGACTTTAATTCGATATTTTGTCTTACTGCCTGCCCAATGCGATCAGTGGGTGACGGTGGCCGGATTGCAGTAGGGACAGGGCTGCATGCCCTCGCGCAGGGCATCGCGCACCGTCAGCTCCCGGCCGTTGGTCTGCGTGCGGCACACCTTCGAGGCGTGATAGTAGACGGCGTTGTTGAACACGCTGTAGACGGTGGTCTCGTAGGCCGCCTCGTTCTGGGCGTTCTGGGCCTCCAGCTTTTCCTCCTCGGTCAGCAGGTCGTTGGCACTGCCGCCGGCCTCCAGCACCTCGGCCAACTGCTGCTCGTAGAGCAGCTGCTCGATGTTGTACAGCGCGTTCAGCGTCTCCCCCTCGGGGGCGGCGGTCACCTGCGGCGGCGCGGCGGGCACGGGCAGGCGGGCGGTCAGCTCCTGGTGGGGCGTCAGCACCACGAACAGCGCCATCATCTCCAGCGTGGCGATGCCCGTCAGCAGCATGCGGCCCCGGGTGCGGAATATGCCTTGGTGCCACAGCATCATCAGGCCCACCGGCGGCAGCAGCAGCGTCAGCAGCAGGCCCAAAAGACCCCTGCCGGAGATGGCCCGGTCCGGGGTTGGCCGCTCCACGGCCGCCGTATAGCCCGCGCGGGGCGCGTTCGCGTTTCGCTTGCTCATGAGGTTTCCTTTCCGATCGCTTCAATCGCGGCTTCCTTGCTACTTTATATTATACTTTTCGGCGGCGCGCCTGTCAAGCGACCGGCACAGGCGCCGGTCAGAGCGCAAGACAGCTGCCGCATCCCGCGCGCCCGCCGGACATCCAACGATCATGGCGATCCACGCCCCGTTTTATCATACTAAGATCTGATTAAAATGAAACTGAATCAGCGAGGGCTTTTTTTCGTTGGCAAGGCGGAGCCCCGCAGGCTTACTGGCGCATAGCAGTCGCGCCACTGCCAGAGGCAGGCGCGACCAGCCCGCGTCGGAATCCGAAGGATTCACGCGGCGCTGCCGCCGCTTCCGCAGAGCGGAACAGCGGCGGTGCGTAAAAGTCAAGGGGCTTCAACACCGCCAACGCGGAAAAGAACCGCTGAAATGTCTTGTTTTAGTCAGGGATTAGTATCAGTGCGCCAGGAGGAATTCCGCCTCCCGCCGCATCGCCTCAGCGCGCGCCCCGCCGACAAAGCCGTGGTCCTGCCCCGGCATGACGACCAGCTCCACCGAACCGTAGACCTCCGCCGCCCGCTGGGAATAGCGCAGCGGAACGATGCCGTCCCGGTCGCCGTGGAGGATCAGCACGTCGCCGTCATAGCCGCCGATCACATCGTAGGCATCGAAGGAGACGGCGTCCACGCTGTAGCGCCTGCCGATGCGGATACCCATCACCGAATCCACCTCCGGGAAGCCGCCGTCCGCGTCCGCCCGGGCCCAGACGTCATCCTGAAGCACAAAGGCCGGGAATTCCAGCATCAACGCGGCCACGTCAGTGGGCCGCTGCGCGGCGACACAGGCGGAGACAAAGCCGCCCTGGCTGGCGCCCCACAGCAGCAGCCGGTCAAAGCGCCCATCGCCCTTCAGGTGGTCAATGACGGCGTTCAGGTCCTCCGCCTCGGTCAGCACGGACATCTCCAGCATCGTGCCATCGCTCTTCGAGCCAAACCCGCCGCCGCAGAAGTCAAAGTTGAAGACAGCCAGGCCCCGGGAGGAAAAGTAGTTCGCGTAGTCCTGATGTCCGGCATGGGTGCCGCCGAAGCCGTGGGACATGATCACCAGCGGCCAGGGGCCCTCTCCCTCCGGGATTTGCAGCTCGCCATAGAGTTTCCCAAGGCTTCCATGAATATAGACCCGCTCCATTGCAACGCCCTCCGCTCTTGCGATTTTTGAGTGTGTTTCTAAAATGAGGGATGTGCAGTTTCGAGTGGATTGGGCTGCATTTCAAGGCGATTTTCGCGGTGCCGCGTCCCAATCCACGGGATTGTGACGTCGGCAGTCGGCCAAAGGCCGACCGACAAACCTGAAGGTTTGTCGCCTTGCAGGCTTAGTGGCGCTATAGCAGTCGCGCCACTGCCGAAGGCAGGCGCGACCAGCCCGCGCTGGAATCCAAAGGATTCGCGCGGCGCTGCCGCCGCTTCCGCGTCGCGGAGTAGCGGCGGTGCGTAAAAGTCAAGGGAAATCAACGCAGAAATGCAGTTCAAGACGCCGAAAATGCATCTTGGTGAATTTGGAAACACACTCAAGGATTGAACAGCGGCGCGGCCACGGCCAGCGCGACCGCCACTGCCCGGCGGAAGCGGCGCTTTGCCGCTCCCGGTTCTCGGTTGTTCCTCGTCTTCATCCCCGCCGCTTCAGGTACTGCGCGGAGACCGGAAACTCAAAGTAGACATCCGGATAGGGCTCGTCCCTCAGGGAGAAGTGCCACCACTCGCAGTCGATGGGCTGGAAGCCATTTCGAACCATGGCGCTCTGCAGGAACATGCGGTTCGCGTACTGCTCCTCCGTCACCGCCCTGGAGTCCGGGTGGGAGATCTCGCTGAACAGGTCGAAGGGGCTGCCCATGTCCACCTCCCTGCCGGTCTGCATGTCCAGCAGGGTCAAGTCTACGGCGCTGCCCCGGCTGTGGCTGGACTGGCTGGCGATGTAGCCCTGCTTGAACAGCTCCTGCTTCTCCAGGTCCGGGTAGAAGAAGGGCTTCATGCGCAGGTCCAGGTCCTCGATGCCCCACAGCACGAAGTGCCTGACCGCGCCCGCCGGCCGATAGGCATCGAACACCTTCAGCCGGTAGCCCTGCACGCTCACCTCGTTGCTGACGGCCTTCAGCGCCCGGGCCGCCTCCTTCGTCAGCAGGGCGCAGGGCTCCTCGTAGCCGTCCACGCGCTCCCCGACGAAGTTGTAGGTGGAATAGTAGCGGATCTCCTGGACGATGCCCGGCACATAGTCCGCCAGCACCACAAAGCCTGAGGAGTCCATCGCCACCTTCTGCCTGTAATCCATCGCTCAACCCTCCCAAGCGTCAATATGTCAGTATTCGATCTCGCCCGTCCAGTCGATGATCCCGCCGAACTCATAGACGTTGCTGTACCCGATATCCGCCAGCTTTTCGGCGGCCTGCTTGCTGCGGTTGCCGCTGCGGCAGTAGACCAGTATGACCTGCTCCAGGTCGGGCAGCGCCTCCGGCATCTCCTCGCCGATGGTCTCGTTGGGCACCAGGATCGCGCCGGGAATGTGCCCGGCGTCGTATTCGTCCTGCCGGCGCACGTCCACCACGACGTGGCCGTCCTCCCGGGCCATCATCTCCCGGGCGGTCTCCTGGTCGATCTGCTCATAGGTCTGCGCGATCGCCGCCTCCTGTCCCGTATAGGTGCCCTCCTCCCCGAAGAACGCCGCCCGCGTGCCGCCCAGCAGCAGCACCACAAGTACGGCCAGATAGGCGACGAGCTTGACGAGGGGGAAGGCGCTGACCTTTCCCCTCAGCTTGAACGCCACGGAGGCGATGGAGAACAGGGTGAAGCCCAGCGCGACCCCGTAGAGGGCCGGCCTGTCCGCCTGGATGAGGGCCCAGGCTGTCACGCCCTGGACGATGCCCACGACGAAGGTCACAAGCCCCATCTTCCGCGCGAAGGTCCGCTTCTTCTCCTCGGTATCGAGCTTCGCCACAAAGGCATCGGACAGCTCCAGCGGGTTGAGGGTCCGCCTGCCGCCCATGTAGATCAGTCCCGTCACGATGCTGAACACGCACAGCACCCCGTAAAACGCGCCGCAAAGGACGCGAAGCACGCCGCATGCATCCATCGACAGATTCTCCTTTCCTCGAGCCGAACCCCCGGTTCAATGCCGCCGCCCGAATCCCGCGACTTCGGCTTCGATAATTTTCGTTCTGTCACCCGTTAAATCCTTTTTTCTTCACTGGAAGCGCCGCGTAAAATTTCCCGATGTCGCTCCGTGCGCTCCTTTTGACAAGTGGTAATCATTTTTCGACAACACGGCGGCCATTCGTTGAACTCTGTCAGGCTTTTTGCTATACTCTCGGTAGACGATGAATAATTCAAGTGCCGAAGCCGCGAGTGAATTTTCTGGCAGGTTGCCTTACAGATTTTGAAGGTTTACTGGGTTCGAGCGCTCTGGAAACAGTCCTGTGGACTGTTTCCAGCGAGAACGGGCTGGAAGCCCCGGGCGTAAATCGAGAAATCCGCAAGTGACAGATGCCGGAAAAGGCACCACAGAATCGGTGCGGGAATTAATCAGCGGCTACTTAGCCGTAAGCCGCGGGCAAGCGCCCGCAGAACCGACCGAGAGGAGGCCATCCCATGGATACTTCCCTGTTCTTTCACTTCCTCATGACCAAGTGGTGGGTCATACTGATCGTCATCGCGGTGATCATCATCCTGATCAAGCTGGTCCCGCGCTACAAGGTCGCGCCACCGGACACGGCCCTGATCATCTCTGGCCTGATGCGCCGCAGCTACAAGGTGCGCACGCCGGACGGCAGTGTGGCGACCAAGAAGTTCGGCTACCGCATCGTTCGCGGCGGCGCGACATTCTACATCCCGGCCATCGAGCGCATCGACCAGTTGGACATGTGCCTGATGCAGGTGGACATCCGCACGGCGCAGCCCGTGCCCACCAAGGAGTACATCTCAGTCCTCGTGGACGCCGTCGCCAACATCAAGATCGGCTCTGACGACCTGTCCATCGCCACCGCCGCCGAGCAGCTGCTGCACTACGACGCCAACCAGATCAAGGCCCTGGCCAAGGACGTGCTGGAGGGCAACATGCGCGAGATCATCGGCCAGATGACCATCGCCGAGCTGGTGCAGAACCG
>JAUMVG010000019.1 GCA_030530315.1 Clostridia bacterium | reverse complement strand
TATGCCGACGACGACTACGGCAGCGACGGCTATGGCGACGACGGCGATTACAACGACCGCTATTCCGACCAGGATGCCGGGGACTACGGCGAGTATGAATCCGAGCAGAGCAGCCTGATGCGCTATGTGGAGGAGAACGACTGGGTGACCTATCTGCTGCTGTTCCTGCTGCCGCCGCTGGGCATCTACCTGCTGTGGCGGAGGAACCGGTTCGAGAAGCCCATCCGCTGGGCCGTGACCGCGGCCTCGGCGATCTGGTTCATCGTGGCGCTGATCCTGCTGCTGCGCGGCCTGTTCGGCGGCACCGGCGACACCCAGGCCCAGCCCAACATCACCATCCCGCCGGTGACGGCGGAGGCGACCCAGGCCCCCGAAGAGGTGACGAGCATCGACCTCGGCGGCGGCACTGCCACGGTCGCGCCCGAAGACAGCGGCGCTGACGAAGGCGCGGATGCCGGCACGGATGTGGGCGTTGACAGCGGCGATGGCGCCGCGGCGGATGCCGGCACGGAGGTTCAGCCCTCCCCGACGCCCCTGAACAGCTCTGGCAGCGGCACGGGCACCGAGACCGCGGTGTTCGTCTACAGCCCGGCTACCGGCCTGTACTACCACGCTACGGACACCTGCCCCAGCATCGGGGAGGGCGTCACCACCACCCGGGTGACCCGGGAGATCGCGGAAAACAGCCGTCACCAGAGTCCCTGCCCGGACTGCATCGGCGGCGGCACGACGACGACCTACTACGCCACGGTGGGCGGCAAATACTACCACCTGGATTCCAGGTGCAGCAACATGCGCAACCCGCTGGTCTACACCAAGGAGGCCGCCGAGAGCCAGGGCAAGGCGCCCTGCCCGGTGTGCATCCTGAAGACCCAGGAGAGCCTGGATGAGACCGACGACGTGGGCACGGTATTCATCGACTCCAACACCCGCGACCAGAGCGGCGTGGAGGTGTACGCCACGAAGGATGGCACCTATTTCCACGTCAAGAGCAATTGCAGCGGCATGAAGAACGCCACGAAGGGCGCGTTGAGGGACGCCCTGCTGGCGGGCAAGAAGGCCTGCCCGACCTGCTGCGCGGCGGCGGGCGAGCTGGTGTATTGCACCAGCGGCGGCAAGTCCTACCACACGGACAAGACCTGCCAGGGCATGACCAAGGCAAAGCAGATCACGCGGGCCGAGGCCATGGTCATGGGCAAGACAAAGTGCGACGTGTGCATGAAGGGCACCGGCGGCGGCGATGCCGCCAACGCAGGCGGCACCGGTGACGGCGACGGCAACACTGTGTCGCTGACCACCGCGTCTGGCGACGTGAAGGTGTACGCCACGAAGAACGGCACCTACTACCACACGCGCAGCAATTGCAGCGGCATGAAGGACGCCCAGCTGTATTCCCTGAAGTCCATGATCCTGGCGGGCAAGAAGGCCTGCCCGACCTGCGCCTCCGCGGCGAACACCACGGTGTACGCGACCAAGGGCGGCAAGTACTACCACTCCTACGCCACCTGCTCCGGCATGACCGGCGCGGCGAGCGGCACCCTGGCGGACGCGCTGGCGGCGGGCTACAGGCGCTGCCCGAAGTGCTGGGGCAACAACGCCGCGCAGACCGCCTCCGCCCAGCAGCAGCAACAACAGCAGCAGCAGGCGGCCCAGGCGCAGCAGAACGGCGGGAACGGGACGACCACGACGAACACCCGCCAAAGTACCGCGGCCTCCAGGGCGACGGCGAGCAACACCTATGTGTACGCGACCCGCAGCGGCGCCTACTATCACCTGAAGAGCTCTTGCAGCGGCATGACCGACGCCAGCCGGGTCACGCTGAAGACGGCCATCAACGCCGGCAAGAAACCCTGCCCGACCTGCGCTAGCGCGGCGAAGCGCACGGTGTATTCCACCAAGAACGGCGAACACTACCACGTGGCCAGCGTGTGCGCGCCCTCGGGCATGAAGAACGGCACGAAGCGTACCCTGGCGGAGGCGCTGATGCTGAACCAGACCGCCTGCCCCCACTGCCTGAGCAGCAAGGCCCGGGCGGAGGCGGCCCAGGCCGCCGCGGCGCAGTATCAGGCGGCGGTGCAGGCCGCGGGCGCGGTGGCCCAGCAGGGCAGCACCACCTATCGGTCCGGCAAGTCCGGCATCCGGGTGTACGCCTCGGTGACGGGCAAGTACTATCACACCAAGAGCAACTGCCCCAACATGACCGGCAGCCCCTCCCGCGTGACGCTGGAGACGGCGCTGAACTACGGCAAGAAGGCCTGCCCGGACTGCGCCGGCGCGGCCAGCCGCAAGGTGTACGCCACCAAGGGCGGCAAATACTACCACTACAGCAAGAGCGACGCGGGCTCCGGCGCGAAGCAGGGCACGCTGGCCTCGGCGCTGGCCTACGGGCTTGACCCGTGCCCGAACTGCGTGCGCAAGCTGGAGCAGGCACGGGAGGCGGCGCAGAACGCCGAGGACATCTACACCGTGGGCACCTCCGGCATCAAGGTGTACGCCACGCTGGGAAGCAAGTACTACCACTCCCAGAAGAATTGCTCCGGCTTGACCGGCGCGAGCAAGATCGCTCTGGAGACGGCGCTGAACTACGGCAAGAAGGCCTGCCCGGTCTGCCTGAGCTCCGCCAGCCGGAAGGTGTACGCGACGCCGGGCGGCAAGTACTACCACTACAGCAAGGCCCACGCGGGCTCCGGCGCCACCGCCGGCACGCTGGCCGAGGCCAGAGCCTACGGCATGAAGGCCTGCCCGCTGTGCACGGTGCTCTCGCCGGGCAGCAATGAATACGACAACGGCGGCGCCGAGGACGCGCCGGTCTCCCAGGAGGAGTACGGGGCGGCCAGCGACAGCAATGTGTACATCGACATCGGCAGCGCCAACAACTACTATCACAAGTCCGCCAAGTGCAAGGATGCCGGATTCTCCGCCGGTACCAAGGTGACGCTGCAGTACGCGTTGGATTGGGATTACAAGGCTTGCCCCTACTGCAAGCCGCCGACGTACGCGATAGTGGATTCCACCGAGGCCTGACGGCGCGGAATGGGGGAATCGGCTCCGAAGCGGGATGCTATCCCGCGACGGGGCCGATTTTTTACTTGCAGAATGCAGGGGGATGGGTTACAATAGATAATAGGAAAATAGGCAGTGGCGCGAAGGCGCGCCGCGAGCTCGAGCAGATTATACAGGGGGTAAGGTTATGGATGTCAGGACGCTGCTGAATGCAAACAAGGCGCGCATGGACGCGCTGTACGCGGGCCAGGACCAGCTTGAGCGCTATGAAAAGCTGGCGAACAGCTTCCGGGCTCAGTTTGGCCGGGAGCCGGTGGCCTTTGTCTCCGCGCCGGGGCGTACCGAGGTGGTGGGCAACCACACCGACCACCAGAACGGCAAGGTGCTGGCGGCGTCTGTGAACCTGGACACCGTGGCCGCCATCGCCCCCAGGGACGACGGCAAGGTGGTGCTGTACTCCGAGGGCTACGACGTGCCCTTCGAGGTGGACCTGGCCGACGACGGCGTGCATGAGGACGAGAAGGAGACCACCTTCGCGCTGATCCGAGGCGTGGGCGCGCGGCTCGCGCAGCTGGGCTACAGGGTGGGCGGCTTTGACGCCAGCGTGACCAGCACCGTGTTCAAGGGCAGCGGACTGTCCTCCTCGGCGGCCTTCGAGGTGATGCTGGTGGCGGCGCTGGATGCGCTGTACAACGGCTGGACCGTGGACGCCAAGGAGAACGCGCGGATCTCCCAGTACGCGGAAAACGTGTACTTCGGCAAGCCCAGCGGCCTGCTGGATCAGTCCGCCAGCGCCGTGGGCGGCTTGGTGACGATGGACTTCGCCGTGAGCCCGGCCTCCGTGGAGGCGCTGCGCTATGACTTCGGCGCGAAGGGCTATGCCCTGTGCGTGGTGAGCGCGGGCGGCGAGCACGGCAACCTGACGGCGGACTACGCGGCCATCCCCGCAGAGATGAAGCAGGTGGCGGCGGCGCTGGGCGAGGAGCTGCTGCAGAACGTGACGCCTGAGCGGCTGTTTGAGGCGCTGCCGGCGCTGAAGAACAGGGTCAGCGACCGGGCGATTCTGCGGGCCTTCCATTATGTGGACGAGACCCGCCGGGTGGAGCAGGCGGTGGACGCCCTGCGCAGGGACGATCTGGAGGGCTTCTTCAAGGTCGTGATCGCCTCCGGCGAGAGCAGCTGGAAGCTGCTGCAGAACCTGCACGTGGCCACCAGCGACAACCAGGAGATGCCCCTGGCGCTGGAGATGAGCCGCAGGCTGCTGGAGGGCAGGGGCGCGTGGCGCATCCATGGCGGCGGATTCGCGGGGACGATCCTGGCGTTCGTGCCCTTTGACATGCTGGAGACCTATCGCAAGGCCATGGACGGCGTGTTCGGCGAGAAGGCCACCACCGTGCTGGCGATCCGGCCCGAGGGCGTGGTGTGCATCCGGTAAAGTGAAAAACAGCGGAACATGGGATGCTAAAATCGAGAATGTGGTAAGCACGAACGGTTTCCCAGGTTCCTGCCGCTGAAATACGATGTGACGAGGCAAGAAGATGACGTATGAAACCCGCTCGGAAGCGGAGACGATGAGGTTCGCCGCGCGGCTGGCGCCGATGCTGGCGGCCGGAGACACGGTGCTGCTGGAGGGCGATTTGGGCGCGGGCAAGTCTGTGCTGGCCCGGGGAATCGCCCGGGGCATGGGCATAGCGGGTCCGATGCCCAGCCCGACCTTCACGCTGATGGTGCCCTATGAGGCGAAGGGGCACAAGCTCTATCACTTCGACCTGTACCGGCTGTCGGATGAGGATGAATACTATGCCGCCGGACTGGACGAGTTCGTGGGCGGCGACGGCGTGGCGGTGGTGGAGTGGCCGCAGATGGCGGACTTGTCTCCCCATCCGGCGCTGTATGCCCGGTTGAGCCGGGGCACCGGGGAGGAAGACCGGCGCATTGAGCTTGAAAACGATGGCATCGCGGGATTTGATCCCGCCGCGCTGGCGGAGTGGAGGGTTGACGATGGCGAATGAGAGCATGCGGCCAACGGTGCTGGCCATCGACACCTCCGGCCCCGTGGCGGGCTGCGCGGTGCTGAAGGAGGGGAAGATCGTCCACCTGGTGGCGATGAACCACGGGCTGACCCACTCCGAGACGATCATGCCCGCGGTGGACGAGGCGCTGAGCGCCGTCGGCCTGCGCTGTGCCGACGTGGACGTGTTCGCGGCGGTGGCGGGCCCGGGGTCCTTCACCGGCGTGCGCATCGGCGTATGCGCGGCGAAGGGGCTGGCCCACGGCGCGGGAAAGCCCTGCGCGGCGGTGCACGCCCTGGAGGCGCTGGCCATGAACGCCTACGGCTTTGACGGGCTGTGCTGCCCGATACTGGACGCCCGGCGGGGACAGGTGTATTGCGCCGCCTTCGACATGTCCGGAGGCATGCCCGAGCGGGCGCTGGAGGACGCCGCCCAGCCGCTGGAGGCGTTCCTGGCGCGGCTGCCGGAGGACCGGCGGCTGATCTTCGTGGGCGACGGCGTGCCGGTGCACGGCGAAGCCGTGAGAAAGGCGCTGGGAGACCGGGCGCTGATCGCGCCGCCGAGCCTGCGGGACCTGCGGGCGGACGCGGCCTGCTTGCTGGCCGCGGCACGGCCGGAGAGCTGGGTGGAGGCCGGACGGCTGAGGCCCATCTACCTGCGTGCGCCTCAGGCGGAACGGCAGAGAAAGGCCGCGCTGGCGGAAAAATGACGCGCTGGACTGGAATTCGCGAGAACGGAATGGGACGATCGGATGAGTGAGATTACGCTGGGACTGATGACGCTGGAGGACGTGGAGGCGGTGCACGCTATCGAGGTGGCCTGCTTCAAGACGCCCTGGTCCAAGGATTCCTTTTACCGCGAGGTGACGGACAACGCCTGCGCCCGGTATGTGGTGGTGCGGGAGGACGGCGTGGCCATTGCCTATGCCGGGGTGTGGTTCGTGCTGGACGAGGGGCACATCACCAACATCGCCGTGCGCCCGGACCGGCAGGGCATGGGCTACGGCGAGCAGGTGACCCGGGCGATGATCCAGCTGGCCGCGGACAGCGGCATGAGCTGGATGACGCTGGAGGTGCGGCGTTCCAACGTGGCGGCGCAGAACCTGTATCACAAGTTGGGGTTCATCGACGTGGGATACCGCAAGCGCTACTATGAAAACAGCGAGGACGCGCTGATCATGGCACTGGAGCACCTGCCCGAGGGCAACCCGGAGAACGATCCGATGCTTGTGCGGGAGTAAAGAAGGTCTGATATGTTGTTTACGATTGTGGAGGTCGTGCTGCTGACGGTGGCGTGCTGCGCGGCGTCGGTGCACTACATTCATGTTTTGCAGATGGAGCGCTATCAGCTGCCGGCCTACCGGCTGTGGCTGTCGCGGAATCGGGACCGCATCCTTAAGGAGAACGTCCTGTGGGCGTTCGTGGGCGGGGTGTCCAGCCTGTACCTGCCGGTGCTGCTGTCGATGTTCATGGCGGGCGAGGCGGCGAGGAACGCCCTGGCGAACTGGACGGTGCTGCTGCTGTTCTGCGGATTGATGGCGTGGATCGCCTGGCGGGACTACAGCAAGCCCAGCAAGAAGCCCTTCGTGGTGACGCAGCGGATCCGCAGGCTGTTGGGAGTGCTGTTTGCGCTGTGCCTGCTGAGCGCGTCGCTTCTGAAGCTGCTGCACATCCCGGCCCATTTCCTGTTTGCGGCGATGCCCTTCCTGGTGCAGGCGGCGGCGATGCTCATCGACCCCTACGAGACGCGGCTGAACGCCAGCTTCTTCAAGAGCGCCCGGAAGAAGATCCGGGAGCACAAGGACCTGGTCACCATCGGCATCACCGGCAGTTATGGCAAGACGAACGTGAAGTTCATACTGCGGGACCTGCTGTCCATGAAGTACAAGGTGCTGGCCACGCCGGCCAGCTTCAACACCGCCATGGGCATCTCCCGCGTGGTGAACGACCAGCTGACGGACGAGCACCAGGTGTTCATCGCGGAGATGGGCGCGACCCACGTGGGCGACATCAAGGAGCTGGTGGACCTGGTGCACCCGAAGTATGGCATACTGACCAGCATCGGTCCCCGGCACATGGACACCTTTGGCTCCCTGGAGAACATCGCCAGCACGAAGTTTGAGCTGATCCAGGGGCTCCCCAAGAGCGGACTGGCCGTGTTTGGCTCCGGGGACGACTACATCAGCCGGCTGTACGCCATGTGCCGGCACGACAAGTGCCGCATCGGACTGGATGGCGATGAGGGCGCCTACATGCGGGCGGAGAAGATCGCCTACAGCGAAAAGGGCTCCGGCTTTGCCATGGTGTGCGCGGACGGTGAGCGCGTCCACTGCCGCACCCGGCTGCTGGGCAGCTACAACATCAAGAACATACTGCTGGCGGCGGCGCTGGCCCACAAGATGGGCTTGACGATGGAGGAGATCGCCGAGGGCGTGCGGAAGCTGTCGCCCATCGAGCACCGGATGCAGCTGATCCCCGGGGAGTTGAACGTGATCGACGACACGCTGAACGAGGATTCGGACAGCGCCTTCGAGGCCCTGCGGGTGCTGAGCCAAATGCCGGGGCGGCGCATCGTGGTGACGCCGGGTCTGCGGGACCAGGGTTCCCGGGACGCCGACGTGAACTACGCGCTGGGTACGGTGATGGCGGACTGTGCGGATGCCGTGATCCTGGTGGGCCGTCGGGGCTTTTCCCGGAGCATCGTGCGCGGCATGGTGCAGTCCGGGTTCTCCCGGTCGAACCTGCACATGGCCGACGACATGGACGACGCCTCGGAGGTCTTGCAGGAGATCTCCGAAGACGGGGATACGGTGCTGTTTGAGAGCCGGATTCCCGACTACGAAGAGGAATAGGGACAGATTAGCGCAGGGCGGCGGTTCCGTGAAACGGGATCACCGCCCTGCGCTTGTCCTGGGCTTACACGGGCGCCATAATTGGCACACCTACGGCTGTCTTACGCAGCGCGATATATTGGTTCTTCATGAAAATGTGAAGAACCAGTTTTGTGAGACAGCGGCGCTTGCTTTGGGTTTTCAGCGGTCGAAACCCTTGTGGATCAGATTGGCGGGGTCGTGCTTATACATGCGGGTGAAGCCCATGGGGATGCCATAGATGGCGATATAGTCGTGGTCTTTGCCGCTGACGCGCATGGGGGGATAGGCCGGGTTGTCGCTGATGAGGGTCAGGCCGTCGGGATCGTGATAGACGTGCTTGACGGCGGCGCGGTCGTCGATGAGGACGACGGCGATCTGGCCGTCGACGACGTCGGGCTGGTGGCGGATGTAGAGGATGTCGCCGGGAAGGTAGGTGGGGACCATGCTGTCGCCCTCCACCTCCAGGGCGCAGTCACACTCCACGGGGGTATCGACGTAGGTTTCGTAGTCAGTCTCCGCCATGATGGGCTTGCCGGCGGCCACCCTGCCGATCAGCGGCACGCGCTGGTGGCGCAGCGACTGCACGGGCCGCAGGCTGGCGGGCAGCGGGCGGGTGAAGCCGGCCTGATCGTCGTCGGAGATGCCGAGGAGCCAGGGGACGCTGACGTTGAAGTAGGAAGCGATGGTGATGACGGTGGGGCGCTTGGGGGTGCGGTCACCGCTCTTCCAGGCGCTGACGGTCTGCTTGGAGACGCCGAGGGCCTCGGCGACGGCGCTGTCATTCAGCGCGGAGCGGGACAACAATTCGGAAAACCTGTGCTGGAAACTCGCCATGGTGATCACCTCAGGGGTATGATAGCATATTTTGTCCACAAATGCAAGAAAAATGTCCACAATGTGGTTGACAGAGCGTGAAAAGTGTGGTATGATCCCTTTGTCCACAAAGTGAACTAAAACGATGGGATGAGCCTTGAATGGCACTGCGCCTTTCGATGAGAAGGGTTTGAAGCCGCCCGGAAGCAGTAGGTTTTGCAGCTTGTTATAAGCCGATAGCTTTGGGATTGGCCCGGGGATTGGGAAGCGCGTGCCGGAACACAGAACGTGAAGTCCACAATGTGGATAAATGAGAGCGAAAAGCGGGGTGAAATTCAATGACGGCCAAGGAGTATTTGCAGCAGGCGCGACAGATGAATGTGAGGATCGAGGCGTTGAGGGAGCGCAGGCGGCGCTATGAGGTGCTGGCGGCACAGTGCACGACGCACTACCGCTACAGCGCGGGCGGGAGCCGTCACGGAACGACGCGGCAGGTCAGCAGCGTGGAGGAATACGGCTGCAGGATGGCGGACCTGGCGAGGGAGATCGAGCGCCGGATCGACGATCTGGCGCAGCTGAGCCGGGAGATCGGCGAGACCATCGACGCCGTGCCGGACCAGAGGTATCGGGACCTGCTGACCTATCGGTATCTGAACGGTTGGAGCTGGGAGCGGATCGCCCAGGTCATGCTGTACAGCGTGGACCGGATATGGCATTTGCATCGGGAGGCGCTGAACGCCGTGAAGGTGCCGGGGGCGGCGTAGACGGAGAGTTTATAGTTAAGAGTTAAGAGTTAAGAGTTGAGAGCAATTATGTGTGGAGGGTGGAGCGTTGGGTGCGGAGTTGAAAAGGAAAGAGTGGGGAGGACTTGAAGTCGACAGGCGGCGACAGGGGATAGGGTGTAGAATGGGTAATGTGGAGGAGCGCGCCGAGGCGAGAGTGAAGCGCTGAGGGCGATGGACGGAGGGAAAGGCGCGAAGTCGACAGGACGTGACAGGGAATGCGGTGTAGAATGGATATCGGTGAAGTGCGCGAGGTCCTGACGCGGCGGGAAGGCCACGGGGAGCCGAGGGCACTTCACCATTCTCATGTGAGGGGAGGGATCAAATGTCGGGACAGGAGGAAGCGCTGGAGGAAATGGCTCACGGCGCGACCGAAGCGGACGAAGGGACCGGGCCGGGCCCGAAGCGGCGCGGCGGGCGGAGGACAGGCGGGGAGAGCGCTTGTGAGGAACGCGGCGCGCGTCGGTCAGAGGATATGGCGCTGAACCGGGAGGAGAGGGCCAAGTATCACAGGTGGCTGCAGCCGGACGGGCTGACGATGCTGCGGGCATGGGCGCGGGACGGCCTGTCGGAACGGCAGATCGCTGGGAAGTGCGGCGTTGCCCACAGAACGCTCGCCCGATGGAAACGGCAGTATCCGGAGATCGCCGAGGCGCTGAACTACGATGGCGAGCTGGCGAACGCCGAGGTGGAGTCCGCGCTGCACAGCCTGGCGGTGGGATATACGAAGTCGCTGCGCAAGACCTACAAGGTGAAGCACGTGGAGTACGGCGAGAACGGGCGAAAGCTGCGGGAATACGAGGAGCTGGAGACGGGCATCGACGACGTGCACGTGCCGCCCAACATGAGCGCCCAGAAGTTCTGGCTGGAAAAGCGCGCGCCGGAGGCGTGGGGCGACGAGGTCGGAAGGGGCGACCAGGACGAGTGCGTCCAGCCGGTGCAGATCCTGTGCGACATTCTCCGGGAGGGGAATCCGCCGGATGCCCCGGGTGAAGGGGGAGGCGCGGCGGGGAAGTCCTTCGGGTCGGCGGGATGCCCGGGAACGGAGGAATCCGGGTCGGCAGAGAACCTTGACGGAGGCGGATCGGGAGTGCCCGGGATGGCGATGACGGAGGTGGAAGGATGAATGCCCGGAGCGGGAAGCGGGGGTCGAAGGCACGCCGCGGCAGCGCGGAGAGCGCCCCGGTCGTTCGGCTGTCCCGGCTGATCGCGCCGTCCTTCTACGGCCTGCACTGGGATATCGCGGAGGGCAGGCACACCTATTATGATCTGTTCGGCGGCCGGGGCAGCGGGAAATCCAGCTTCATATCGGTGGAGATCGTGCTGGGGATCATGAGCGATCCCGCCGCCAACGCGGTGGTGTTCCGAAAGGTGGGAAACACCATTGGCACCAGCGTGTACGAGCAGATCCTGTGGGCCATCGACGCGCTGGGGGCATCCAGGCGATGGCAGTGCAGCGTCAGCCCGTACCGGGCGACCTACGTGCCTACGGGGCAGGCGATACTGTTCCGGGGACTGGACAGCGCAAGGAAGCTGAAGTCGGTGAAGGTGTCGAGGGGCTACCTGAAATACCTGTGGTTCGAGGAGCTGGACGAGTTCGACGGGCCGGAGGAGGTGCGCAGCGTGCAGCAGTCGGTGCTGCGCGGCGGGGAGCGCTTCGTGGTGTTCAAGAGCTTCAATCCGCCCGTCAGCCAGTCGAGCTGGGTCAACGCCTATGTGACGCAGCCCGCCCGGGACACCCTGCGGCATCGGTCCTGCTATCTGGAGATGCCGCGAAGCTGGCTGGGCAAGGCGTTTTTCGACGCCGCGGAGGAGCTGGAGAGGCGAAATACCCGGGCATACCGGCACGAGTACCTGGGGGAGGTCACCGGGACCGGCGGCGAGGTGTTCGAGAACCTGGAGCTGAGGGCGATCTCTGAGGCGGAGCGGGATCGGTTCGACAACATATTGATGGGTATCGACTGGGGATGGTTCCCGGATCCCTTCCAGTGGGTGAAGCTGCACTATGACGCGGGTCGACAGACGCTGTACGTGATCGACGAGTACCGGGCGTACCGGCAGAAGAACGCGGACGCCTGGCAGGCGCTGAAGGCGGAGAAGGGCGTGCGGGAGTGCGATTTGATCACCGCGGACAGCGCCGAGGAGAAGTCGATTCAGGACTTTCGAAGCTACGGGAGCCTGTGCCGCGGCGCGTTGAAGGGGCCGGACAGCCGGCGCTATTCCTTCAAGTGGCTGCAATCGCTGCGGAGGATCGTGATCGACCCGGCGCGGTGCCCCCACGCGGCGCGGGAGTTCAGCCGGTACGAATATGCGCGGACGCCGGAAGGGGAGCTGATAGGCGGCTACCCGGACGGCGACGACCACGCCATCGACGCCGTGCGCTACGCCACGGAGCGCATCTGGCGCAGGAAGGGGGCGTAGGCCGGATGAGGCAATACGGGGCGGGGGGATTCCCGCGCCGGCGGAGGGTGGTGAGTTTACGGCCATCGTTGAAATGATGAGGCAATTCCTCGGAAGGATGTGGGGAAGGTTGATACCGTACAGGAGCATTGAGCAGACGGAGGGCATTCGGACGCCGCTGGCCCCGGAGATGGTGAACGCGCTGGAACTGTGGTACAGGATGTATCGGGACCAAGCGCCCTGGAAGAAGCCCGGGGTGGTGAAGAGCCTGAACCTGGCTTCGATGATCGCCGGGGAGATCGCCCGGCAGGTGGTGCTGGAAATGAAGTGGAGGATCGAGGCGACGGATCCCGGTCGCGCGCCGGGCGGGGAAGCCCGGGCGAGGTACCTGAGCGCGGAGTTCGGGAAGCTGATGGAAGTGCTGCGGCAGAAGCTGGAGCAGGGCTGCGCCGCGGGCGGCATGATCGTCAAACCCTGGCCGAACCCGCTGGACGGGCACATCTACTTCGATTTCGCCATGGATTGGGGCATCTGCCCACTGGCGTTTGACGACGGCGGGGGACTTTCGGACGTGATCATCCCGGATGTGTTCCGGGAGGGAGAGAGCATCTACACCCGGCTGGAGCGCCACCGCCTGGAGGGCGAGGACGTGGTGATCACCCAGCGGGCCTTCAAATCCAACCGCGAGAATGCTTTGGGCGTGGAGGTGCCGCTGTCGGCGGTGCCCCGGTGGGCGGGGCTCAAGCGCTCGGCGCGGATCACCGGAGCGGGCGGGGCGCTGTTTGGATGGTACCGGACCGCGGCGGCGAACCACGTGGACGCGGGATGTCCGCTGGGCTCATCGGTGTACGCCCGGGCGGCGGAGGTCATCCGGGAGGCGGACATGCAGTACTCACGGCTGCTGTGGGAATATGAGGGCGGCGAATTGGCTGTGGACGTGGACCCCACGGCACTGATGCCCCGGACCGACGGCGCGGGGAACGCGCTGCCCCGGCTGAACGAGCGGCTGTTCCGGGCGGTGGATACCGGCGCGGAGGAGACCTATCGGGTGTTCGCCCCGGAACTGCGGGATGGGAGCCTGGTGAACGGGCTAAACCAGCTGCTGATGCGGATCGAGGACCTGTGCGGACTGTCCCGGGGAACGCTGTCAGAGGCCGGCGCGGAGGCGCGGACGGCGACGGAGCTGAGGATACTGCGCCAGAGGAGCTACGCCACCGTCGCGGACAACCAGCGGGCGCTGGAGAAGTGTTTGAGGGACGTGATTCGGGCAATGGATGTGTACGCCACAGCCTATGGCCTGGCCCCTGAGGGCGCGTTCGCGGTGTCCTTTGAGTGGGACGACAGCATCCTCACCGACGTGGGCCAGCAGCTCCAGGAGCGGCTGATGCTGCTGGAGAGCGGCGTGCTCGGTAGGGTGGAGCTGCGCCAGTGGTATCTCGGCGAGACCGAGGCACAGGCAAGGGCGGCTGTGGCGAAGATCCGCGAGGAAAATGCCCGCGCATCGGATGGCAGCGACGACGATCTGTTCCCGCAGGGGTGATAGTCTGTGGCATGCTTCGATGATCTGGACTACCTCGGCGAGGCCATCGGCAGGACCTATGCGGATTGCGTGGATCGGCAGCTGGTGAACCTGGCCAGGCATGCTGATGCTGAAGCATGAGTATTTGGAGTTGACAGAGATGAGGGAAAATGGGTACAATGATGATGAGGCCATGAGATTGCAAATCGGGCATCTATCTGATGGACTGCAGTTCAAGGGAAAGAGAGAGGGGAGGACAAGAACTAATGTGGTGGATGTTTGAAAAAATATCTCAAAATGATAATGTTGTCCTCTATGCCTATTCCCGTGAGAGCCTTGACCTTGACGGGCGTATCTCCATTAACCAGAGTACCAAGGAAATAACGCTGGTTCGGCCGTGCGCAGGGGATTCTGACAGTACCTTCAATCAGGAAGTAGCCACAGAAAAAGCCTGGCGTCTCATCACCTTGGGGTATCCGGAGTACCGACAAGTAGCATGTGGATAGTAAAACCGCCTTCGGGCGGTTTTGTCATAGCTGATCAAAGCACCTTTTCGGAGGTGCTTTTTTCATACCATTACGTCCGGCGGGACGAGAAACACGCGGACGGCCCAACTCCCTATAGGGCCGCAAAAAGGAGGAGTATATGGCAGGTATCTTCACCAGGAACGCACTGAACAAGATCATGGAGGATGAAAACCTCACGCCACAGCAGCGGACGGAGCAGGTATACAGCCTGTACGGCCGCGCGCTGGACGATGGCTACATCTCCAAGAGCGCAGCGCAGCAGGCCCAGCAGGACGCGCTGGAGAGCGCCAAGGCGGCATGGGCGAAGGAACAGACGCCCCCCGACCCGAAGGCGAGCGACGAGTACAAGGCCCTGGAGGGCGAGTTCAGCGCCTACAAGGCCATGCAGGCGGCGCGAACGTCCGCGGACTTCAAGGAAGTGAAGCCCAAGTTCTTCGAGACGGTCTACGGCCTGGTGGATCGCGCAGAGGGCGCGAAACCCCTCACCGAACAGCTGGCAGGCATCCGCGCGGCCTACGAGGAGTATTTCCTGGCGCCGCAGGGGAAGCCAGGCAGAACGCCGGCAGTGGTGCTGCCCTCCGGGACGACGCCGGCCCCCGGACGCGGCCCCAGCCTGTCGGAGATGATGAAGGCGAAGAACGAAAACCCGAGCATGGAGATTTTCTTCCGGTGACGAAGCGTCTGCCCGGAGGAAGACAAGGACGACAGAAAGGATGAGATGAATGCCTGGTATCTTTGATGGCAAGCTGTTTAACGCGGAGGTGTTCCAGAAGTACCTGGAGCGCATTCCCAACACCCGGCGCCGCGAGCTGATCCGCTCCCGCGCCGTTCGCCCCCGCCCGGACCTGGCCGCGGCCATGGCCGAGCAGACCGGGGGCAACTACCTGACCACGCCCATGCTGGGGCTGATCAGCGGCACCGCCGCCCAGAACTACGACGGCCAGACGGACCTGACGGCGAACGTCACCGACAGCTTCGCCCAGTCCCGCGTGGTGGTGGGCCGGGCCAACGGCTGGACCGAGCGGGATTTCTCCTGCGACGCCACCGGCGGCGTGGACTTCCTGGAGAACGTGGCGGAGCAGATCTCTGAATACTGGGAGGAGGTCGACCAGGACACCATCATCGCCATACTGAACGGCGTGTTCAGCATGAGCGACGCCGAAGGCGCGGCGTTTGTGGCGGCCCATACCTACGACGTGACCGCCAAGACGAACAGCGAGGGCGTGCTCGGCGCCATGGACGCCACCACGCTGAACACCGGCATTCAGAAGGCCTGCGGCGACAACAAGGGCAAGTTCTCCCTGGTGATCATGCACAGCATGGTGGCGATGAACCTGGAGAACCTGAAGGTGCTGGCGTACATGAAGTACACCGACAGCGAGGGCATCGAGCGCGACCTGACGCTGGCGACGCTGAACGGCAGGACCGTGCTGGTGGACGACGCCATGCCCTGCGAGGAGGTCACTGCGGGCGGAGACACCCGGATGAAGTACACCACCTATGTGCTGGGCGACGGCGCGATCGAGTACACCGACTGCGGCGTGAAGACGCCCTACGAGGTGCACCGCGACCCGAAGACCCACGGCGGCGAGGACACGCTGTACGCCCGCCAGAGAAAGGCCTTCGCGCCCTATGGCATCAGCTTCACCAAGCAGGTGATGGCCAAGGACAGCCCCACCGACGCGGAGCTGCAGGACGGCGCGAACTGGGAGCTGGTGAACAACGGCAAGACCGGCGCGGCCAGGAGGACCATCGCCCACAAGGCGATTCCCATTACGCGCATCATCAGCCTGGGCTGATCGAGGCGCGGTCGATGAGGGGAGGCGAGGGGCGTGTACCTGACCTATGAGGAGTACGTGGCAATGGGCGGGACGCTGCCCGAGGCGGAATACGCGCTGGCGGAGTTCAGGGCGCGCAAGCGGCTGGACTACCTGACCGCAGGGCGGATCCAGGGGATGGCGGAGGTTCCGGACGCGGTGAAGCAGTGCGTGCTGAGCATCGTGAAGGCGGAGGGCGTTCTGGCGACGGACGCTCAGGCGGACGCCCCGCCGGTCGCCGCCTTTACCAGCGACGGCTATTCGGAGACCTACGCAGACCCGGCGCAGCGGGCGAAGGCGCTGGAAGCGGCGCTGAACAGCGAGATTGCCCGGCTCCTGTGGGATGAGAAGGACGACGGCGGCGTGCCGCTGCTGTGCCGGAGGGTGCGGTGAGGATCGCAAGGGAGGTGAGGGCGAAGCGTGAGGCTGTGTGACGAGGCGATCACCCTGTACAACGCAGTGGTGGACCCTGCGACGGGCGAGGACGCGTACCTGAAGACGGTGATCACCGGCTGCTCCTGGGCTGAGGCGCGGGGAGTGGCGGCGGAGGAGGGCGGCGGCCGGGCGGCAGACCGCTGCGTGATCCGCATTCCCGAGGACGCCGGGTTTTCAGGGAAGCGATACGCAAAGCCCGCCGCGTTCGACGGCTCTTCCGGGGACTGCTTTACCCTGCGGCCCGGAGACCTGGTGGCGCGGGGCGAGGTGACGGAGGAGGGACTTCGCCCCGATGAACTGAGGCGGCGGTATGCGGCCCTCACCGTGAAGGCGGTATCGGACAACCGGCGGGGCCGGTTGGGACGGCATTGGAGGATTGAGTGCGAATGAGCGGAGGCAACGCGGAGCGCCTGAGGGATTGGCTGAGGCAGTGCCCTTCCATTGAAGCGGGCGCGCGGTTCGGCGTGGACTTCCTGGGCAGCGAGCCGGTGCAGTACGCGCTGATCAGCGAGGCGTCTGCGATGAACTACCGGGAGAACATACTGGGCGAACGGAGGGCGGAGCGCCGCCAGGCGCAGAACTTCCGGCTGGACGCGCGGCTGCCCTTCGGGACGGACAGCGGACAAAACGCCGGGAACCTGGCCGCGCTGCAGGGTGTGGCGCGCTGGATCCTGGCCAGGAGCGCCGCGGGCAGCCTGCCCGAGTGGGAGGGCGGGCGCGTGAAGGCCATACTGCCCGCGCTGACCGGCGCGCCGGTGGAGTATGGCGCGAAGGACGCCCGTTACCGGATTCAGCTGCGGGTGCTCTATGAGACGGACTGAGACAGGAGGAGATTATCATGGCGGATACCATCAACGGCAAGATTGCGCGCAAGTACATGGCGCATTACATCGACGCTTCCTTCGGCGGGGAGACCGCCGACTACTACCGGTTGGGCGAGGACCTGGAGGAGTTCAACGTGGAGCTGAACCCCGACACCGAGACCAGCAGGAACATCCTGGGGGAGAGCTCCTTCCGGCACAACGGCTACGAGCCCTCCGCGGACGCGGAGCCCTTCTATGCGAAGGTGGGCGACGCGCTGTTTGAGAAGCTCCAGCAGATCGTGGACGAGCAGATCACGGACGACGGCCTGAAGACCACCTCGGTGGAGGTGCACCTGTGGAAGAGCGCCACCGGCGAGAACACCTTTGAGGCGTATCGCCAGGCGTGCTATGTGGTGCCTATCAGCTACGGCGGCGACACCAGCGGCTACCAGATTCCCTTCACCGTCAACTACGTGGGCGGCAAGACGAAGGGCACCTTCAAGACCGACACCGGCGTGTTTACCGCGCAGGCGTGACGGCGGCCGGGGATGCCATGAAAAGCGGCGCCCGAGGAAGCGTCGGAGAAACGGTGGGCGCCAATTATGGCGTCCCGCCGTTTTGAGGTTTGTTGGGAGGATTTGATTTTGACGCGAGGAGGAAGAGACATGGCTGAGATGAAGCGCATGGATTTGGCGATCACGGTGGACGACGGCTCGCGCCGCGTTCCGATTTTGAATGTGGACGGGGAGGAGATCGGCGCGTTCACCTTCCGCCCCACGGACATCGGTATCGTGGAGCGGTTCAACCGGCTGGCGGACAGCTTCGACAGGATCACCGAGCCGCTGGAGGCGATCCCTGATGACGCCGGCGGCGGGGAAGCCGACGTGGTGCGTCGGGAGGCCCTCGCGGAGGCGGAGAAACGGCTGTATGCCGCGGTGAACGAGCTGTTCGGCGGAGACGCGGCGGGGGCGTTCTTCGGCAGGATGCATCCCTTCAGCCCCGTGAACGGCGCGTTCTACTGCGAACAGGTGCTGGGCGTGGTGGGCAAGTTCATTTCCGATCAGTTCGATGCCGAGACGGCGAAGTTCAAGAAGCGGGTGGCGAAGTACGCCCGGGGCGCGAAGCAGTGACGCCCGGAGCCGGGGCCGCCGGGATCTTCGAGCTGCCCACGGCACTGACGTTCGGAGGGCGGTCCTGGGCGATCCGGACGGATTACCGGGTGGTGCTGACCATACTGGCCGCCTTTGAGGACCCGGAGCTGGAGGACGGCGACAGGGCCTATGTGTGCCTGGACAACCTCTACGAGGACTTTGACGGCATGCCCCGGGAGCTGTACCAGGCGGCCTATGACGCGGCGGTGGCGTTTATCGACCGGGGCGGCGACGGCAGGACTGGACCGCGGACGATGGATTGGACCCAGGACGCGCCCCTGATCTTTCCGGCGGTGAACCGGGCGGCTGGCTTTGAGGTGCGGTCAGTGGCGTACCTGCACTGGTGGACATTCCTGGGCTACTTCATGGAAATTCGGGACAGCACCTATGCCACGGTGCTTTCCCTGCGGCAGAAGAAGGCCCGGGGCAGGCGGCTGGAGAAGCACGAGCGGGAGTTCTGGCAGCAGAACGCCGGGATTTGCAGGCTCAGAAGCCGCCTGACCGAGGCGGAGGCGGCGGAGAAGGAGCGACTTGAGGCGATATTGAGGTGAGGTTATGACAACGGACGGCGGCGCGATGATCGTCAGCGTGCGGCTGGACCCCGGGGAGTTCCTGGCGGGGTCGAAGGAGATGACGGCGGCGATTCAGTCCCTGCGCCGCCGGACCAAGGGCTTGGGGGACGGCCTGCGGGCGGCCTTTTCAGGGCTGAGCCTGCGGGGACTTTCGGAGGCAGCGGGCCAGGTTAAGCGGCTGTCCTCCGCGATGAAGGCACTGCCCCGGCAGCTGTCCTCCGCGAATGGGGCGATCGACGGGATGTCCCGGGCGCTGGAGCGGCTGAGGAACAGCCTCTACGCGGCGTCGGCACCGGTGATGACGGTGGTGGCGCCGGCGCTGACGTCGCTGATCGACCGGCTGGCGGAAGGCGCGAACCGCGTCGGCGCGTTCGTGGCGGCGCTCTCCGGGCAGAGCGTGTTCACCCGGGCGGCGCGGGGGCAGGACGCCTATGCCAAGAGCCTGGGCAGGAGCAGCGGCGCGGCCCGGTCATTGAAGCGACAGCTGGCGTCCTTCGACAGTCTGGACATCCTGTCGCGGTCCTCTGGCGGCAGGAGCGGCGGCGGAGGCATCGGAAGCGCGTTTGAGACGGTGCCCATCGAGGACGGCATACTGTCGCTGGCGGGGAGGATCCGGGAACTGTTTGCCGCAGGCGAGTATGAGGAGATCGGCCGGGTGGTCGCCCGGGGCGTCAACGGCGCCCTCGAGCGCGCCCGGGAGTTGATCCGCTGGGAGCGCGTGGGCGAGGTTATGTCGAAAACCATTGGCGCGTTGACCGGGATATTCAACGGACTGGTGGATGGCGTCGACTGGACGAGCGTCGGCGGGACGCTGGCGGCGGGCGTCGGCACGGCGCTGCACGCCGCGGAGCTGCTGCTGACCGGCATACGCTGGGAGGGCGTCGGGAGGGCGATCGGCGAGGCGCTGGCGGGGCTGGCGCGGGACATCGACTGGGAGCTGTTCGGCCGGACGCTGGCGGAGCTGATGACGTTGAAGCTGCGGATGATCGCTTCCGCCGCGCTCTCCTTTGACTGGACGGCGGCGGCGCTGGGGCTTTCGGAAGGATTCAACCGCTTCCTGGAGCGGGTGACGGAGGTGCTCGGGGCGATTCCCTGGGAGGAGGTGGCCCAGCGCGTCACCGACGGGTTGAACCTGGCGGCGGAGACGGTGGACTGGGAGGGCGTCGGCACGCTGCTGGCGACCCTGGCGGGTATTCCGCTGCGGCTTTTGAAACGGGCGGTTATGAACTTCAAGTGGGGCGAAGCCGGGGCGGCCTTTGCCAGGACGCTGAACGGACTGCAGGAGTCCGTGGACTGGGAAGGGCTGGGGCTTGCCCTGAATGGCCTGATGGAGGGCGCGCTGGACTTCCTGGTCCAGGCGGCGGCAGATTTCGACTGGAAGGGCTTCGGCGAGAACCTGAGCGTGGCGCTGGGAAAGATCGACTGGGTCGAGATCGGTGAAAAGCTGATGGCGCTGATCTCCGAGGGGATGCGCGGCCTCGCCGAGGCCATGGGCGGCGACCTTTGGCAGGAGCTGCTGCGCGGCACCATTGGCGCGGGCGGCGTGATGAAGCTGCTGGGCCTGGGCAGAAAGAAGAACCGGCGCGAGGAGAAGCGGGCCGAAAGGGAGGAGAAGTCGGGCGTCGGCGGCGCGCTTGCGGGTCTGCTGGGGCATTCCGGGTTGGACGCGGAACGATGGCAGGTCAGCGTGCCGGGGCTGGAGATCGGCGTGGACTTCCTGCCCGCCGCCAACGGCAGCACCCGTAAAAATGACGGCCTGCTGAAATACCTGCAGAGCATCTTTGCGCCGGGCGTCGATACCACCAACCGGGTCGCCCTGGCAAAGAACGGTTGGACGTCCCTCCAGAGCTTCGTCGGGACGAACAACCCGCTTTCCGCGTTGATCGGCCTGGCGAAGCATGGCTGGACGCTGCTGACGAAATATGTGGGCACAGACAATCCGCTGGCGGCCATCATCCGGCTGGTGAAGTCGGGCTGGTCGCTGCTGTCGAGGTTCATCGGTACGGACAATCCGCTGGCGGCGATCATCCGGCTGGTGAAGTCGGGCTGGAGCCTGCTCTCCCTGTTCGTCGGGACGAACAATCCGCTTTCCGCGTTGATCCAGCTTGCCAAGAGCGGCTGGAGTACGCTCGGGAAGTATGTCGGCACGAACAGCACATTGAGCGCGATTATCGCCCTGATCCGCGCGAGCGGCTGGAAGGACGGACTTGTCAAGTGGTTGACCGGCAATAAAAACGGCAAAGTTGGAATCACTTTGGCCCTGAACAGTGTGGGAACCGCATTGAAGAACGCGGCGGCCAAGCTCGGCATCCGCCTTGCGACCGGCGGTATCATCACGGCGGGCGGCCTTGTGAAGCGGTTTGCCTCCGGCGGAGCCATTATGAACAGCGGACGGGCCTCCTGGTGGAGCGGCGTGCAGAAGTACGCTGCGGGCACACGGCGGGCACAAGGCACGCTGTTCGTCGCCGGCGAAGCCGGGCCGGAGGTCGTCGGGCACGTCGGCGGCCGGACGGAGGTCCTGAACAAGAGCCAGCTGGCCCAGACCATGCAGAGCGCGGTGACCGTCGGCATGCTGACGGCCCTGCGGAGCATCACCTTCAAACTGCCGACGGTGGCGACCAACGCCGTGCCCTACGAGGTGGCGGCCCAGGCGGCCACGAGCGCGGCGGACATGCAGGCGACCCTGGACGCGAACAACGAGGACCTGATCCAGACCATCATCAGCGTGATCGGGGCGCAGACCACGGCGATTGTCGCCGCCCTCCAGGCCATGGAGCGGCGTGGCGCGTCGGGGAGCCCCCTGACGGCCCAGCAGGTCATCAACGAAATCAACCGGCGGACGCAGATGTTCAGCGCCTCGCCCCTGAAGGGAGTGTGACGGGATGGCACAGCCGGTCCTGATCATCAACGGCCACGACTACGCGGCCAGCGTGGAGGAGCTGAACATCTCCCGGAACGACCTTGACGCCGACGGCAGCGGGCGCGACGTGCAGACCGGGCTGATGTACCGCACGCGGATCGCCTCGAAGCTGAAGGTGGAGGTGAAGATGCTGCGGCTGTCCCAGGCACTGATGCAACAGCTCCACGCCGACCTCTCGACGACGTACTACAGCGCGACGGTGGTCAACCCGGCCACGGGGGCACCGGTGGCCAAGACGTTCTACACGTCCACCGTGCCCTTCGGGGCCCAGCGCTACGACCGGGAGACGGGAGCGCCTTACTACGACGGCATGAGCTTCAGCATGACTGAGAGGTGACGACGGATGCAGACGACGAGCGCATTGTGGAAGGCTCTCGCGGCCCGAATGGGTGCGTCGGGTTACACACCCGGGACGCAGAACCTTTCCGCCTATTCCGGGGGGTCAAAGGTGTACCAGACCGGAACCGGCCAGCGCATCCAGCTATTCTCCGGCACGCAGAAGGTATTTGACTCCAGTGATCAGCAGACGGTGAACGTGTACAGCGGCAACACCGTCGTCTATGAGAACGCACATTTCGACGGAAGCGCCGGCGACGTGTACCTGGAGGCCAAGGCGGTGATCGACGGCGTGGAATACACGGACATCTCCGCGCCCCAGATCACCCGCGGACTGATGCAGGGCGGCCTGTCCGTCGGCAACGCGGTGAGCGCGAGCTGCCAGTTCAGCGTGCGGACCTCGAACGTCATCGCCAAGAGCGCCGAGGTCGTGGTGAAGATGCGGCTGACGGACGGCGTGACCGCCTCCGAGTGGCTAACGGCGGGCACCTTCTACATCAGCCATCGGACCCGCGACACGATTACCGGCGTGGTGTCCCTGGAGTGCTATGATGCGCTGCTGAAGGGCAACGCGGAACTGAAGCAGGTCCCCTGGACGACGAGCACCGGCGAGGTCATGACCAACAACACCGGTGAATGGCTGTACTTCAGCGCGGGCTATCCGCGCCGGATGGACGCGCTGCTGGACGACATCCTCCTGCTGATGGGCCTGGAGCTCGACCCGCGGACGCGGATCGAGACGGGGAGCATCTACACGGTGTCAGACCTCGGGGCAGGGGCGACCATCAACACGGTGCTGGGCCTGATCGCGGCGGCCCACGGCGGCAACTGGATCATCACGCCCCAAGGCAAGCTGCGGCTGGTGCCCGTCGTGTCGGCCGCGAACGCGGCCAGCGCGGCGAATGCCGTGGACGTGCTGGGCGTGACCGGGCAGATGGCGGTGAACGGCGGCGGCACGGTGACCGGCATCCGCTACACCGTGGACGGCGAGATCCGGATCGCCGGAAATGACACCGGCATCGTGATCGACGCGGAGGTGTCCGCGGCGGTGGCGAACGCGCTGCTGACGAAACTGGGCGGCGCGACCTATCAGTCCTATGAGTTGAACGGGGCGCTGTACGATCCCGCGGTGGAGCTGGGCGACTACGTGCGGGCGGGCGCGAACGGCGAGGTGGCCTCCGCGCTGTATATGGAGAGCGCCTTCCTGGGGCCCGCGTTCCGGGGCGACATCTCCGCGCCGGAGGCCGGGGAGCTGGCTGACGAATACCCCTACATCGGCGCGGCCCAGCGCAACTACAACCGAGCCTTGCAGTACGCCGACGCGGCGGCACAGAGCGCGGCGCAGAGCGCGACGAACGCCCTCGACCTCGCCCTGACCCAGCAGGAGATCTTCGACCGGCTGACGGACGGCGGCCTGGAGCAGGGCCTTGCCCTACAGGCGGCGACGAACCCCGGCCCCAGCGCGGCGGGGGACAAGAAGCTGTACCTGAACCTCGATTATGCGCGTTTCGGCAAGCTGATTGCGGATTTCATCCAGGGCGGCACGCTGAAGCTCGGCGGGTTGGACAACGCCAACGGTGAACTGCAAATCGTTGACGCATCCGGCAGCGTGATAGGGTCGTGGAACAAGGACGGCATCACGGTAAACGCCGGTACGATCCTTGCGAGCGCCATCAAGGGCGGAATATTGACGTTGGGCGGCACAAACAACGTGAACGGTGTGCTACAGATCGTCGACGCCAGTGGCGCTGTGATCGGCGCATGGACCAAGGATGGCATCACCATCAACAAAGGCGCTGTGACCGCGAACGCCATAAAGGGCGGCACGCTGACGTTGGGCGGTACGAACAACACCAACGGACAGATGGCGATACTCAACGCCAGCGGCCAGCAAATCGGCATCTGGGACAATACAAAGTTAAAGCTCGGCGCTGGTTGGAACTATGTGCAGCTATACGGCCCCGCAGAGTTCAACGGCGTGACGGAGGTGACTCCGTTTTATGCCGTACAGGCACGTAACGGCGGCGCTCCCTTTGAAATGATGCTCAAAGAGGGCATGTTGGCGCTGGTTCGCGGGAGTTCTGGCGCTCTGTTGGATGCAGACGCAATTCGCCTTACGGAAGATAACGGTGAAGGTTATGTGTCCACAATCGAAATCGCCGAGGACTATATCGCAGCACTGAAAGGCGGCGAATTTACCATTCAGGTTGACAACGGCACGCTGGACTTCATGGTGGACGGCCTGAGCATTAACGGCACGGCGGGCGCTTCCGGCACGTTCAGGACTGCGGACGGCAAGACTGTGACCGTGACCAACGGCCTGATCACGGGCATTGCGTAAAGAGGGGAAAACAGGAAATGCAGATAAATGAACTTCCGACCAGTACGATCTTTAACAGCACAGACGTCATTGCCCTCGAGATCAACGGCGTGACCTACAAGATCGCTGGAGCATCGTTGGCGGCGGCGCTGACCAAGCTCGGCATGGCGGCTGACCCGGCGCTGGTCACCTTCACCGCCGGCAGCGGCGTGACCGTGACCAGGAACAACAGCGTCGTTGTCGGCAAATACATCTTTGTGTCCGTGCTGATCCAGACCACGGCGGCGATTACGGGGGCAGCTACGACGATCCTCACCTTGCCTTCCGGGAATACCGTCGTCCGCATGGCCGACCTGACGGCGCTGACGCTGAACGGCACGGCTCAGTATTCACTGGTGGCCGTCGGCGGGTCGAACATCATCCGGGGGAATATGGGTGGTTCGGTAAGTATGCCCGCCGGGTACTACCACATCGTTGGCACGATTGGATTGACATAAGGAGGGTACAGCATGGCGAAGCGAATGCCGATTGGCCGGTTCGTTGAAGAACTTGTCGCCGCCCTGAACCGGGGTGACGGCTACATCATGGGCAGCTACGGCCAGAACCCGCGCACCGGCTACCTGGACCTGTCGGTCCCGGAGAGCAAATGCAAGGCCAGTTGGAAGGAAAACGGCTACTACTACACGCAGTACAGCGGCGGCCAGCGTACCAGCGCCCTGAAGTGGCGCAAGAAGTGTACCCGCGTGTGGGACTGCAACGGCATGGCCGAGGGCATCTACGAGCTTCACACCGGCGTGTGCATCAACTCCAAAGCGCGGCACAACTACGGCGAGTGGTGTTCGGTGAGGGGCAGCGGCATGATTCCCGCGAAGCACCGCGTTCCCGGCGCGGCAGTGTTCTGGTCGAACTCCAGCGCGGGGAGCATCCACCATGTGGCCTACCTGTGGAAGCCGGTCAAGGAGGGTCACCCGGAGGGCGACTGGTGGATCATTGAGGCCAAGGGCGTGGCCTACGGCGTGGTGAAGTCGAAGCTGTACAGCAGGAAGCCCAACTTCTGGGGCCTGATGGACAAGTATTTCGACTACGAGGCGACCCAGAGCACCCCGATGCCCGCGGGCCTGAGCCGGGGCGACGAGGGCAGCGCCGTGATACAGATGCAGCGGGCGCTCCTGATTTGGAACGCGAACTGCCTGCCGAAGTGGGGCGCGGACGGCGACTTCGGTGAGGAGACCGAGGACGCGCTGAAAGCCTACCAAAAATTGGCGGGACTGCCGGTGACCGGGGTGTATGACGATGCTACACGGGAGGCGCTGACGTCCATAGGGAAATCGAAGCAGGTGGTAATCACCGGCGGCAGCCTGAACGTGCGCAGCGCCCCGGGGACGGCCTCCTCGCGCGTCCTGGGCGTGGCGCATAAGGGTGACAAACTCCCGTATCAGGGCGCTGCGCAGGCCGTCGAGGGCCGCGACTGGTACCTCGTAGTGTACAAGGGCGAGAACGCCTGGGTGTCCTCCAAGTACAGCCGGATCGAGGGTTGACGTATGGAGAGGGCGATTCTTGTGGCGGTGGCGCGGGCAGACCTGATTATCTGTCAGGCTGCCCGGATCGCCAGAGACATTCTCCTCCTTTGCGGTGGGCTGTGGCTCATATTCAAGAAGGGGTAGCGGTCAGTGGTGCGGGTATTATACTCAATAAAATCCAACAGGAGGTGTAGTGTGTGGCCTATACGGATCATATTACTGTCGATGGCGTACAGTATAATATTTGGGACAAAGAGGCCGTATCATTCGCAAAGAAGCAGGCCCTCACGACCGCGCAGCAGGAACAGGCGCGGGAGAACATCGGTGCGGCAAGCGCAAGCGACGTCAGCGCGTTAGGCGATCATCTACAGGAGACT
This sequence comes from Clostridia bacterium, assembly GCA_030530315.1. GTDB lineage: Bacteria > Bacillota > Clostridia > Christensenellales > Aristaeellaceae > UBA2862. The sequence goes on along the minus strand of JAUMVG010000019.1, from coordinate 24,932 downwards.
GAGGACGACGTTTCTGAGCTAAAGGACACAATCACACAGGATTTGGACAACTACGCCAAGCGGGACGGCGCGTATGAGGCGCTGACTTCAGGTAACGCCCGGCAGCTGTTGTCTACACAGTGCGAGGAAAACGCAGAGCCGTACAAACTCCGCCCGACAGGAGGTGATTCAGACAGGGAGTATCTGGATGCCGTTGTTGGCGGGACTATGGTGTGGAATCAGCTGATAAATAAAAGCAATTACAATACTTCCAACACGTCAAATGGCATAACTTATACAAATAACGGAGATGGCAGTTGGACTATCACCGGTGCCGCGACGGGCTCTAATTCCACACGAGACTTGCAAACAATACGCAACGCTTATAATACTGACCACGTATACCTTTTTTACACTGGGGTCGATGGCGGAACCTGGGGGACTTATTCAGTTTACGATTACAATAACAATGGTAGTACAGCCTTCAACGGTGCGTCATATATGTCCGGGAAAGTGGGTAAACCTACCAGTGCTGACGCAAGAATCAGGGTTCAGATTTGGCAGGGCAATTCTGTTGACATGAAGACCACGCTCATGATTTTTGATCTCACCCGGATGTTCGGCGCAACCGTCGCCGACTACATCTACAGCCTCGAACAGGCCGCGTCTGGCAGCGGAGTGGCATGGTTCCGCAAGCTGTTCCCGGAGGACTACTACGAGTACAATGCTGGAGAGCTCCTCAGCGTGGAAGGGGTATCGGCGCACATCACGCGCAATGCTGGCGGTGACACGATAGGCAATTACTCCCTCGACCCCGGCCTGACGCTCCGTGGCATCCCGAAGCTGGGAAGCAACAACAAGCTGTGCTGGGATGGGGACAGGTATCTGCCGAATGGGACGGTAGAGCGGAAATATGGCGTGGTGGATTTGGGGACGCTGACGTGGGAAGCAACTACTCTGACATCACAATTCAGATCGAGAGATATTGCAACCCTGGCAAACAAAAGCCAGGGCAATTACGGCGTCGCCAATGCATTTTGTTCACGATATGTGGCAACGTCGTTTTACAATCAAAACAACGGGAGCACAGGAGTTGCAATCAACAATAACGGATATGTGCATATCCTGGATTCGGCCTATACAGATGCCGTCGCTTTCAAAGCTGCCATGTCCGGCGTTTACCTTGTCTACGAACTCGCCACGCCCACGACCGAAACCGCTGAACCCTACCGACAGCTTCAAATTTGCGACGGCGACGGCACTGAGGAATTTGTCTCAACGTCCATCGTCCCAGTGGGGCATGTATCGCGGTATCCCGAAAATCTCCGCAAGAAGATTGAGGGCCTCCCGTGGAACTTCAACGCCATCATCGCCATGACGGAGACCACCACGACGGCGAGCAAGGCGTATGCGGCGGGTGATTACTTCATCCTCAATAACGCGCTTTACCGCGTGACCGCCGCGATTGCGTCTGGCGGCACGATCAATCCGGGAACGAACTGCGCCGCAACGACCATCATGGATGAAATCAAATCGCTTGCATGAGAAAGGAACATGAAAAATGAAGTACGCGATCATAGAGTGCATCAACGGTAATTTCTTCGTCAGGGCCGAGGGTATTGCGTCCATTGAGGCCGCAAAGGTGCAGTACCACGGCAGATGCCAGGCCCTCTGGAATGCCCCGGACGTGGCGACTGCCTACGTCATGATTGCCGATGAGCAACTCGACGCGGTGGAAGGGTGCAAGGAGTACATCCACCACGAATTTACCCAATCCGAGCCCGAAGCGGTGCCTGAGGCATCGGAAGAATGACAGAAGGGACGGACGGATATGAACGAGGCAGATGAGGAAGTGTCGGCAGCATGAGCGAGGCGATCGTTGTGGCGTTGATCGGGGTGCTTGGCTCGGGCCTGGGGGCGTTCGTGGGGGTGATGACCTCCGCAAAGCTGACGCAGTTCCGGCTTCAAAGGCTGGAAGAAAAGGTGGACAAGCACAACTCGATCATTGATCGAACCTTCAAGCTGGAGGGGAGGATGACCGAGGTGGAGCACGATATCAGGGATTTGAAGGGGGTGTGAGGGCATGAGGGATTGGAGAGCATGGATCAGGGCAGCGGGCATTCGCGCCGCAAAGACCGTGGCCCAGACCGCCGCGGCGACGATCGGCACCGGCGCGGCGATCAGCGAGGTCAACTGGATGATGGTCGCTTCCGCGTCGCTGCTGGCGGGCCTGCTGAGCCTGCTGACCAGCGTGGCCGGGCTGCCGGAGCTGGAGAAGCAGCCGTAGAGGGGAAAAGACATGCCTCATTCGCGCGTGGCGCGGCATGTGAAACGCCGCCGCGGAAACCGCGACGGCGCGAGTGAATGGATCAAACCATGAGCGCACGGCGGTTGGCGTCGGGGCGAAAGGGTTCGCCGGGCGGCACGCCGTCTGGGCCTGCGCTCCGTGGTCTGGTCAGGGGTTGGGCTGCTCGGCAGGCGCTTCGGCGTCGCTCTGAGCTTCGGTTTCCGGCTCGATAGTTTCCTCGTACTCCGGCTCCTCGGGCTCGCCCAGCTCCAGGTCGTAGCCCATGGTGTGCATGGAGATGTCGTGGATGTCCTCCACAAGGGAGCCCAGGCCCACCATCGCGCAGCCGGCAATGACGCCGATGCCGATGCTGAGGAAGGGCCACCAGCCGTCGGTCAGCTCCAGGCCGAAGCGGAAGAGCAGGTAGGTGAACGGCACGACGAGCACGCCGACCGCCAGGATCAGTATGGAGAGCGGATAGCGCTTGCGGGCGATGTCTGCCAGTATGGCCTTGAATCTCATGAGAATCCTCCTCGCTTGTTGCGGCCCGCTTCGGCGGGCTTTTTTTACTTGTACAGGATTTTGGAATCGGGGCGCTTTCCGGGTCAGCCAATTCAGCGGGACACATTGACAACCGTTTGCCGAACGGGCTTTCACGCGGCCTACAGGACTTGAAAGCTCCGGGGTTCCAAGCCGTCGAATTCCACGCGCCAGCCGCGGCAGGGGGCGGGCTGCCAGTCGTAGAAGCTGCGGGGTTCCTCCGGGAACCAGCGGGCCATCAGCGTGGCGACGACGCCGCCGTGGACGACGGCCAGAGCGGTCTGCCATTCCCGGCGCAGCAGCGCCTCTCCGCCCCGCAATGCCCGGACCCGGAATTGGGCCTGGGACTCGCCGCCGGGGCAGGGCAGATTGCCGCTGCCCATCAGGTCCGAGATCCAGCGCTGGTAGTCGGGATCGGATTTCAACGCTTCATAGCCGCGCATTTCGAAGGCCCCGAAGTCCATCTCCCGAAGGTCGGGGAGGACAAGGTCCGGGGCTTTACCGGTGAGCAGCAGGAGCGTCTCGTCCGCGCGCCGGAGCCCGCTGGTGACGTACAGCGCACAGGGGGGCAGGGGCCTTTCCCGGGCGGAGGTCTCGGCCAGCGCGATGCCGGCGGGGGAGAGGGGCAGGTCGGTGGAGCCGTAGTACAGCCGGCGCTCGTTGCCCTCGGTGAGGCTGTGGCGCAGCAGGATCAGCGACCTCATTTGAGCCTCTGGGGCAGGCCGCAGAACAACCGCCAGACCTCGTCCGCCCGGGCAGCCAGCGCGTTGTTCATGCGCCCGCAGGCCTCGCGCCAGGCGCGAAGGGTGGCGTCGATGGGCACCACGCCGCAGGAGATGTCCGTGGTGATCAGGACCTTGTCGCGGAGTCGATCGATGTTGGCCAGCAGTTCCTCCGCGGGCTCCGCGCCGGCGCGGACCAGGTTCAGGGCGTAGAGGTCCAGCCGGGCGATGCAGCGTCGGCTGAGGTCCACGGCGGAGGTGTCCTCGCCGCAGATTTGGATGTCCGCGTCGGAGAGGCCGAAGCGGCTGCGGGCGTAGTCCAGCTTGCCCTGGTAGCGGCCGCCGGTGATGAGTATCATGGGCATTACCTCCCGGGAATCATAGAATGTGGGCCAGGGCGATGAGGGCGGCGCACTCTGAGAGGGTGAGGGCGAAGCCCGCCAGGTCGCCGGAGACGCCCTTGAGGGTGCGGGCGGCCCAGAACATGGCAGCGGCATAGGCCAGCGTGCCCGCCACCAGGGCCAGTGCCTGCCCCCGCAGCCAGATGGCGCAGATGACGACGGCGGCCAGCCAGAGGGCGCATATGGCGAGGCGCTGGGCGGCGCTGCCCTCCACGCGGGCGTACTCGCTGTGGCCGATGGGCTTGAGGGTGAGCACGCAGAGCGCGGAACCGCACCGGGAGACCATGGGAATCAGCAGCAGCGCGCGCAGGTCGCCCTTCGCGGCCACGGCGCGGGCTGCGTCATAGCTGAACAGCATCAGAAGGCCCAGGCCCACGACGGCGAAGGCGCCGACGTGAACGTCCTTCAGGATGCGCAGGCGCTGCTCCAGCGGACGCCAGGACAGCAGCGCGTCGCAGGTGTCCATGTAGCCGTCCAGGTGGATAAAGCCCGTGAGCAGCCAGGGCAGCGCGGCGATCAGCGCAGCGGAGACGGCCGGCAGCACGCGAAGCGCCAGCAGGCCGAGGGCAAACCACAAAAGGCCCACCACCAGGCCCACCAGGGGCAGGCACACCAGCATCAGCAGGCGGGCGTCCTCGTCCCAGGGGCGATAGGGGCAGGGCAGGGCCGTGAACATGCCCAGGCTCATGAAGAAGGCGCGGAAAAGGCGCTTCATAGCGGCAGCACCCCCTTGTGCAGCAGGATCTGGCCGCTGACGACCTCGATGACGTTGTCGCAGCAGCGGGCGAGCCGCCGGTCGATGTGGGCCAGCGCGGCGCGGTAGGCTTCGGTCAGCTCGTCGTAGAGCATGGCGTCGGAGTAGATGTAGTCGGAGACCAGCACCGTGTTCGGCGCGCGGCGCACGAACTCCGCCAGGTCCTCGGCCAGGGCCAGGTGGGTGTCTGTGTGGATGCCCTCCGGGGCGAACATCTCGTTGGAGAGCAGCGCGGTGACGCTGTCCAGCAGGAAGGAGCCCCTGGGATCGGCGCGATCGAGGCAGCCAAGGATGTTCCGGCCGCATTCCAGCGTCTCGAAGCCCCAGCCCGCCCGCTCCTGCCGGTGGTGGCGGATGCGGGCCTGATCCTCCTCGTCGTGGGGGATCATTGTGGCGATATAGTAGAGGGGGCGGCCTCCCTGCTGGGCGATGCGCTGGGCGTAGAAGGACTTGCCGTTCTTGCAGCCGCCGGAGATAAGCGTGCTCATGCTTCCCCCAAGGCGGCCTTGTTGCCGCGAATGCCCTCGAGGTAGCCGTCGTCGATGGCGGCCTCCTGGAAGGTGGCCATCTCCCGGAGAACGGTCTGGGAGGCGGCAACGATCTCAAAGGCGATGGGGCAGCCGCTGCCCTCGCCGAGGCGCATGTTCATCAGCAGCATGGGCTCCAGCCCCATGGCTTCCATGGCGACGCGATAGCCGCGCTCCGCGGAGGCGTGGGAGGGGATTATGTAGGCGGCGGCCCGCGGCGCGAGGCGGAAGGCGCAGAGCGCGGCTACGGCGCTGATGAAGCCGTCGATGACGACGGGCAGGCGCAGGGACGCCGCGCCGAGGAACGCGCCGCACATGGCGGCGAGGTCGAAGCCGCCCACCTTCGAAAGCACGTCCACGGGGTCCTCCGGATCGGGCTGCCAGCGGGCGAGGGCGTTGTCGATGACCTTCAGCTTCCGGGCAAAGGCGTCGTCACTGATGCCCGCGCCGCGGCTGACCGTCTGGGCGGCGGGCAGGCCCGTCAGCGCGGAGAGCACCGCGCTGGAGGTGGAGGTGTTGCCGATGCCCATCTCGCCCACGCCGACGATCTGGATGCCGTCGTCCACGGCGCGCCGGGCGGCCTCCGCGCCGATCTCTATGGCTCGAAGCGCCTGCCGGCGGGTCATGGCGGGCTCCACGGCGAAGTTCCGGGTGCCGTGGGCGATCTTCAGATCCCGGACGCCGGGCTGCTGGAAGTCCGCGTTGATGCCCACGTCCATCACGTCCAGGTCGGCCCCGAAATGGCGGGCCAGCACGGCCACGCCGGTGAGACCCCGGGTGAAGTTGATGGTCTGGCTGAGGGTGACGCTCTGGGGACAGCTGGCGACGCCCTCGGCGACGATGCCGTTGTCGGAGGCGAAGATCAGCACCCGGCGGCGGTCCACCGGGTTGTACAGCTTGCCCGTCATGCCCGCCAGCTTTACGGAGAGGTCCTCCAGCTTGCCCAGACTGTGAGGCGGCTTGGCGAGGCTGTCCTGTCGGGCCAGGGCGGCCTCGATGGCCGATTGGTCCGACGCGGGAATGGCGTCGATCAGGTTTTGAAGAAACTGTTCCATGGCGTGTCGCTTTCCTTTGGTGCTCGGGCGTCGGCGGGCGCGTCAGAGGTAGACGCTGACATAGCGCCGCGCGCCGGTAAAGCGCTCGAGATAATAGCCCTCCAGGGCGCTGATCTTGACCTCGCCGGTGGAGGAGGCGTGGACGAACTGGTTGCCGCCGATGTAGAAGCCCATGTGGTCGCTGGGGTCCCGATCCTGCACGGTGTCGAAGCACACCACGTCGCCCGTCAGCAGCGCCGACGGGCGGGTGATGAGGGGATAGCGCGCGTCGGTGCCGATCTCCTCGGCGGAATGGCGCGGAAAGGTGAACCCCTCCGGCTCCAGGCAGTACATGACCAGGCCGCTGCAGTCAAAGCGCTCGGGTCCCCGCGCGCCCAGCACGTAGGGCTTGCCGAGGTGCTCGAGGGCGCGCAGCGCCACGCGCTCGCCCTGGGTCAGCCCCGTGCCGGCGAGGCAGACCAGGAGCAGACACAGCCACAGCGCGGCGGTCTGGATCAGCAGGAAGCGGGCGGCTCTGTGCATGGAAGCTCCTTTGTATCGGCATTTGGCTGCGACGGGCTGCGGACCGGTGCCACCGGCGCGGTCCGCAGCCCGGCCTTTTTATTTCCCGGCCAGGGACTTGCGGTACTTCTCGCTCTCCCAGTTGGCGATGAAGGCCTTGGCGGCCTCGCCCATGGTGGAGAGGTGATAGCCGTTCCTGGCGATGGTGCGGCAGATGAAGGTGACGGCGGTCAGCGTCTCGGCGATGACCTGGGCCTTCGCGGCGGGCATGTTGAAGGTGACGACGCCGGTCTTGGGGTTGGCCACGGCGGCGCCCTCCTCGGGCTTGCCCTCGCCGAAGGAGAAGGCGCCGGTCAGGAACACCAGCTGATCGGGGTACAGCGGGGACTCCAGCAGGAACTTCTCGCTGAAGTCGCCGGAGGACAGCTGCTCCGCGAGGTAGGGGCACACCGCCTCCACCAGGCCGTCGCCCACCTCCCGGACGGAGACGGCGGGGAAGTCGCCGTTCTCGATGCCAAAGGCCCTGGCGATGCGGTTGTTGACGTCGGTGTGGATGCGGATGCACTCGTCGGGATCGTCGCTGTGGACGATCAGGCCGTGGTTCTGCATGAAGATGGCGGCGGGAACGCGGCCAGTCTCTTCCTTGACGCGCTTCAGCTCGTCCCGGATGGAGAAGGTCAGCCGGGCGCCGGGATCCACGTAGGAGACCCAGCCCCAGGTGTAGTCCGCGCCCTCGAGGGCCTTGGCGGCGATGGCGGCGAGCTCTTCGCTGCAGGCGGCCAGGTTGGCATAGACGCTGTGGCTGTGGGCGACGTAGGTGCTGAGGATGGAGTGGAAGCCGGCTTCCACCGAGGGGCGCAGCGCGGCGAGGCCCTCGATCGTGCGGGTGTTGGCCTTGGCCTGGTCGCTGCCGGCCTTCTCCACGTCCTCGAAGTCGGCGGGGTTGCTGCCGTTGTAGAAGGCGCGGAGGGCCTCGTAGTCCAGCACGGCGTAGGCGGCGTCGGGGCGGATGTCCTTCAGGCAGTAGCCGGAGGCCTTGATGGCCATCAGGCCGCCGTCCAGCTTGGCGGAGGTGTTGCCGCCGCCGCCCTGTACGTAGTCGGCGCGGGCGCCGACGCTGCTGGAGACGCGGGTGAAGTTTTCGAGGCGGTCACGGTTGGTTTCAAAGAAGCTGCTCATGTTTTGTTTCCCTCCATCTGTTTGGTGAATATCATCGGCGCCGGAAAGCGGCACCATCTTTGCGATCAGGAAGTGGATATTCTTGCCCATGCCCACGTACAGCTGCTCGTGCTCGCTGACGTAGTTCGGCTGGAAGCCCGAGGCGTGAAGATCGTCGGTAAGGTAGAGGATCTCAAAGCCGCACTCGCCCAGATAGCGCTTGGTGGCGGTGAACAGGGCGTCGTTGTCGGTCTTGAACCAGAGCTCTCCGCCGGGGGCGAGAAAGTCCCGGTACTGGTAGAGCTGCCGGGGGTGGGTCAGGCGGCGCTTGTGGTGCTTGGCCCGCTCGTCCCAGGGGTTGCAGAAGTTGATGTAGATGCGCTGGATGCCGTCGGCGGGGGAGAAGGTGTCGTAGATGCGCATGGCGTCCACCGCGGAAAAGCGGAGGTTCTCCGGCTCACGGCCCTCATAGGCCTGCCTGGCGTTGCGAACGGCCACCGCGAGGACGTGGCGCACCTCGTCCACGGCGATGTAGTTGATGTCCGGGTTGGCGTGGGCCATCTGCGCGGTGGAGACGCCCTTGCCGCAGCCGATCTCCAGGTGCACGGGCCGCGCCTGCTGGAACAGCGCCTGCCAGCGGCCCCGGTGGATGGCTGGTTCCTCGACAAAGCACGCGCTGGCGGCCAGCTCCGGCTCCGTCCAGGGCTTTCGCCTCATTCGCATGGCTCGTCCGCCTCCCCGGAGGGCTGCTCCGGTCCGTCGGGCTTCTGGTTCTCCTCCGGCGCGTTCCGCTTGTCCATGGTGCGGATCCAATACAGCAGGCCGATGCCGCCGAGGGTGGAGATCACCCACAGGATGAGCCCGGCCTGGAAGGAAAAGGCCACCATGGCGACCAGGCCCAGGACGTACAGCCCCACCAGGATCAGCGAAGCCGCCGTGCGCAGGCGGCGGATCAGCGCGGTCTTCTTGTCCATACATTTACCCCCATAAAGAAAGAAAAGCACATCATACAAATATTCGAGCAAAGTGCCCGTTTTACCTTCCAAAATTGCGGATTATGGAGAAATTTTGTTTGCGGCGGGGTATGCAGCCGTCCGACGCTTGCGGGAACGGCGATTTGGCGGTATACTGTAGGACAAGGAGGCGGTATCGTGCTGGCAATGGACAATTACGTGGAACGGCTGCGGGAGATCCTCGCGGAGCTGGACGCGCTGGCGGAGGCGCTGGACGGCGGGGAGGCCGAGGCGCTGGAGGAGCTCAACGCGGAATTTGAGGACGCGCTGATGCTGTTCGACGAGCTGGGCGGCGAGGACGCCCGGGAGGAACTGGACGACGCGCTGGAGGAACTCGGCGCGCTGGCCGGGGACTATCGGGCCCTGGCGAAGCGGATCGACGGCGCAGGTCCCCTGGCGGAGCGCCTGGAGATGGCGACGCAGATGGGAAGAAACCTGGAACTGTAAAGCTTTATTTCAACACAAATCGGCCTGCCCATTACTGGGCAGGCCGTTGTTGGCTTATGGGCGCTTACAGCGTCAAACCGGATTACGAATTAGTCGTACAGGTTGATGGCGATGTCGGCGTCTTCCATGTTCTCAGCGGTGTACCACTGGCAGCCGGTGTCGACGTCGGCGACTTCCTCGCCGTTGGCGGCCTTCACCAGGGTGTCAACCAGGGCAGCGCCCATCGCGAAGGGAGCCTGGGTGATGGCGCCCAGGAAGGTGCCATCGGCGACGGCGGCCTTGATGACGGCGCCGGAGTCGAAGCCCGCAGCGATGACCTGGCCTTCGCCGGTGCCGACCTTCTGCAGGTTCTCGTTGGCGGTCACGATGGCCTCAGCGGAGTGCTGGTTGGAGCCGTAGATCGCGATGATGTCAGCCTTGTTCAGCAGGGTCTGGCAGTCGATGGCGGACAGCTCGGAGGTCACCTGGGAGGGAACCAGGGTCTCGATGATGATCTTGCCGTCGTCTACGGACTCGACCTTGGCATCGTTGACATACTTCTCGTTGCCTTCCAGCTTCACGGTGTAGCCGTCAGCAGCGGCCAGCTCACCGATCTTGTCGATGAAGCCCAGGCCACGCTGGGTGACGGACTCGGAGACGGCGTCCTGAGCGGACACGCCGATGCGGACGGAGCCCTCAGCCGCGGCGATGCGATCGGCGATGGCTTCGTAGACCTTCTCACCGGCCAGAGCGCCGGCATTGTAGTTGTTGGTGGCGCAATTGGCCAGAACAGCGCCTTCGGGAGCATCCGGCACGCCGGAGTCGAAGCCGATGATCGGGATGCCGGCAGCCTGCGCTTCCTTGATGGCATCCAGGCAGGTCTCGGTGGACAGGGCAGCCAGGCCGATGGCCTTGGGGCTGGCGTTGATGGCGGAGTTCAGCTGGGACAGCTGCTCGTCATAGGCGGACTCGTTGGCGGGGCCGACGAAGTTGATCTCAACGCCGAGCTCGTCAGCCTTCTGCTGGGCGCCGGCCAGGACGGCCTGCCAGTACTGGTGCTGGAAGCCCTTGGACACGATCTCGTACTCCGCGGCGAACGCGGCGGTGGCGCTGAAGACCAGCATCAGTGCCAGGACAACAGCCAAAACTTTCTTCATGGGGATACCTCCTACAAAATGTGTTCTATGTTTACCGCTCGCGGCGGTTAACATCATAAATATCTCACATTGTCCAAACGAACCGTGACTATTATATCATCCCGGCACATTTAAGTCAACATGGGATTTACAAAACGCGATGGTTCTCACTCGTTACGCGGTTTTCTTGTTCTTCAGCACGTCGATGTAGATGGCCACGATCAGCACGAGTCCGGTGATGATCTGCTGCCAGTTGGCCTGCAGGCCCACGTAGGGCAGGCCGGTCTTCAGCAGCGACATGACGAACACGCCCAGCAGCGTGCCGATGACGCTGCCCGAGCCGCCGGTCATCGAAGTGCCGCCGATGATCGCGCCGCCGATGGCGTCCAGCTCCAGGCCCGCGCCGGTGCCGGGGGCCACGGAGGAGGAGAAGGTGGCGGAGTAGGCGATGCCCGCCAGGCCCGCGAAGAAGCCGGAGATGATGTAGGCCATCATCTGGTACTTGATCACGTTCACGCCGGACAGGCGCGCAGCCTCCTTGTTGGAGCCGATGGCGATGATGTAGCGGCCCACCTTGGTCTTGTTCAGCACCAGCGTCATCAGTATGATGAAGAACAGCACGATGGCGAAGCCCACCGGGAAGATCTTGCCGCTGTTGATGATCTTGAACATGCTGCGGAACCAACCGCCATTGCCGCTGCGGGAGGGCCAGGAGACGGCCATGCCGCCGGTGAGGATGGAGCCGAGGCCGCGGGTGATCAGCATCGTGCACAGCGTGGCGATGAAGGGCGGCAGGTTCATGATGGCGACCATCGCGCCGTTCAGCACGCCGAAGCACAGGCCCATGGCGATGGTGACCAGCATGCCGCCCCACACGGGCCAGCCCATGTGCTGCACCAGGTAGCCGCCCGCCAGGGCGTAGCAGATCATGCCCGCGCCGACGGACAGGTCGTTGCCGCCGGAGATCAGGCAGAAGGTGACGCCGATGGCCATGAAGCTGATGTAGTAGGAGTAGTCGAGGATGCTGACGACGGTGGCGTACTGCCGGAAGGCAGGGCTCAACACGCTGAACAGCAAAGCCTCCAGTATGACGGCCAGCACGACCACGATGCGCTGCAGGCCGATGGCTCTGACGATGGGGTTGTTGGCGAAGCCCCGCTTTTCATTTCCCTGTATCTGCATGATCGCGCCTCCTTACTTCTTGCGGCTGCTGCTGCGGATGTCCGCGAACACAGCCAGCGCCACGATGATGCCGGTGATGATGTACTGGTAGTCCGGCCTGAAGCCCATGGCCTGGATGCCCACGCGCAGCAGGGAGATGATCAGCACGCCGATGATGGTGCCGCCGATGGAGGCGACGCCGCCCGCCATGGAGGTGCCGCCCATCACGCAGCTGGCGATGGCGTTGTTGTTGAACTCATCGCCGAGGCCCGGCTGAACCTGGGTGATGACGCCCACGTAGGTGATGGCCGCGATGCCCGCCAGGGTACCGCAGATCACGTAGGCCAGGGCCTCCCACTTGCGGGTGTCGACGCCGGACAGGCGCACGGCCTCGCGGTTGGAGCCGATGCACAGGATGTAGCGGCCCATCTTGGTCTTGTTCAGCAGGATGGCGCAGATGATGGCCACCACCAGCAGGAAGACCAGGCCGGTGGGGAAGCCGTTGTAGGTGACCAGGTACTTGTACCAGCTGTTCTCAGCGCCGCTGGCGGGCCAATTGGAGTTCTGCACGTGGGTGAACACGGAGCCCACGCCCTTGGCCAGCATCATCGACGCCATGGAGGAGATGAAGGAGGGCAGGCCCATGTAGGCCACCAGGATGCCGTTGAGCACGCCGAAGATCGCGCCCACGACCACGCACATGATCAGCGCCAGCCACAGGGGCCAGCCGAAGGTGACCAGCAGGCGGCCGGCGATCAGGCCGGCGCACACCATCACCGGGCCGATGGAAAAGTCGATGCCGCCGGTGGCGATGACGAAGGTGACGCCCAGGGCCAGGAAGCCCAGGTAGTCCACCATGTTCAGCGCGTTCTTGATGTCGCCGCTGCCCAGCATGCGCCCGCTGCCCAGCGAGAACAGGAAGTACATCAGAATCAACACGCAAACCAGTATGATGCGGTTAAAGCCAAGCTTTTTGATGATTGGCAGGTTCTTGAAATTCTCCATGCGTCACCCTCCTGTCATCGCAGCGTCGCGGCGTGCATGATCTTCTCCTGCGTCGCCTCTGCGATATCGATTTCCGCGGTCTTGCGGCCCTCGCACATCACCACGATGCGGTCGGACATGCGCAGGATCTCCGTCATCTCAGAGGAGATCATGATGATGGACTTGCCCTCGGCGGCCAGCTCGTTCATCAGGTGGTAGATCTCGCTCTTGGCGCCGACGTCAATGCCTCGGGTGGGCTCGTCGAAGATCAGTATGTCGCAGTTCTTCACCAGCCACTTTGCCACGACCACCTTCTGCTGGTTGCCGCCGGAGAGGTTGACCACCAGCTGGTCGACGCTGGGCGTCTTGGTCTTGAGGCGGTCGATGTACTTCCTTGTGGCGTCGTTTTCCTTCTTCTTGTCGATGAACAGGCCCTTCACGAAGTCCTTCAGGCTGGCCATGGTGGAGTTCTCCGCCACGGTCTTGCCCACGACGATGCCGTAGCGCTTGCGGTCCTCGGACAGATAGCCGATGCCGTTCCTGACGGCGTCCTGGGGAGAGTGGATCTCCACCTTCTTGCCGTTGATGTAGATGTCGCCGGACTCCTTCGGGTCCGCGCCGAACAGCGCGCGGGCCGTCTCGGTGCGGCCGGCGCCCATCAGGCCGGAGAAGCCGAGAATCTCGCCCTTGCGCAGCTCGAAGGACACGTCCCGGACCATCTTGCCGGCGTTCAGGTGTTCCACCTTCAGCACCACCGGCGCGTCGTCGGGCACGGTGGAGTGGGTCTTGGGGTCCTCGTAGATGACGCGGCCCACCATCATGTTGATGATGTCGTCCTTGGTGCACTCCTCGGTGATCAGCGTGCCCACGTAGCCGCCGTCGCGCATGACGGTGACGCGGTCGGTGATGACCTTGATCTCGTCCATGCGGTGGGAGATGTAGACGATGCCCAGCTGCTTGGCGCGCAGGTCGCGGATGATCTTGAACAGCTCCTCGATCTCGGCCTCGGTCAGCGCGGCGGAGGGCTCGTCGAAGATGATGACCTTCGCCTCATGGGAGATCGCCTTGGCGATTTCGCACATCTGCTGCTTGCCGACGGTGAGGTTGCCCATCTTCTCGGAGGGGTCGATGTCGATGCCCAGCTGGGAGAACAGCTTGCGGGATTCCTCGTTCATCTTCTGGTCGTCGATCAGGCCGCCCTTCATGAACTCGCGCCCGATGAAGATGTTCTGGGCGACGGTCAGGTGGTTCATCATGTTCAGCTCCTGGTGAACGATGACGATGCCGGCCTCCTGGGCCTCCTTCGGGTTGTGGAACTCCACCTCGCGCCCCTCGTAGGTGATCGTGCCGGAATCCTTGGTGTAAATGCCCGTGAGCACCTTCATCAGCGTGGATTTGCCGGCGCCGTTCTCGCCCATCAGCGCGTGTACCTCGCCCTTGCGCACTTCCAAATCCACGTGGTCCAGGGCGTGAACGCCCGGGAAGGATTTGTCAATGCCCTTCATTGTCAATATAACTTCTCCCACGACACTTCCTCCATTTCATGTATTCTTGGGATTGCGTTCTGCTATGATCGCGCCGAGACAGGGGGCGGATCCGGAAAGGCGTTCCGCGACGCACGGATGCCGCGGCGGTTGTCAGTCGTAGCGGATGAGGGACCGGGCTTCGTCCAGGGAAGCGACCCGGCTGGCGGCGGCCATGGCGTGCAGCGCCGCGCCAAAGGCGGCCTCCTCCCGGTGGGCGGGAATGGACAGCGGCAGCCCGAACAGCGCCTCGGCGAAGCGCCGCATCAGCGGGTTCTTCCTGAGGCCGTTGCCGGAACCCACCAGGTGCGCGGCGTTCATGCCGGAGAGGGCGCGCATGGCGTCGTATTGTTCCTTCAACTCCTCCAGGATGCCGCGAACGACGCCCGCCGTCAGCGCTCCCGGGGTGAAGTTGTGGATGCCGATGCCCGAAATGCCGCCCAGCGCGTCGGGATCCGCCCGGGTGCCGGAAAAGGTGGTCCGCACTCGCCAGGCGGCGTCCGCGCCGAAGCGGTCGACGAATTCCATGGCCTGGGCCAGCATGCGGTCGTACTGGGGCTCGTCCGTGCCGGCGGCCAGCCGGTAGAACTGCTCCAGCATCGCGTAGGCCCGCCCGCCGCACAGGCCGCAGCCCACCAGCAGGTAGCCGTCCGGGGGGCAGGGGCGCAGCTCCAACAAATCGCCGCAGTCTGCCCAGCTGCGGATCGGGACGGTGACCTGGCTGCCGGTGCCGACGTTGATGAGCACCGTGTCCTCCGGGCTCGCGACCGAGCCGATCACACTGGCCTGGTTATCGCCCAGGGCGCAGGCCACGGGCACGCCCGCAGGAGTCTCGCCCAGGATGCCGTAGGCCGCGTCCACCCGGGGCAGCAGCTCCGGGCGCAGCCCGAGGGATTCCAGGACGTCGGCCTGGAAGGTCCGCTCCTTCAAATCAAAGCCGCCCCAGCTGGCCGCCATGTCCGGGGTCAGCACAGGCTCGGAGGCGCCGGTGAGCTTCATGCCGATGAAGTCGGCGACGGTGGCCATCCGCGCGGCCAGCCTGGGCACGCCGCCCGAGCGGGCCAGGGCGCAGTGAGTGGCCAGGCCGTAGCCCGGCGCCGCGGCGCAGCCAGCCTCCTTCAGCAGTCGGACGGCGGAGGGGCCTCCGGACGCGCCGGGCTCGGCGCTCCGGGCGTCCTGCCAGGTGTAGAGGGGGCTGATGGCCCGGCCGCAGCGGTCCACGTACAGCATGCCGTGCATCTGGCCCGTGAGGCCGATGCAGGAGGGCTGGCCGTGTTCGGCAATCAGGTCCGAGACGCAGTCCTGGAGCTGGAGCCAGATGCGCACCGGGTCCTGGACCTTGCCCGCCGGGCAGCCGTCGTCGATGAAGGCATTGTGGGCGAGGGTGCGGCTGGCGACGAGCGCGCCGCTGTCCTCGTCCAGCAGGACGAGGCTGATGGTGGTGGTTCCGATGTCGATGCCCATGGCGGCCATGGCGTTCACCTCGTGGCGGCGCGGTCGACGCGGGGTCGGGCCGCGCGGTGATGTCTCCCGGGATGCGAAGAACGGCGGGAGATGCCGACAGGGGAATGAGGCCTTGGAAGACGGTCGCTCCCGGGACCCCGTTCCCCTCGGTTGTTCAGGATTGGTACGGCTTGCCCGTGGAAGCCGGCCGCGAGGCTCAGGCGTCGGGGCAGCTCACGATGACGCCGTCCTCGTCCCAGAGGTCGTGCCAGTCGTTCGCGCCGGGCCAGAGGAACACCTGGCCCTTGACCAGGCGGTTGCCGCGCTCCAGGGTGGCGATGGCGGCCATCTCCTCGTCCGTCAGCTTTTCGGTGACGGCGGCGCGGAGGTTGGCCTCGTAGTTGTGCACGGAGAAGGGGATCGGCAGCTGGCCGCGCTGCAGCGCCCACTTCAGGCAGATGATGGCGGGGTGGCAGTTGTGGGCCTTGGCGATCTCAACCAGCTCGGGCATCTGCATGTCGGCCAGGTCCTCGGGCAGTATGTCGCGCTCCGGCCTGCGGGGCGAGCCGAGGGGCATGTAGCCGATGGGCAGGATGTCCCGCGCCACCAGGTAGTCGAACAGTTCCTGCTGCTGGAAGCAGGGATGCAGCTCCGATTCGCAGGCGGCAGGCTTGATGCGCAGCTTGTCCAGCACCGCGTTCAGCTTCGGGATGGTCATGTTGGAGATGCCGATGTGCCGCACCAGCCCCGCGTCCACCAGCGCCTCGATCTGGCGGTAGGTGTCCAGGAACTCCGCCACGGAGAAGGGCTTGGAGTTGGGGTTGCGGGAGTCCACGTCACAGAAGGGGGCGTGGTAGTTGGGGAAGGGCCAGTGGATGAACAACATGTCCAGGTAGTCGCACTGCAGATCCGCGATGGTCTTCCTGCAGGAGGCGGCCACGTCCCGGTGCATGTCGTTCCAGACCTTGGACATGATGAACAGGTCCTTGCGCTCGACGATGCCCTCGTCGAAGGCGGCGCGGAAGACCTTGCCGATCTGGTCCTCGTTGCCGTAGCAGGCGGCGCAGTCGAACAGCCGGTAGCCGACGCGGATGCCGCCGGCCACGGCGCCCGCGACCTCTTCGGGAGTCACGCGGTCGGAGCCGAAGGTGCCCATGCCGATGCAGGGAATGCTGCCGCCGTCGTTCAGTTTAAAGGAAGGAACCGTATTGGGATCGATCATGTTCAGACCTCCGTATTTCGGCGCGTGCGCCGGTTAATTCAAACCAACAAAACTGTGATTATTATATACTATGGGTGGGAATAATTCAACAATTATTTTGAAATGGGGCAGTAAGTGTTAATAATACATGCCCGCGATCGCGGCAATCGCAGGGCGGGCTGCTGGCACGTGCCAGCAGCCCGCGGGCGTTTTTATCAGTCGGGATAGACCACGGCGACCTTGCCGCACTGGCCGGAGGCCATCAGCGCGTAGGCCTTGTCCACGTCCTTCAGCTCGAAGCGGTGGGTGATCAGCTTGTCGGGATGGATGCCCCAGCGGACCAGGTGCTCCACCAGTTCCTCCATGCGCCACAGGGAGGTGACCCAGGAGCCGTAGATGCTCTTCTGGCCGTGCATGATGTCCGGGGAGGGGTTGAAGGTGACGTCGTTGCCCTCGCCGACCATGGCCATCTTGCCCCACTCGCGGGTGCAGCGGATTGCCATCGCGCGGGCGGAGTTGTTGGCGGAGCAGTCGATGGCGCGCTCGCAGCCGTAGCCCTGGGTGACGTCCATGATGGCCTTCTCGCAGGCCTCGACGTCCTTGGAATTGAACACGTAGTCCGCCAGGCCCAGGTCCTTGGCCAGCTTCATGCGCTCCTCGTTCACGTCGCAGCCGATGGTGGTGTCGCAGCCCATGGCCTTGGCCAGCATCAGGGTGGCCAGGCCCACCGGGCCCAGGCCGGTGACCAGCACGCGGTCGTTGCCGGAGACGCCGATCTTCATCAGGGCCTCGTAGCAGGTGCCGAAGCCGCAGGCCACCTGCGCGCCGTCCTCGTAGCTCAGCTCGTCGGGCAGGGCGATCAGGTCCTTCTCGTCACAGAGCATGTAGGGCGCCATGCCGCCGTTGCGCTGCCAGCCGTAGGCCGCGCGGTAGGGGCTCTTGCAGGAGATGTAGTAGCCGCGGCGGCAGTCGTAGCACACGCCGCAGCCGGAGATGTGGTACACAATCACTCTGTCGCCCTTCTTGAAGCGCTTCAGGCCCTCGCCCTCCTCGACGATGATGCCGCAGGGCTCGTGGCCCGCGATCATGCCGGGCTGGTAGCCCTCGGGGCCCTTGCCCACGTGGGCGCGGTAGATGCAGCGGATATCGGAGCCGCAGATGGTGGAGGCCTTCGTCTTGACCACGACCTGGCCGTGGCCGGGCTTGGGCATGTCGAATTCCTTCAGCTCAACGGTGCTGTTGCCGGGCAGAATGGCGCCGAGAATCTTCTTATCCATGAATGTACTCCTCCTCATTTGCGTTAATGGGCTGTTTACAGTATAACAAATTCTGCCGGCGGGGATTAGAGATAAATCCGACGACTTCATGTTAAATATGTCGTTTTGGCGAAGGTAGATGTCAGATAGGTATAAGTGTGGTATAATGAATTGGGAATTGGGAATTGGGAATTGGGGATCTGAAATTTGGAATTGGGGGGACAGGGCATGGAAACGTATGAGTTTTCGGACAGCTTTGAGCTGGGGCCGCTGCTGATCGCGCCGGTACACGTGCGCATCGAGCAGCTGCAGCCGATCATCGCGGCGCACAGGCATTCCAACACCAGCTACGAGATCCACTACACGGAGCGGGGGCGGGGCCTGGTCACCATCGACGGCATACGCCGCAGCGTGGAGCCGGACACCCTGTACATCACCGGCCCGGGCATCGTGCATGCCCAGCGCTCGGATCCCGCCAACCCGGTGACGGAGTACTGCCTGTACCTGAACTGCGAGTACGATGCCCGGAGCGGGGGCAGCCCCTTCGCCCTGTTCGCGGACACTCCCTTCTGGATGGGGGAGGACGGCGGGCGCATCTTTCCGCTGCTGGTCCGGCTGGTGGAGGAGAACCGGCACCCCCAGCCCGGCAGCTGGGAGATGTCCGAGGCGCTGCTGCGGCAGATCATCGTGACCCTGACGCGGATGTACGGCCAGAACGTCGCTCCGGTCCAGGCGGCGGAGAGCCGCGTGCCGGCGCTGACCCGGGCGGGGCTGATGCCCGTCATCGAGGACGCCTTCTTCTACCGCTACCGCACGCTGACGTTGGGGGAGCTGGCGGGCCTGCTCAACCTGAGCGTGCGCCAGACCCAGCGGCTTCTGCAGAACAACTTCGGCAAGAGCTTCTCCCAGAAGCTGACCGAGGCGCGGATGGCGGCGGCCTCCCAGTACCTGATCCACACGCAGCTCTCCGTCACCGAAGTCAGCGAGCGGCTGGGCTTTTCCTCCATCGAGCACTTTTCCTCCGCCTTCTGCCGGTTCATGGGCTGTTCGCCCACGCAGTACCGAAAGGGATTGAAGTGAGCGGTTCCGGCTTGTTTTTTTCCGCGGAATGATATATAATGAAGCGAATGAACCTGGGAGGCTGATGGATGATGAAGCGCTTTCGACCCTACTGCGCGGGCTATATTGTGTTGTATGTGCTGACGCTGCTGTGCTTCAGCGACGTGGTGTTTACGATTTACCGGCAGACCCGGCAGCTGGAGCCCGACATCTTATCCAGCTTCTCCTTCTTTTCCTACGTCATATTCGCCATGGCGGTCTGCTATACCTGGATGTACGTGCGCAGCCAGGTGGCCGTGGGCGAGGGTCGGCTGCGCATGGCCTGGCCCGCCAACATCCGCCCGAAGGCGGGCGAGAAGCGGGCGTCGTTCCTCTTCCGCACCGGGGATCTGGACATCCGCTTCGTGGACAAGACCATCCGCCTGGACAACATCGCCAGGTACGGCTATGTGGAGGACCTGGGCTACGAGCGCATCGACCGCGGCCAGGCCGGGGAAAAGAACAAGCTGTTTCCCGTGCACGAGGTGGCCTTCATCACCAAGGACAACAAGCGCTACCACATGAACGCCGGCATCTACAGCGAAAAGCAGCGGCGGGAGATGTTCCGACTGATCCGGGATGGCAGCGGCGTCGAGCCCGAGGGCAAGCTGGCGGAGGTTCTGAGATAGCGAGGGATTCGTCCGCCCCGGAAAAGCAATTTGAACGACAATCGCCCCGGATTCCCTGAAGAATGGGAATCCGGGGCGATTCTTTTATTGGAATTGTACATGACTAGAGTGTTTTTCTAAAATCCCGATCATGCATCTTCGGCACCTCGAACTGCATTTCTGCGTTGATTTCCCTTGATTTGCCGCCAGCAAACCTTCAAGGCGACAAACCTTCAAGGTTTGTCGGTCGGCCTTTGGCCGACTGCCGACGTCACAATCCCGTGGATTGGGACGCGGCACCGCGAAAATCGCCTTGAACTGCAGCCCGATGCACTCGAAACTGCACATCCTCGACTTTAGAAACACACTCTAGGAAAACGGAACGTTTTCCGGGTCGGCGAGTTCCGCAGGAACATGTCGACAATCATTCTGGAATCTGCTGTGCGCGTCAACCCACGACGATGTTGACCAGGCGGCCGGGCACGAACACCAGCTTCTTGATGCTCTTGCCGGCGATCAGCTTCTTGACCTCGTCGGTAGCCAGGAAGTAGTCCCCGGCGGTCTCGCGGGTCAGGTCGGCGGGCACGTTCATGCGGCCGCGCACCTTGCCGTTGATCTGCAGAGCGACCTCCACGGTGTCCTTGACCAGGGCGGCCTCGTCGTACTCGGGCCAGGCGGCGTACATCAGCTCGGCACCTGAGAGCTTGCACAGCTGGTTGATCTCCTCGGTGATGTGGGGCGCCACGGGGTTCAGCAGCTTCACCAGCGCTAGCATCTCGCCGCGGGTCACGCTGCCCTTGGCGTAGATGGCGTTCACCAGCGTCATCATGGCGGCGATGGCCGTGTTGTACTTCATCTTCTCGTAGTCCTCGCCCACCTTCTTGATGCAGGTGTTCACATCGTAGGCCAGGTCCTCGGAGATGCCCTCCTCGTCGGTCATGAACTCCATCATGCGCCACACGCGGTCCAGAAAGCGCTTGCAGCCCTTCACGGAGTCGTCGTTCCACGGCGCGGCGGCGGTGTAGTCGCCCATGAACAGCACGTACAGGCGCAGCGTGTCCGCGCCGTACTGCTTCACGATGTCCAGCGGGTCCACCACGTTGCCCTTGGACTTGGACATCTTCTCGCCGTCGGAGCCCAGAATCAGACCCTGGTAGCTGCGCTTGGCGTAGGGTTCGGGGGTGTTGACCTCGCCGATGTCATACAGGAAGCGGTGCCAGAAGCGGCTGTACAGCAGGTGGCGGGTGACGTGCTCCATGCCGCCGTTGTACCAGTCCACGGGCATCCAGTACTTCATCTCGTCCATGCTGGCGAAGGCCTGGTCGTTGTGGGGATCCACGAAGCGCAGGAAGTACCAGCTGGAGCCCGCCCACTGGGGCATGGTGTCGGTCTCGCGCCTGGCGGGGCCGCCGCACTTCGGGCAGGTGCAGTTCACAAAGGATTCGATGCGGGCCAGCGGGCTCTGGCCGTCCTGGCCGGGCTCGAAGTTCTCGACATCGGGCAGCGTCAGGGGCAGCTGGTCATAGGGCACGCCCACGGTGCCGCACACCGGGCAGTGGATCAGCGGGATGGGCTCGCCCCAGTAGCGCTGGCGGTTGAAGGCCCAGTCCTTCATCTTGTACTGCACGCCCTTGCGGCCCACGCCCTTCCGGGCGAGGAAGTCCAGCATGGCGGCGATGGAATCCTTCTTGTTGTCGTAGGCGTTCAGGAAGTCGGAGTTGACCATCGGGCCGTCGCCGGTGTAGGCCTCCTGGGTGATGTCGCCGCCCTGGATGACCTCGATGATGTCCGCGCCGAACTTCTTGGCGAACTCCCAGTCGCGCTGGTCGTGGGCGGGCACGGCCATGATGGCGCCGGTGCCGTAGCCCATCATCACGTAGTCGGCGATAAAGATCGGGATCTTCTTGCCGCTGACGGGGTTGACAGCCTCGATGCCGGCCAGCTTCACGCCGGTCTTGTCCTTGGCCAGCTGGGTGCGCTCGAACTCGGTCTTCTTGGCGCAGGCCTCGCGGTAGGCCTCCACCTCGGCCCAGTTGGCGATGCGATCCTTATACTTGTCCAGCAGCGGATGCTCCGGGGCCATGACCATGAAGGTGACGCCGAACAGGGTGTCGGGGCGGGTGGTGTAGATCTCCAGCGTCTCGGGGATGCCGTCGATGGCGAAGTCCACGAACGCGCCGGTGGAGCGGCCGATCCAGGTGACCTGCTGCTGCTTGATGCTCTCCGGGTAGTCCACGGTCTCCAGGCCCTCCAGCAGCTTGTCGGCGTACTGGGTGATGCGCAGGTACCAAACGTCCTTGGGCAGCTGCACCACGTCGCTGTGGCACACGTCGCACTTGCCGCCCTGGCTGTCCTCGTTGGACAGCACCACCTTGCAGTGGGGGCAGTAATTCACCAGCGTCTTGGCGCGGAACACCAGGTTGTGCTCGAACAGCTTCAGGAAGATCCACTGGGTCCACTTGTAGTAGTCCGGCAGGGAGGTGGAGATCTCGCGGCTCCAGTCGAAGGAGAAGCCGATCTGCTTCATCTGGTCCTTGAAGTGCTCCACGTTCTTGGTGGTGATGATGTGGGGATGGGTGTTGGTCTTGATGGCATAGTTCTCCGCGGGCAGGCCGAAGGAGTCGAAGCCCATGGGGAACAGCACGTTGTAGCCCTCCATGCGGCGCTTGCGGGCGATGACCTCCAGGCCGGAGTAGGCCTTGATGTGGCCCACGTGCATGCCCGCGCCGGAGGGATAGGGGAATTCCACCAGGCCGTAGAACTTCGGCTTGTCGTGGGAGGCCTGCGCCTCAAAGGCATGGGAGTCGTCCCAGCGGCGCTGCCATTTGCGCTCGATGTCTGCGGGGGAATAGGCGGGAATGTTGTTCATGATATGCACCTCGTACATTTTGATTCAATTGGGAATTGGGGATTGAGAATTGGGAATGCATGCAGGCTGCCCGATTTCCCGATTTCCCCAAAAGACTGTTCACTCCATGCTTCCAACTAACTTGCGGAGAGGTATTGGAGGGGCGAAGCCCCTCTGATATTCAATCGTTACCGGCGGCAAGTACGGCGGGAACGGGGGAATTTTTGCGCCGGGAAGCCTGACGACCAGAGCAAAAATCCTTTCCTTGCAGATTTGCCGCTCGGAAATCCTTCGGATTTCAGACAAATCTGGAGGGGGTGGCCTCGGCGGGGGAGTTTACGCCCCCGTCTGACTGTAACTATTCAGCCACAGACTGAATAGTTACTTCCCAAAAAACAACCTCCGTCTCACACAAGAGACGGAGGACGATTGTCCTTCGCGGTACCACTCTCGTTGATCCCCAAAGGGGATCCCCTCGATGCCGGTAACGGCGGCGTCCGCCCGCGAACGCGGGGCGCTCCGGAGTGAGATTCGGCGCTGCGCGGCGCTGCCTTCCAGCCTGGGCGCGTCGCGCCACGGGGCAGCTCTCTGAAGCTCGCGGGAATCGCCTACTGGGTTCCATCAAAGCAACCCTATTATAGCCGCGCGGGCCGGCCCTTGTCAAGCGCGGCAGGTTAAAACGGCGCAAAGGCGCGAAAAAAGGCGCCCGCAGGGTGAAAATCGATCGGCCCGTCCGTGAGAGGATGCTTTCAAGCCGCGCGACGCATCCGGGCCGCCCGCGCAAGGATGCTTTCAAGCCGCACGACGCATTCGGGCCGCCCGCGCAAGGATGCTTTCAAGTCGCACGACGCATTCGGGCCGCCCATGATCCACGGGCGGCCCGGACAGTTATTCAGCGTATGGTGAATGGGGCCAAATGCCCTGCGCTCAGAGGCGATACTTCAGCACGCCGTTGAGGCCCTTGAAGCGGAAGCGCTGGTTGGACGCCTGGGGCAGCACGAGGCTGCTGGTGAGCACCTGGCTGCCGCTGAAGGTGGCCTTGAACACCTTGGATCTGTTGTGGCCGCACTTGACGTTGATCTTCTTGATGGTGCCGCGCACCAGCGGGATGTTGCCCATCCACAGGTCCACGTACAGGTTCTGGACCTGCTTGGAGGTGCCCAGGCCGTTGAGCAGGTAGAACTCCACGGCGACCTTGCCGCCGCCGAGGATCTCGACGGACTTCAGGCGCACGGTCCAGTTGCGGCCGATGGCGTTGATGTCCGCGGCGGTGGGGGCGGGGCTCAGGTGGTCCAGCTTGTTGGCCAGCACCTTGACGGTGATGGTGGCCTTCTTCTTGTTGGCAGTGGTGACGGTGACCTTCGCGGTGCCCTTGGCGACGCCGGTGATCACGCCGCCGGAGACCTTGACGATCTTCTTCTTGGAGGTTTTCCAGCTGTAGGTGGTGACCGCCGTGGAGGGAGAAAGATGGGGCGTCAGGGCCTTGGACTGGCCGGCGTAGATGCTGATGGTGGCGCCCTCGGCGAAGTACACGGAGCTGGGCTTCTTGGGATCGACCACCTTCACCTTGAACACGAACTTCGTGCGGTTGGTATAGGTGATGGTCAGCTTCGAGGTGCCCTCGGACAGCGCGGTGACGACGCCGCTCTTGTTGATGGACACGGACTTCTTCCTGGAGCTCTTGACAGACTTGATGGTGCGGCCCTGCGGGTCCACGGCGATCTGCTGGCCCACGTTCAGCGTGACCGTGCTGTTGGCGGCGACATAGAAGGAAGAGCCGTCCTTGGTGGCGGCGCTCTTTTCCACCAGCTCTTCGGCCATCGCGAAGAACGGCACCGCCAGCATCAGCGCCAGCACCAGCGCAAGAATGCGTTTGATCCAGTTGTTACCCATCGTGTGTTCCCCCTTGCATTTATTCATCTGACCTCCGCGCGCGGCTCCGGCCGCCGCTGCGAGGCGATAGAGCGAGTCAAACCTCCGCTTCCATATTCCCATTATAGCGGCAATGATGGCAAAAGGCCATTGAAAACGCATGAATAATAATTTAAGTGGATGAACGGAAATTAACAGTTCTGTAATGCCTGTGCCTGCATGCTTTGACTTCCGCAGGCTGGAAAAAGTTCCCGGCTTTGGCGTGGAAATGCGAGCAGACAGGAGAATGACAGAAAAAGGCCGCCTCCCGGAAGGGAGACGGCTCTCTGTCAAACGATAAAATCAGTTCGCAGGCTCTTCGGCGGCTTCCTCAACGGCAGCCTCGGCGTCCTCGACGACCTCTTCAGTGGCAGCCTCGGCGTCCGCAGCGGCCTCTTCG
>JAUMVG010000091.1 GCA_030530315.1 Clostridia bacterium | reverse complement strand
TCAATTCTTGCTTTCCCTCAGCCCTCGGCCCTGATGACTTCCCCCAGCCGCTCCATGCCCTTGTTGATGGTGGGAATGTCGCTCATGGAGAAGTTCAGCCGCAGGGTGTTCAGGTGGCCGCCGTCGGGGTAGAAGTGGGTGCCGGGCACGAAGGCCACGTTGTTCTCCACGGCCTTTTCAAAGACCTTCATGGCGTCCATGCCCTCCGGCAGGGCTGCCCACACGAACAGGCCGCCCTGGGGCACGGTGTGCACGGTGCCCTCGGGGAAGAAGCGGAAGCCGTCCAGCATGGCGTTCAGCTGATCCCGGTAGTCGCCGCAGATGCGCGCCAGGTGACCAGGCATCATGCCCTTGCGCAGGTAGGCGTCCACGATGGCCTGGTTCAAAAGCGGAGAGTGGGTGTCGGCGGACTGCTTGCCGATGACCATCTTCCGCCGCAGCAGCGGGTTTTTGATGGCTGCCGCGCCGACGCGCAGGCCGGGGGCCACGTACTTGGAGAAGCTGGACATGTACACCACCCAGCCCTCCTCGTCGAAGGACTGTATGGAGGGCAGCTCCTCGCCGGAATACCGCAGGTCGCGGTAGGGGTCGTCCTCGGCGATGACCACGCCGTACTTGCTGGCCAGCGCCGCCAGCGCCTTCCTGCGCTCCAGCGACAGGGTGATGCCGGTGGGGTTCTGGAAGGTGGGAATGACGTACATCAGCTTCGGGTGGTGTTGCTTGATCAGCTCCTCCGCCGCATCTACGATGACGCCGTTTTCGTCCGTGGGCATGGAGATGAGCTTCGCATTGTACTCCCGCATGGCCTGGATCGCGCCCAGGAAGGTGGGACTCTCGCACAGCACCGCGTCGCCCGGATCCACCAGCGCCTTCAGCAGCACGTCGAAGGCCTGGGTGCCGCCCTGGGTGGGCAGGATATCCTCGGCGGTGCAGTTGACGCCGCAGGTGCCCAGAAACTCCGCCGCGCTCTCGCGGAAGGGATTGAAGCCGTCCGTCGCGCCGTATTGCAGCAGCGCCGTGCCGTACTGTTCCAGCACCTCCCCGGCCAGGCCTGCGATGACCTGGGGCTCCAGGGCCGTGTTGGAGGGGTTGCCGCCCGCAAAGGAGATCATGCCCGGCTTCGCCAGCAGCTTGAAGATCTCGCGGATGGCGCTGCCGTTGATGGGCCTCATGTGTCGGGCGAACATTTCCTCGGTAAAGATCATGGTGATTCCCCCTCGTCCGGATGTCCTACGCCGCGGCGCGCGCCGTCGGCGGTGTGAACTGTAGAATAAAAAAACGCCTTCCCCTCCGGGAAGGCGATAGATCGACCGCTGTACCACTTCCATTTGCCGCGATAGACGCGGCCTCTGAGCGCGGTTACGGGCGCACCCGCGCGGCCTACTGCCACTTCAGCCGCGGGCTCCGGGATGTATTCGTCTGCGTTGCCGCACCCCTTTTCACCGGCCAGGGGCTCTCTGAAGCTGCGCGCGCGGACTACTTGTTCCCATCATCGCTGTGTGTTCGATTGTGCATCGATCATATCACGGGTGGGGACTCCTGTCAAGGGCAGATGGGTAAAATCCGAGGGCTGCGCGGGACCGGCTCGCGATCATGCGGTTCGGGCGGGAAGAGATGGGGAAAACCCGCGCGGCTTCGCATTGTTTTTTCTTCAATAATATGCTATGATATAAAATAGCAGTAGTGTCACTTTGATACTAAAATGATATCATGGAAACACTGTACATGAGCGCGGGCCCGGCCCGCGAGGGAGTGTCTTATGGCCTTTTTCAGCTTTGCGGAGGGATCGGCGATGTTCGATTCCACGCCTATCGAGAACATGTTCCTGCTGGAATACCTGCCCATCGCGCCGGAGGGTTACCTGCGGGTGTACCTCTATGCGCGGATGCTGGCGCTGCACCCGGAGCTCGGGGGCGACATGGCCGAGGTGGCCAGCGCCCTGCGGCTGGAGGAGGACGCGGTGTACGCCGCCTTCACCTACTGGGAGCAGCAGGGGCTGGTGCGCCGGCTGACCGACCGGCCGCCCACCTACGAGCTGCTGCCGGTGCGGGCCGAGGGCACTACGGCCAGCAATCCCATGGAGCGGGACTACTACGCCTACCGGGACTTCAACGCCTCCCTGCAGGCGCTGTTCGGCGCAAAGGTGATCGAGTCCCACGAGTACCGGCTGGCCAACGACTGGCTGAACGTGCTGGGCTACGACCAGGACGCGGTGTTGAAGCTGGTGGAGTATGGCATCAGGACCGCCCGGAGCAAGAGCCCCAGCCCGGTCAGCGTGTTCAAGCGCGTGGACAAGCTGGCGGCGGCCTGGGCGGACAAGGGCTGCCGCACCGCAGAGGACGTGGCCCAGGCCATCGCCCGGGAGGAGGGCGTTACGCCCGTGGCCAGGGCGGTGTGCAAGCGCTTCGCCCTGCGCCGGGAGCCCACCCTGGACGAGCTGGACTGCGTGAAGCGCTGGGTGGAGGAGTGGCACTTCACCGAGGAGGAGATCATCGAGGCCTGCGAGCAGACCACCAAGTCCCGCTCGCCCTCCTTCGCCTACCTGGACGCCATCCTGAAATCCCGCCGGGAGAATCAGAGCGGCGCGCTGCGGGAGGAGCTTGCCGCGGCGCTGAAGGAGCTGGACAGCATGCAGGCCCAGCCCACGCCGGACCTGCTGCGCAGCTACGCCGCCCTGCGGGAGGCGGGCTTTGAGGCCGAGACCGTCCGGCTGGCCGCCATCCAGTGCCGCCGGAAGAAGAAGATGCGGTTCGAGGACGTGGAGTGGATGCTGAACCGCTGGGGCGAGATGGGCCTGTACACCTATGAGGCCGCCGAGGCCTACCTGAACGACATGCACGCCAAGTCCGCGCGGGTGCGCCGGCTGCTGGAGAGCTGCGGGCTGGAGCGCCGCCCCAAGCTGGATGACATCCAGCTGTACGAGGGCTGGCGGGAGCATCACGGCGAGGACGTGATCGACTACGCCGCGGAGTGCGCCCGGGGCATGCAGGTGCCCATGAAGTACATGGACAAGCTGCTGGAGGACTGGCGGGCCAACGGCATCGATACCGTGGATGCCGCCCGGGAGCGGCACGAGGCCAGCCGGGCGGCAAAGCCCCAGGGAGGCGCCCCGGGTCAGCCCCGGGCGAACCCGGCGCTGGACTACCAGCAGCGGGAATACACCGAGGAGGACTTCGGAGAGGACTTCTACTTTGATGTCGTTCGAGAGTATGGGAATCAAAAAGGAGACGGTGAGAAATGACCCGTTCAGAGCACATTCGGGCGCTGCAGGAGGAGTACACGCGGCAGCGCGCCGCCAATGAGGAGGACCAGGAGGCCCGCATCGCCCGGGCCTGCGCCGC
This sequence comes from Clostridia bacterium, assembly GCA_030530315.1. GTDB lineage: Bacteria > Bacillota > Clostridia > Christensenellales > Aristaeellaceae > UBA2862. The sequence continues at coordinate 6,936 of JAUMVG010000091.1, read as the reverse complement.
GATCCCGGAGATCGGAAGGCTGCGGCAGGAGAGTACGGACCTGGCCCTGAACGCCATGCGCAGCATCCTCGCCCAGCAGGACGAGGGACAGCGGGTGGCTGCCGCAAAGGAGATGAAGCACCGGGGGCAGGAGATCAACGCCCGCATCCGGCAGCTGCTCATCGGGGCCGGGCTGCCGGAGGACGAGCTGAAGCCCCGGTACCGCTGCCCCGTCTGCCGGGACACCGGCTACGTGGGGGAGGCCCCCGCCCGGTTCTGCGACTGCTTCGAGGCGCGGCTGCGGTTGCGCCAGTATGAAGACGGCAGTATGGCCGGACTGGACGAGCAGAACTTTGATTCTTTCGATGAGAATATTTTCCCAATTCTTGATGGTCAACGCGAAATAGCTGTCTCTACAAAAAGGATGTGCGAACAGTACGCTAATGCTTTTCCAAATACTGATTGCAGGAATATTTTGCTTATGGGAGAAGGAGGGTTAGGCAAAACATTTCTGTTGAACTGTATCTTCGAGAGAGTAACCAGTCGAGGCTGTTCAGCAGTGAGGATTACTGCTTTTCGTATGTTTGAGACAATGCGTCAGCAACACGTTGGCAATGATGAGAACTACGATGGCTTTACCACTCTGATCGAAGTACCGCTGTTATTGATTGATGATTTGGGAACGGAGCCAATGATGCGCAATATCACTGTAGAGTATTTATTTACTCTTCTTAATGAGCGGATGGCGGCCAAGAGACATACAGTTGTTGCAACAAACCTCACTGGGTTGCAGATAAAAGAGAGGTATGGTGAACGAATATTCTCACGCTTGACCGATAGACATCAATGTCGAATTATTCATCTCAAGGGAAAGGATCTGCGGGGACTGTGAGTACGACAGCCGAGGCGGTATTCGCCTTTCTGGACGGGGCGGGCATCGCCTATCGCGCCGCGCGGCACGCGCCGGCCTACACCATGGCGGACTGCGCCGTGGTGGACCGGGCGCTGGGCGCGCTGACGGTGAAGAACATCTTCCTGACCACGAAGAACGGCAAGCGGTTCTACCTGTGCATCACCCGGCCCGAGGCCCGGTTCCGCACGGCGGACATCTCGAAGCAGGCGGGCTCCTCCCGGCTCAGCTTTGCGCCGGAGGAGGCGCTGTTTGCCCACCTGCGCTGCCACGGTGGCTCCGCCAGCCCCATGGGGCTGATCTTCCCGGAGGCCCGGGAGGTGGGCCTGCTGGTGGACAGCGGCCTGCGGGCGGTGCCGACGCTGGCCTTTCACCCCTGCGACAACACCCAGACCCTCGCCATGGCGGGGGAGGACTTCTTCGGAAGGTTCCTGCCCGCCATCGGAATCGCGCCGGTGTTCGTGGAAATCCATGACTTTGAGGCGGAGAACGTGTAGCCCAAGCGCTCCCGCTCCGCCACAAAACCGCAACAAAGATGGCCTTGCTTTCTTTACCTTGTATCATTAGACTTTTTGAAGCGCTCCGGCGGGACGACCTCCCGGCGGGGCGGTTCATGCCGAAGCCCGCGCGGGGCTGCCGCCTTTGCCGGCCTTCGGCTTCAAAATCCTGATGAACAGGAGTGTGAGAATATGATCGGTGAAGATTCCTATGTGCGCGCGAGAAAGGCGGGCCTGAAGGAGTATCATAGTCGCATGCAGCGCAGGGAGAACCCCTTCCTCCCGGTGCTGGAGGAGATGGAGGAACGGGTGAACGCCCTCTCCCACGTGCCGCTGGGCCTGGTGCAGGTGCCGCTGAAAAAGGTGGTGGGCACCGCCACCCGCGGGCGCACCAACGCCTTCGCGGCGAACTTCATGCCGATATTGGATCCGGGCAGCGAGTTCGCCCGGAAGTGGAGCACGCTGTACGAGGGCATCATCGAGCAGGGCCTGAACCAGCCGGTGAAGGTGCTGGAGTACATGAACCGCTTCTATCTGGTGGAGGGCAACAAGCGCGTCAGCGTGATGAAATACCTGGATTCCCTCGCCATCGAGGCGGAGGTCACGCGGGTGCTGCCCAAGCGCACCGACGACCCGGAAAACGTGATCTATTTCGAGTCCCTGGACTTCTACAACGATACCCAGATCAACAGCGTCTGGTTCTCAAAGCCGGGCAGCTTTGCCCGCCTGTACGAGCTGACGGGCAAGACCCCGGGCCAGAAGTGGACCAGCGAAGAGCGCAGCGACTTCGAGGCCGCCTACATGCGCTTCCGGATGCTGTACAAGGCCCGGGAGGCCGGCAGCAACCCGGCCCAGCTGCCCGCCACCACCGGCGACGCCTTTTTGATCTACCTGAAGGCCTGCGGCTACGCCGACGCGCCCCGGAAGTATGATCGGGAGATGCGGGACGAGCTGAAGGCCATGTGGAGCGAGTTCAAGAAGGACAAGGAGCCGGAAAACGTGGCCCTGATCATGAAGCCCGCGGAGCTGAAGAAGGGCGGCAGCCTGCTGAACACGCTGTTCGGGCCCTCCAAGGTGAAGGCGGCCTTCATGTACACCCGCAAGCCCAGCGAATCCGGCTGGACCTATTGGCACGACGTGGGCCGCATCAACCTGGAGAACGACCTGGGTGAGCGGGTCAAGACCACGGTGTGCGTCTGCGAGGACCCCGCGGGCTACGAGTCGGAGATTGAGCGGATGATCGCCGAGGGCAACGACCTGATCTTCACCACCTCCCCGGTGATGCTGGCGGCGTCGATGAAGGCCTCGGTGAAGCACCCGGAGGCCCGCATCCTGAACTGCTCGCTGCTGGCCAGCTGGCAGCGGGTGCGCTCCTACTACCTGCGCATCTACGAGGTGAAGTTCCTCATCGGCATGATCGCCGGCGCCCTGACGGAGAACGACAAGGTGGGCTACATCGCCGACTATCCCATCGCGGGCGTGGCGGCGAGCATCAACGCCTTCGCCCTGGGCGCGCGGATGGTGAATCCCCGGGTGAAGGTGATCCTGGAGTGGTCCACCCGAAAGGACTTCAACCCGGAGGACCCCTTCGGCGATCCCTCGGTGCAGATGATCTCCAGCCGCGACGTGGGCGCGCCCAGCCACCACGCCGTGGAGTACGGCCTGTATACCCAGAAGGACGGCCAGAAGCAGAGCATTGCCATTCCGATGCTGGACTGGAGCCGCATCTATGAATCGCTGGTGCAGAGCGTGCTGAACGGCAACTGGAAGGAGGACGGCGTGGACAAGCCCAAGGCCGTCAACTACTGGTGGGGCCTGTCCTCCGACGCCGTGGACATCGTGATGTCCCAGCGAATGGACATCGGCCTGAAGCGCCTGGTGGAGCTGGTGCGCGAGCACATCCGCGAGGGCGTGTTCTGGCCCTTCGAGAGCATCATCCGGGATCAGACCGGCGAGATCCGCTGCCCGGTGGAGGGACGGCTGTCCCCGGCGGACGTGATCCGCATGGACTGGTTGGCGGACAACGTGGTGGGCGGCTTCCCGACCCTCGACGAGCTGAAGGACGAGGCCAAGGCGCTGGTGGAGCTGCAGGGCATCCGCGAGATCGCGCTGCCCGAGGCGACCGCCTTCAGCTGGAAGGCCGAGGAATAATTGGATAAGTAATATGGGCGCAGGACCTGAAACGGAGACCACCGGGGCTTGACTTACAAAGGAGTGCGGGCAATGAGGATCATGCTGCTATCGGACGTCGCGGACAAGGCGCTTTGGGACTACCTGGACCGGCGGCTGCTGGAGGGCATCGACCTGATCCTCTCCTGCGGGGATCTGCCCGCGGAATACCTCTCGTTTTTGACCTGCTTTACCGACGCGCCGATCCTCTACGTGCACGGCAACCACGACAAGCGCTACGATCAGACGCCCCCGGAGGGCTGCATCTGCGTGGACGACGACATCTACGTGTTCCAGGGCGTCCGCATCCTGGGGCTGGGGGGCAGCATGCGCTACCGTCCCAACGAGCCCTACATGTACTCCGAGCGGGAGATGGCGGCGCGGGTCCGGCGGCTGTGGCTCAAGCTGCGGCGCAACAAGGGCTTCGACATCCTGCTGGCCCACGCGCCCGCCGCCGGCCAGGGCGACCTGGAGGACCTGCCCCACCGGGGCTTTAAGACCTTCGTGAAGCTGATGGACCGCTATCACCCCCGGTACATGGCCTACGGGCACGTGCACCAGGAGTACGGCGCGCTGCACTTTACCCGGGAGCGGAAGTATGGCGAGACCACGCTGGTCAACGCTTACAAGCGCTACGTGATCGAGATTTGACCGCGCGGGCGGCGGGAGGAGGACTGCCATGGCAATGAAGCCCTACAGGACGCTGCTGAAGGCGTCGGAGGACGAGTTTATCGTCAACAAATCCCGGTTCATCGGCCACGGCTGCCCCTGCGAGACGGAGGAGGAGGCGCTGGCCTTCCTGGCGCGGATGCGGGCGGCTTACAAGGATGCCACCCACAACTGCTACGCCTACATCATCGGGCCGAACATGGGCGTCATGCGCTATTCCGACGACGGCGAGCCCGGCGGCACCGCGGGCATGCCTATCATCGAGGTGATGAAGGCCCGGGGCGTCACCAACGCCGCGGTGGTGGTGACCCGCTACTTTGGCGGCATCCTGCTGGGCGCGGGCGGACTGGTGCGCGCCTATACCCAGGGCGCGGCGATCGCGCTGAAGGCCTGCGGCGTGGGCGTGATGCACCCCACCGCCCGATACCTGATGGAGATCGGCTACCCGATGCTGAACCGGATGGATTTCTTCCTGAAGGACGAGCCGGTGCGGGTGGAGGACAAGACCTTCACCGACGTGATCACCTACACGCTGGTGGTGCGCTGCGCCGACGAGGAAGCCTTCCTGGCCCGGCTGACGAACATGTCCGAGGGCACGGTGTCGCCGCTGCGCTATGAGGAGCTCTACCTGGCCTGGCCGGAGGAGGACGCCCCATGACCGAGCATCGCGTGCCGGAGGGCGTGCCGGCCATGCCGCTGGAGAAGTACCTGCGCCGGGCCTGGCCGCTGCTGCCGGACCGGGTGGTCCGGGACGCCCTGAAGAAGAAGGACGTGCGGATCAACGGCGCGCGCAGCGGCGCGGGGGCCGTCGTGCAGGGCGGCGACGCGCTGACACTGTACCTCGGCTCGGACTGGCTGGAGCCCCTGCCGGAGATCCTCTGGACCGACGACAGGCTGATCGTGGCCGTGAAGCCCCAGGGCCTGCCGGTGGACGTAGACCAGGACGGCGTCGGCGCGGACACGCTGCTGACCCGCCTGAACCGGCGCTGGCCGGAGGCGCGGCTGTGCCATCGGCTGGACGCCCAGACCGGGGGCATCGTGCTGGCCGCCGCGGACGGCGACGTGTGGGACCAGGCCTTCCGGGCCTTCCAGGCCCACGGCGTGGGCAAGCAGTACCACGCGCTGGCGCTGGGCCGCTTTGAGCGGAGCGAGGGCACCCTGGACGCCTGGCTGAAGAAGGATGCGCGGCGCGCCGAGGTGCGGGTGATGCATCGGGAAGCGCCCGGGGCGAAGCCCATCCGGACCCGATACCGGGTCGGGGAGATGGCCGCGCCGGGGCTGTACCACGTGCTGCTGGAGCCCGTCACCGGCCGCACCCACCAGCTTCGGGCCCACATGGCCGACTTCGGCCATCCGCTGCTGGGCGACGACCGCTACGGCGACCGGGAGGCCAATCGCCGCTGGCCGGGGGTGAAGCTGTGCCTGTGGCACGAGCGGCTGACGGTGCCGAAGGACAGCCCGCTGGAGGCATACCGGGGAAAGACGTTCGAAGCGAAGGCGCCGGAGTGGATTTCAGGGAATTAGGAATTGGGAATTGAGAATTGGGAATTGAGAATTAAGGAAGCCGGGAAACGGCGGAGCGTATGCTCTGTCCCGGGGAGTGTGCTTCGATGAATGACACTCAAGTCATCCTGAGCGGAGCGTCAGCGGAGTCGAAGGATCTTCAACGGGGCAGGACATAGCCCGCAAGGCTTAGAGTGTGTTTCTAAATGCTGGGAGATGCAGTTTCGAGAGGATTTGGCTGCATTTCAAGGCGATTTCTCGCAGGCTTAGTGGGACTAAGTCAAGGGAAATAAACGCAGAAATGCAGTCTAATACGCCGAAAATGCGCTTCAGGCATTTTAGAAACAGACTCTAATGATAGGGCCGGAAAATTTGCGCGTTGCTGGGGCATTCCGGGCGAAGCGCGACAGGAATTGGAGGACGGCGAATGTTGCACATCGTATTGGTCAATCCGGAGATCCCGCAGAACACGGGCAACATCGCCCGCACCTGCGCCGCGACGGGGGCGAAGCTGCACCTGATCGAGCCGCTGGGCTTCGAATTGAGCGACAAGTACCTGAAGCGGGCCGGGCTGGACTACTGGCACATGATGACCTACGAGGTGCATCCCAGCTGGGAAGCGTTCCTGGCGGCCTATCCAGACGCCCGGCTGCACTACGCCACCACCAAGGCTCCCCGGGACTACTGCGCCGCGAGCTACGGGCCGGACGACTTCCTGGTGTTTGGCCGGGAGACCCGGGGCCTGGACGAGGCGCTGCTGGCCGCGCACTACGACCAGTGCGTCCGCATCCCCATGCGGCCCGATGCCCGTTCCCTGAACCTGTCCAACTCCGTGGCCATCGTGCTCTACGAGGCGCTGCGCCAGCAGGGCTTCCCCGGGCTCTCCGGCCAGGGACACCTGCACCACACCGAGCCGGTGGGGGAGGAATGGCGGGACTACGTGTAGTTCCGGCGACATCCGTCGCGTGTAGGGACCGCCGGAGGCCTGCGCAAGGCGGCGGCAAGCCGGAGTAATGCAGGTCACAAAACTTTACAACGGAATCGGCACAAAACGTGCATATCCGCCTTGACAACCGGGGTGGGAAGTAGTATAATATGTCTCGTTCTGAAGGAGCACGGCCCTGTGGGAACGTGATCCCCAAGACAATTGAATATCTGGGTGTAGCGCAGTTTGGTAGCGTGCTTGAATGGGGTTCAAGAGGCCGGAGG
>JAUMVG010000018.1 GCA_030530315.1 Clostridia bacterium | reverse complement strand
ACAGGGACTAGGGACTAGTGAAACCCCACAAGGGGATACCCCCACTCAGACTAATCCCTATTCCCTAGTCCCTAATCCCTCGGAAACTGATGGTCATTCAGAACTGTCTCCTTCAACTGCAGTGCAAGTAAAGGATTCGGAAAACCCCTCTTCAACTCCCTATTCCCTAATCCCTATTCCCTCTCCTCGTCAAATCCCAAGTTGTCTGAACTCCATTCCGTTCCCCAAATACCCAAAGGAGGTCATTTTATGAACGTATGGCGGGCGACAATGGGAAATGAATACACAAACCCGATCCTCTGCGCCGACTACAGCGATCCGGACGTGATTCGCGTGGGCGGCGATTTTTACATGATCGCCTCCAGCTTCACCTATGTGCCCGGCGTGCCCGTGCTGCACTCCACGGACCTGGTGAACTGGGAGCTGATCAGTTACTGCGTCAGGCGGCTGCCGTTTGAGCGCTACGACAGGCCCGTCCACGGCTGCGGCACCTGGGCGCCCAGCCTGCGCTATCACGACGGCAGGTTCTATGCCTTTATCCCAATGCCGGATGAGGGCATATTCGTCGCCACGGCGGAGGACCCGGCAGGCGAGTGGACGTCCCTGCGCTGCGTCAGGGAGGCCCGCGGCTGGATCGACCCCTGCCCGCTGTGGGACGACGACAGCAGGGCCTACATGGCCTTCGCCTACGCCAACAGCCGCTGCGGCATCAAGCACAGGCTGAGCGTCGTGGAGATCGACCCCGTGACTTGCGACGTGATCGGGGAGCCGGCGCTGGTGTTCGACGGCACGCTCTCCGCGCCGACGGTGGAGGGGCCGAAGCTGTACAAGCGCAACGGCTGGTACTACATCTTCGCCCCGGCGGGCGGCGTGCCCACCGGCTGGCAGCTGGTTCTGCGCAGCCGGAGCGTCTACGGCCCGTATGAATCGAGGATTGTGCTGCACCAGGGCGGCACGCCTGTGAACGGCCCGCACCAGGGCGGCTGGGTGGAGCTGGAGGACGGTCGGTGCTTCTTCGTGCACTTCCAGGACGTGGGACCGATGGGCCGCATCCTCCACCTCCAGCCCATGTGCTGGCAGAACGACTGGCCCTTCATCGGTGTGGAGCAGAACGGCGACGGCATCGGCGAGCCGGTGTCGCGGTGGAAGCTGCCGTATCCCGAACGCGGCGGGGATTGCCCCGGCATCGTGCAGGACGACGACTTCTCCGGCGACGCGCTGGCCCTCCACTGGCAGTTCCAGTGCAATCCCAATCCCGCCTGGTATGACTGCGCGGCCAGAGACGACGCGCTGAGGCTGTTCTGCGCACGCAATCCGGATCGGGACGAAAACCCGCTGTGGTTCGCGGGGAACGCCCTGACGCAGATCCCCCAGACCTCGGATTTCGACGCCACGCTGACATTGACGCTGTGCCCCGACCGGGAGGGGGACATGGCCGGCCTGGGCGTCGTCGGCCACCGCTACGGCTACCTCGCGATCGCCCTGCGGGGCGGAAAGCCCGTCCTTCGGCTGGTGCAGGGAACGGTGGCGCACGACACCATGATGGGCATGGCGGAGGGCACCGCCCGGGAGACGGAGCTTGAATGTATTCCCGCCGACCGCCTGCATTGCCGCCTGCGGATGAAGGTGCGGGGCGGGAACCGGGTCAGCTTCGCCTGGGCCGATGAAGGCGGCGCGTTCAGTGAGATCGGCATGGAAATGCCCGTCGCAGAGGGTACCTGGACGGGCTTCAAGGTGGCGATATTCGCGCTGAACGGGGAGAATGTTGAATCGAAGGGCTATGCCGACATGGAGGCGCTGGCGTTCACGCCTCCTGAGGACTGACCGGACCTTCCAATGGGATTCTGAACATGACGCAGGTGCCCATGCCCTCGTGGCTCAACAGCTTCAAGGCGCTCTGTTCGCCGTAGTTCAGTACCAGGCGGCGGTTGACGTTGTTCAGGCCGATGCTCGTGCCGCCGTCGCCCTGGGACAGGTTGGACCGCAGGACCTCCAGCTTCTCCCGGGGAATGCCCGCGCCGTCGTCCGTGCATCGGACGGTCAGCCACGGGCCCCGCATGGATATGCGGATGCGGATGTGCCCGGGCCTCAGCGTGGGCCGTATGCCGTGGGAGATGCTGTTTTCCACCAGGGGCTGGAGCAGCAGCCGCTTGAAGGGCAGCGACAGGGCGGCGTCGTCCACGTCGTAATCCATGAAGATGGTGTCCGGGAAGCGGAAGTTCTGGATCTCTACGTACTTCTGCACGTTCGCCAGCTCGTCCCGCACGGTCACCGGGGAGTTCACCGACGCCAGCGAATAGCGCAGGATGTCCGACAGATTGGCGATGATGGTGTTCAGCGGCGAATGAAAGCTGTTCGTCAGCTTGCAGACCTCAAAATCCAGCGTTTGCAGCGTGTTCATCAGGAAGTGGGGGTTGATCTGCAATTGCAGCGCGGTCAGCTCCGCCACCTGCTTCTGGTACTTCTGCTCCGCCAGCTGCTTGTCCAGGAAGGTGGTGTTCATGAAGCTGCGGATGACGTTGTTGATGATGAGGTCGTATTCATCGCTGATCTGGGTCGGATGGAGCGGCTGTGCGGACAGCGTGCCCTTCTCCGCCGCGTCGAACAGTTGAATGACCTCGTCGATCTGGCGGAAGTTCTGGCGGGTGGTCCACCAGGCCAGTATGAAGGTGAGTACCGCCACCAGCAGTACCATCAGCAGCGGCGCGGCGATGCCCGCCCATACCTTTGCCCAGACCACCGAGGCGGGCAGCAGGAGCGAATAGTCCAGCGACAGGTGGCTGTCGTGGGAGAAGGCGCGGAGGAATCGCTCCCCGCCGATGCGGACGAAGCCGGGCCCGGCGGCGCCGGGGTCGACCTCGTCCGTCGGCTCTCCGGAGGGATACGCGCCGATGCGCAGCAGCTCCGCCCCCTCGGCCGTGGAGACGCGCAGCGCGCTTTGGGGGTATGGGAGGTAGGCGGCGATGCCGTTTATGAAGATGTCCTCCTCGATGTTGATGACGATGACGCCCTTGATGTAGGTCATCCGCTGGAATATGGTGAGCACGCTGTAATCCCGCTGATAGGCACTGGCGGGAATGACCCGGCGGACCACGGCGCTGCCGGCGTCGCCGGGCAGGGCTTCGTACTGGGCGAGCCAGTCGGTATCGAAGTAGTTGCCCAGCGGGCGCACGCCGTCGGAGGACGCCAGGAAGTTCTCGTAGCCGTCGATATACAGGTAGATGCTGTGGATGGAGGGATGGGAGCTGGCCGCGGACTGCAGGATGCTCTTCATGCTGTTGAGGAACACGTAATCCGTATAGCTGCTGCGCCCGCGCATCAGGATCTTCCGCAGCGAGAGCGTCAGCTGGGGATTCACGGTCATCATGTTCTGCTGGTAGCAGGTATCCTCGTAGATGGCGTTGAAGCCCCTGCGGATGCTGTCCACCGCCTGGCCGGAATCCCGCTTCAGGTCGCGCAGCTGGGCGGATGAATTGATGAAGAACAGGGCGATCAACAGCAGAAGCGAGGGCGTCATCAGAAGCAGCGAATAGCGCTTCAGGCGCTTGAAGAAGAAGCGGCGCATCATGGCTCGTCACCCTCGTCTTCGGCGTGCAGCAGGAGGGGCTTGCCGGCGCGAAGCTCCTGGGGCGTCACGCCGTAGTAGTCCTTGAAGTTGCGCGTCAGGTTCTTTGGGTTCTGATAGCCCACCGCCTCCGCGATCCAGTAGAGCTTGTTCTTCGGGTTGCGGATCAGCGCCAGGGACTTCTGCATGCGCACCCGCGTCAGCCAGTCCGAGAAGGTCATTCCGGCGGCCTGCTTGAAGGCGGTGCTGAGATAGGCGATGGAGTAGTGGGCGAGGGAGGCGGCTTCCTCCAGCGACGCCGTGCGGTAGTTCTTTTCGATGTAGTTTTTCACGAACGCCTCCAGGTCAAAGGCGAGGCGCTCCTGAGGCGCGTCTGGCGGCGAGGCAGGCGCGGCCTTGCTCTTCTCGGCGTCCAGGGAGACCTTCAGCCGCTTCATGCACGCGCTGATGGCGTCGTAGCTCATGGGCTTGACCAGGTAGTCCACGACGTGGTTGATGATCGCGGAGCGGGCATATTCGAAATCCTGGTAAGCGCTGAAGAAGACCACGGCGATGCGCTGGTCCCGCAGCTGCCGCGAAAGCTCGATGCCGTTCATCACGGGCATCTCGATGTCGGTCATCACGACGTCCACTTCGGGATGGGCGTTGATGAAGGCCAGCGCGTCCCGGCCGTTGGTGAACGAACCGACGACATGAAAGCCCAGGGATTCCCACGGAAACAGATGGACCAGCCCCTCGCAGATTCGGGGCTCGTCGTCCACGATTACGATCTGGTACATGGTCCGCTCCTTTCGGGACAGAAAGCGTCATTAATCGTATTATAACAGAATCCGTCGCAAAATGGAATAGCCGGAGGATGAGTTGAATGAAGGCACATGGAGAAGAAAACATGGTGGAAAGCCTGAACAGCTGGACGCGCGTGCCGCGGGGGCCGATCGTGGAGCTGCCCCGGAACACCGAGCCGACGCTGGAGGGCGGCCTGCGCAGGCAGTGGGCGGTGAAGCCCGACGGCTCCGCCGGCTGGCGGGAGGGACTGGTGGCGGGAAACGGCAGCCAGGGCCTTGTGCTGGCGGGTGAACCGGGGGACGAGGTGCTGATCTTCCAGAACGTGGATTTCGTGATCCCCTCGCCCCATCCGCGTCAGACACCGCCGGAGGTGGGCGGGCAGCTGGAGGCGGCGCGCGCCCATGTGCTGGCGGGGGACGACGACTGGAGGCCCTCGCCGAGGCGCAAAACCACCGTGTACAGCTTTCACCCCGGGGAGCAGCTGCGCGTGCGCAGGAAATGCGGGCCGATTTCGCAGTATGAGCGCGCGACCCACATGGACCGGGGAGAGCTGCGCGCCTTGGCGGAGGACGCGGAGGCCCGCTGTCGACAGCGCCACTTCGTGTCCGCGACGGACGACGTCGCAGTCTCCGAGTACGCGGCGGTGGGAGAGATGCCCCTCGCGCTCTCCATCTCCCCGGACCTGCCCGAGGAGATGGAGGGCTATGGCTGGTGGATGCACGGCATGGCCCCGGAGACGCGGATGCGGTACTGGCTGTTCGCATCGGAGGACGGCGGGACCCTCGGCCTGCTGGCCCATTACCCCGATTACGAGGGCAGCGAGCTTTCCGGCTGCGGCTGGCTGACGGTGAGTCGCGTGCTCTGCGACGGCAGGACTTCGCTGGGCTGGGACCCTGTGCGGACCTGTCACCTCGCGACGGAGGAGGGCAGGCCGGAGGTCGCTGCCCGGGGACGCCGCGTTCAGATCATCACCCGCTCGGCGCTCGTGTCGGGCATGGGAGCGGTGAGGGACTTCGCCCCCGGCCCGGTTTCCGGAAGGCTTGAATCAAACGGGAAGCTGGCGGCGTTTGTCGAGACGGAAGCGGAAAAACTCGACGCCTTTATCGCGGCGCACGGCGGCGGGATCGGGAGCCTTGTGGATTACGACAGGGCCATTCTTCGACATGCCGACATATGGAAGGAGCGCATGGGACGGCAGGCGCTTGCGCTGGAGGAGCGACCCGGGGAAGGGGCGCTGTCGCTGGGCGAATTGCTGGCGCGCCAGAAGGCGTCGCTGGATCTCTCGGCGGCGCTGATCAACCGCGTCTACCGCCTGGGGCGATATGTGATGTTCTGCTGTGCCGGACATACCGCGCCGCGGCTGTACGGCATGTGGACCGGGGAATGGAATCCGGCCTGGAGCGCCGCCTACACGATGGACGCGAACGTCAACCTTCAGGTGTCCGGCATGAACACCGGCAACGCGCCGGAAGCCGCTGTCGGCTACTGCGCGTTCGTGCGCCGGCAGATGGCCGATTGGGAGGCAAACGCCCGACAGGTCTATGGCATGACGGACGCGCTGCTGGTGCCGGTCAACACCGACGGGCGCCGGGCGATGATGGTGGAATACGACAGCGAATATCCCTTTGAATACTGGAATGCCGGGGCGTCCTGGATGGCGCTGCCCGCGTTCGAGGCGTGGCAGTGCTTCGGAGATCTTCAGCTGGGAGATGGCGAGGGGATCGTCGAGGCTCTGCTGCGTCCGCTGCTGAGAAAGACGCTGAATTTTTGGAAACAGCTCTGTACCCCCGAGTACTTCACAGACGCGGAAGGAACCCCCTGCCATCAATCCGGAAAACAGGCGCTGGAGGCCGGAGAGCGCTATCTGCTGATCCCCGGTTATTCCCCGGAAAACCATCCCGGGGGAAGAAAGTGCGCGCTTGCGATGAACACGTCCATGGATATCGCCGCTGCACGCGACTGCTTGCGCATGGTTCGCGCGCTGGAACGGGCGTGCCCGCTGCCGGACAGCGCGTCCGTGTTGGCGGCCTGCGACGATCTTGAGAAGGGCCTGCCCGACTACCGCCTGGACGGGACGGGGGCGCTGAAGGAGTGGGCCTGCGATATGTATAACGAGAACAACGCCCACCGCCACCTGAGCCATCTCTACGGAGCCTGGCCCGCCTTTGAAACCCGGGATAGCGAGGACTTTGTAAAGGCCTGCGTCCGTGCGGTGGAAAACCGGGATCGAGAGAATGTGGGCAGAGACGATACGCCCTCCCACGGCTGGATCCACAAGCTGCTGATACTGACGCGATTGAAAATGGGTGGCATGTCTGCCCGCATGATGAATCGGCTGTTGTCCACGGACGTGTTTTACGCGACGGGCATGACGGATCACAATACCGATCGCAGTCGCGCGGTGTTCTGCACAGATACCCTGCTGGGTTTGCAGGGCGTTGTGCAGGAGATGCTTCTGTATTCGGATGGGCAACAGATAGAACTATTGCCTGCGCTCCCGGAAGAATGGCGACGCGGTGAGGCCAGGGGCTTCAGGCTCCGCTCCGGAGGACTGGTAAAGTATTTGCGGTGGAATATGGATGAAGGCATCGTTCAAATGCGAATGGTTCCGGGGCGGGCCGCAGTGCTTGAAATTCGTTTCAGGGAGGATTGGGAAGGCAGTCTGGCGATAGATAACATGGGAGGAAAACCCCTCCGGGCAGTTGAAAAGATCGCGTTTTCAGAAAATGCAGAGTGTGATTTCGTTTGGAAGCCAGGCCCTGGGAAAAGAACTGATTGGCTTTGACCGGAAGTCTCGGCAAATTCTCCACGACGCAATGCAAGCTTGGCACCTGGTTGAAGTTACCGGCATGCAGGCGATGGTGGAGTTAGCGGTCAAATTGCAATAAAGTCGGAGACCGGAGTCACGTCAAGACGTCATGCTTGGATATCGCATGGCACCGAATCCCCGGAACAATCCTGTGAATAACAGGGCTGTTCCGGGGATTTGTTTTGCCCGTCACATGGATTGAACGATACAGGCCTCGCGTGTGACACGCGGTTTTGCGGGTTACTTTTCGCAATAATTGTGCTATAATAGATGACAATACGGGAAGCCAGAAAGGGCGGTACCTGAGAGAGGGGAGTGAGCGCAGTGAAAAAGCGTCGCCTGGGTATTCGACACAAAACGATGGCCTTCATGGCGCTATTGACCATCATCCCCGTGCTCTCCATGGGAATCATCTCACTGAGGTTCTCCAGGGGAATCATACTCAACCGCATGAACCAGCTGGCGAGCAAGAACCTCGAAACCGTCGAGCGCCAAGTCAAGTGGAAGTTCGACATGATCTCCAGCGTGCTCCAGCAGATTCCCCAGGACCAGGTGTTCACTGCGATTGTCGAGAATCCCGGGGCGCTGCCCTCTGCCTATTGCCAGCGCGTGGCTGCCACGCTGCGCAAGAGCCGCTATCTCGGCTCGCTGGGCATTCCTACCCGCTTCGTGCTCGCTTTTGAGGAGGACCTGTTCGCCACTACGACCTATTCGCCCTCCCGCGGCGTGGACAGCATCCGGGAGCGGCTGGAGGTGCTGCCCTGGTTCCAGGCCCTGAAGGCGCGCCGCTACCCGGATTCGTGGATGGGCATCCAGGAAAACATCGAAAACCCCTATGGTGGTGCGCAGCTGTACTTTGCCCGCAACATGATGATGGACGGCGTAAACCAAGGCGTAGCGGTGCTGGGCGTCAACGCGTCCTACATGAGAAGGATGCTGGAGAGCTTCCAGCTGACAGAAAACAGCAGGCTCGCCCTGGTACGTCAGGGAAGCGGCAGCATCATAACCGGCGACGGGGAGGTGGACGCGACCGCGCTGCCCACCGGCGACGGCACCTGGACGCTGGATGGCAGGGAAAGCCTGGTGATGGTCCGGGCGATCGAGGTGCAGGACATGGGCAGCCCCTGGCTGCTGTACTCCATCACGCCGACCTCGGATATGTACGCTGAGACCTCCCGACTGACCAAGCTGATCGTCTCAATGATGCTGCTGTCATGCGCGCTGATCGCCATGATGATCATCGGCATGAACCGCTGGCTTGTCCGCCCCGTGCTGGATTTGAGCTCGGGCATGAACGCGCTGCGCAACGGCGACATGACCGTGCGGATCAGGACTCGGCGGCGGGACGAGATCGGGGAGCTGTGCGACGGCTTCAACGAGACGGTGCGCGCACTGGACGAGAGTATGGAGCACATCCGCCAGGACGAGGAGAAGAAGCGCCGGCTGGAGACCCGCATGCTTCAATCCCAGATCAACCCCCACTTCATTCGCAACGCAATGAATACGGTGCGCTGGATGGCGGACCTGAAGGGAGCAACGGGCATCAGCCGATACCTGACCGCGTTCAGTTCGCTGATCGACTACTGCTTTACCGGCGAGGATGTACGGGTGGCCCTTGGCGATGAGCTTCAATACCTCGAAAAATACATCTATATCCAGCAGATCCGCTACCAGAACCTGTTTGAATACCGCGCGGATGTCCCTCCGGAGCTGATGAACGCCATGATTCCCAGGCTGCTGCTGCAGCCCATCGTGGAGAACAGCGTGTTGCATGGCGTCACGGCCAAGGCGACGCCCGGATCGATTGCCGTCATCGCGGAACGGGAGGGCGGCGATATTCTGATCCGCGTGTGGGACGACGGCATCGGCATGGACGCGGAGCGCGTGGAGCAGATCATGGATGGCAGTGAGGTCCGCAGCGGTCGCGGCGGCACCCACATCGGCATACACAATGTCCATGAGCGCCTTCGCTTGAACTATGGCGACGCCTATGGGTTGGACATTCAAAGTGAATCCGGGCGGTACACGCAGGTGACCCTGCGGCTGCCCTACGAAGAGGGTAAGAACGATGATGAAAGTCGTACTGATTGACGACGAACCCCTGCACCTGGTCGGCATGCGCTCCATCATTCCCTGGGAGGCCCACGGCTTTACCGTCGTCGGGGAGGCGCGCACGGGGAAGGAGGGTGTCGAGGTCATCGAGCGGGAGCGGCCGGACATCGTCGTCGTCGACATACTGATGCCGCTGATGAACGGCCTGGAGATGATCGAGGCGCTGAGGTCCCATGGGCGGAGCGCTCGTTTCATCGTGCTGAGCTGCATGAACGACATCGAATACTACCGGCGGGCCATCCAGCTGGGGGTGTCGGAATACCTCCAGAAGGACCTGATCACCCCCGAACTGCTGCTGGAGGCGGTCAATCGGGTCGCCGAAGAGGTGCGCCGGGAGCGCGTGCTGGAGGGCGACAAAGACGCTTCCGTCGTGGTCAACGAGGATCTCGTGCGCACCGAGTTCATGAACCTGGTGCTCTCCGAGGTCATTCAGAACGGAAGCACTGTCGCAGAGCGGCTTCGTGGCTGCGGCATAGAGGTGGAGCAGGGCGTGCGGGTGGCTTCACTGGGTATTCGCACCCAGGGAGAGAAGGCGGAGGAGCTGCTGGCGTACAGTACCATCGGTATATGCTCCCAGATCTGGGGAAAGGGCGCCTGTTTTTTCCGTGTGCATAGCGGACAGATCGCGGCAATCCTCCAGGATGGATCGGAGGTGCCCATTGAACGCATGTTCAGCCGGATGCGCATGACCGCCGAGCAGTGCCTGGACTGCGTGCTGACCATGGGAGTCAGCGAGGTCATCCGCGACCCGCTGGGCATTCCCGCGGCCTATCGGCTTGCCGTTGCCGCCGAGGAGGCGGGGTATTTCAGCGGCGCTGGCCGCCTGTATATGCCATCCAGCGTGCGCCGCTACGACGAGGCCGCCTATCAGGCCATCAAGCGCCGGATTACCCACTGCATTGACGAAACGCCGCCCGGGAAACTCGCGGAGCTGATCATGGCGTCGGGTACGGATCGGGCACACGCCGTCCACGTGATGACTGCCTACCTGTACCGCTGTTCCGCGTCCTATCGGGACTTCGATGTCCAGCCGTGGATCGAGGCCCTGGAGCGTGCGGATTCCCTGGTCGAAGCCGCGGACTGCGTGGACCGCATGGTCGCGGCGATGTCCTCCGCCGGAGGCATGGTCGGCGCGATCCGGGACTATGTCCAGCGCAGCATTCGCGACCGGGTGTCGCTGGAGGCCGTCGCCGAACAGGTGCACATGAGCGCCTCCTACGTCAGCCGGCTGTTCAAGCGGGAGACCGGCGAGAACCTGAGCGATTACATCCGGCGCGAGAAAATCGAGGAGGCCAAGCGCTGCCTCAGGACCCACGCTGTGGGGGACGTGGCGGCGATGCTGGGCTATAGCTCCACCGGCCACTTCATCTCGATCTTCCGGGAACAGACTGGAATGACGCCGCTGAAGTATAAAAAGGGAATCGAGGGGAAATAAAGCCCCGGTTTTCCGTGATGTGCCAGAATAAACGCGGCAGTACATGGCTGCGGGCACCGCCCATAAATCCCGAATATTTGCACCAAAAGCAAATATTCGGGATTTTTTTGCCCCTGCATGAACGTCACAGCGTTAACAATAGATGAAAATATGAGATAAACGGATAAAAATACCGATATTTTTTATGCGATAGTAATGGTATAATTAATTATCCGAATAAAAACAGAGGAGGTATTGTCATGAAGAGTATTCGGAAGATTCTCGCGCTCGCGCTCGTATTCTGTATGGTGCTCGGACTGGGCACGGCAGCTTTCGCAGAGGAAAAGGTCACACTTTCTCTGTGGGCCTGCAACAGCATGATGTCCGCCGAAGAGATGAAGATCCCCGAGGAAGAGTGGTATATCTCCGCCGCAATCAAGCGCTTTGAGGAAGCGCATCCCGGCGTGACCATCGAAATCAGCGCCTATGACGACAACGCGCAGGTTCTGAACGACTTCAAGGCTGCGACGCTGGCTGGTTACGGTCCCGACATCGTATGCTTCATGAACGGCCCCGTCCTGCTGGACATCGCCGCGGGCTTGCTGCCGCTGAACGACTATCTGGACGCCGACCACCTCGACAACCTGGTAGGGTGGGAAACCTGCGCCGAGGACATGGACGCCAGCAAGACCATCTACGGCATCCCCTATGCCGGACAAAGCGTGGCGTGCTTTGCCTACAACCGCGAGCTGATCGCTCAGGCAGGCCTGGACTTCGACGCCAACCCGCCGCGCACCATCGATGAGTTCTACGCCGCGCTGGACGCCATCCGCGACGCGGGCATCCTGCCGTTTCACCTGGACGAGAGCTATCCCGCCCTGTTGCTGTACGGGCTGGGCGTGTGGTGGGAGCAGCTGAGCGGCACCGACGGCATCATCGCACACACACTGGGCGATGCGAAGTACGTCGACGACGAGGGCTTCCTGTTCATGCTGGAGGAATACAGGAAGTTTTATGAAAACGAGTGGATCAACAGCGACACCGCCACCTCCGCTGATAACTACAACGTGTTCCTGCAGGGCGGCTGCGCGCTGTGCACCTTCGGCATCTGGGACCAGGCCACCTTCGAGGAGGCCATGGGCGACAACTTCGGCATCCTGCCAGTGCCCACCGCCATCGAGGAGGACATCGATAAGCTGACTGCCGTCGGCGGCATCGGCGCCTGCCTGGGCATCGCGAACTTCTCCAAGCATCCCGACATCGCGGCGGAGTTCGCCATGTTCCTCACCACCCGCGATGAGATGGTGCAGTACTACGCTACCAACCCCAGCGTGCCCGCCCGCGTGGACATTACCGCCGCGGACATCGGCATGGGCGACAATGAAAACTTCGCCAAGATGATCGAAATGGCAAGCGGCATCTACTTCTGGCCGGACAACTGCATGAGCAGCGATGCCGCCAACCTCTATTACACCTTCCCCTGCCAGGTGCTGGTGGGCAATATGACGCCCATGGAGCTGGCGGAAATGCTGGACGAGGCCCAGGAGGATTGACCTGGGGCCTGACAATGTGATACATTGATATTGCCCGCGCGGCGGCTGCACGCCGCGCGGGCTTGCTGAAAGATGGGAGGGATCATTATCGCTGGGAAAGTCAAGGCGAGCCGGCTCAACAACGACAATCGCCAGGGATGGCTCTCCATACTGCCGGTGCTCGTGCTCGAGCTGGTCATATTCGCCTATCCGATCGGCGTGGTCCTTGTCAAGAGCTTCACCAACTGGGACGGCCTGTTCAAGAACGACTTCGTCGGCTTGAGAAACTACGTCAGGCTGCTCTCCGACAAGAACTTCCTGAGGATTGTCAAAAATACGGGTATCTTCCTGCTCACCATCCCCGTACAGGCGCTGATCGGCATGATGCTGGCGGTGATACTGTACGACCAGATACGGGGCTGGAAGTTCTTCCGCCTGGTGTACTACCTGCCCTCCATTATCTCAATGGTTACGGTGGGCTTCCTGTTCAAGGTGCTGTTCAGCTACGCCGGCCCGCTCAACGACATGCTGAGGGCCGTCGGCCTCGATGCGCTGGCGATCGAGTGGCTGGGGGACGGAGGCAGCGCCCGCTTCATCGTGTTCCTCTGTCTCGTCTGGAGCAACCTGGGCTGGCAGATCCTGATCATATTCGGGGGGCTGTCCAACATTTCGCCTGATATATTCGAAGCCGCCAGAATCGACGGCGCGGGATACTGGCGCAGGCTGTTCAGCATCACCATTCCGATGCTGATCCGTACCATCGAGTATTCCTTTATCTCCGCAATGCTGTGGATATTCACCGGCATCTTCCCGCTGATCCACGCCATCACGTCCGGCGGCCCCGGCTACGAAACCACGACGCTGGACTACATGGTCTATGTAAAGGGCTTCAACGGCAGCAAGCTGGGCCAGGCGAGCGCACTGTCCGTCATGCTGCTGCTCATCATATTGATCATCACGGTGATCCAGATGACTGTGAGCAACAAACTGGACGATTGGGAGCGGTGATATGAAAAAGACTGTCAATGTGAAAACGGTCGCCGTCCGGTTCCTGCTCTACGTCCTGCTGATCGGACTGGCCCTGACCTATCTGTACCCGCTGTTCTTCATGGTGATCAACTCCCTGAAATCGCAGACGGAATACATGGTCGACCCGTTCAGTATGAACGGCTCCCAGTACGGAAACTACGTCACCATCTTCAGCCGGTTCCGCATCCAGACCTATCTGGGGAACACGCTGTTCGTGACGGTGATGAAGCTGCTCTTCGCGCTGCCGCTGTCGATCTGCGCCAGCTATGCCTTCTCGAAGCTGCGCTTCTCCGGCGCGAGGCTGATGTACCCCATTGTGATGATCGCCATGTTCATACCGTTCCAGGTCATCATGATCCCGGTGTACGTCATGCTCTCCCGCATGCGCCTCATCAACACCTTCACGGGCCTGATCCTGATCGGCGTGGGCTCCATGCTCCCGGGCATGATCCTGCTGATGACCGGCAACTTCCGGGGTATCCCCACCGAGATGATCGAGGCGGCGAAAATCGATGGCTGCGGCTATTTCCGCATGGTGTTCTCCGTCGTCGCCCCGATGGGCATGCCCGCGATCTCCATCTGCACCATCATGAACTTCATCGGCAGCTGGAACGACCTGCTGGCGCCCATGGTGGTGCTCAAGGGCGTAAACAAGCAGCTCATCATGCCCGCGCTGAACAACCTCGTCTCCCAGTTTTCGAAGGATATTCCCTTCCAACTGACGGGCATGGTCTTTGCCAGCGTGCCGGCGATCGCCATCTATCTGCTGCTTCAGAAGCAGATCATCATGGGTATTTCTTCCGGGTCCGTAAAATGAAATCCAGGAGGTAATAACAATGAGCAAGACAATCAAGGTCGGCGTCATCTCCTGCAGCGGCATGGCCCAGCTGCACATGAAGGCCGTGCGGGACAACGCGCAGGCCGAGCTGTACATGATCTGCGACACCAACGCGGAGCAGCTTGAAAAGGTGGCGGCGCTGTTCGGTGTGCAGAGAACTTGCACCGACTACCGACAGATGCTGGCCGACCCCGAGGTGGACGCCGTAATCATCGTCACGCCGGACCAGACCCACCGGGAGATCTCCGTCGCCGCCCTGGAGGCGGGCAAGCATGTGCTGTGCGAAAAGCCGATGGCGCTGACGCTGGAGGACTGCCGGGCGATGACTGCCGCCGCGGCGAAGGCCAGCACCAAGATGATGATTGGCCAGATCTGCCGCTACACCCCGGGCTTCTTGAAGGCCAAGGCGCTGATCGACCGGGGGGAGATCGGCGAGCTGTTCTTCGTGGAGACCGAGTACGCCCACGATTACGCGAAGCTCGCGGGGCTGAGCGCGTGGCGGCTGGACCCGCTGCGCCACGGCTTCCTTGGCGGCGGCTGCCACGCCGTGGACCTGGCCCGGTGGATCGCCGGCAACCCGACGGAGGTCATGGCCTATTCCAACCACAAGATGCTCAAGGACTGGCCTACGGACGACTGCACCATCGCCATCATGAAGTTCCCGAACGACGTGATCGGCAAGGTGTTCGTGTCCACCGGCTGCAAGCGGGATTACACCATGCGCAGCGTGTTCTATGGCAGCAAGGGCACGATCATCACCGACAACACCAGCCCCTGCATGACCGTGTACAAGGACGGCCTCGGCAATGGCGAGTCGCTGTTCGAAGGCTTGCCCCAGACCCACGCGATCCCCGTGAAGTACCCACTGGACATCAATAACCACAACACCTACGGGGAGTTCAACGAGTTCCTGGACTGCATCGTCAACGACAAGCCCATCCGGACGACGGCGCTGGAGGGCGCCTACACGGTGTCGGTCAGCCTTGCGGCGGTGGAGTCCTCCAAGACCGGCAGGCCGGTCGCGCCGGATTACGACTTCTGATCGACGAGTACCACAGATACAACCAGCCCCGATAAGCCAGGCGCGCGGCGCGCCTGGCTTATCGGGCAATCGCGTTTCGGGCCCTTGCCCCGGACAGGATTCAGAAGACCTTTGCGCGGGGACGAAGGGGCATGGAAGAACGGGAGACACCCGGGCGGGCGCGGTTCCGCCCGGCCAGACAGACGACGGGAGGGGCTGCGCCTTGAAGTACATGCATTCCGAATGGAGAGACCGGCTGGACCACTGGCTGAGGACGCTTAGAGACGACTTCTACCTGCGGCTCGGGAGCATCGACGTGTCGGCCTTCTGTACCATGGACCAGTTGTCCCTGGAGGAGGCGCTGGTGGCGCGCTTCGAGCCGATCGCGCCGGGGACGCCGTGGGGGCGCGCCTGGGAGTACTGCTGGATGCGCGGACGCGTGGTGCTGCCCGAGGCTGCGGTCGGGAAGCGCGTCGTCATGAACCTGAACACCGGCGGCGAGACCACGGTGTTCGTGGACGGCAGGTCCTTCGGCACCTATCGCGCGCCGTGGATCCAGTACCCGCACCACTACATCGTGGACAACTGCCTGACGCCCGGGGGCGAGGCGGGTCGCGCCTACGATATCGTTCTGGAGGCCTACGCGGGGCATTTTTATCCCGAAGCGCCCACGGGCGGCTGTGCCACGGGCCCGGTGCTGCCCGGAAGCTACCGGGACCCCGGGGCGGAGGGCGAGCGGGCTGTGCTGGGAGAGCTGTCCTATGGGATCTGGAACGAGGACGCCTACCAGCTCTACCTGGACCTGGAAACCCTGCGCCAGCTGGGTGATCAGGTGGACCCCGAGGGGCTGCGGGCGGACAGGATCGCGGGGGCGCTGGAGCGGGCCACGCTGATCGTCGACTTCGAGCAGCCCCTGGAGGGGCGGATCGCCAGCTGCCGCGCGGCGCGAGAGGCGCTGAGGCCCGCGCTGGAGGCCGTGAACGGCTCTACCGCGCCGGTGTTCTACGCGGTGGGCAACGCCCACATCGACATGGCCTGGCTGTGGCCGATGGCGGAGACCCGCCGCAAGACCAGCCGGACCTTCGCAGCCCAGCTCAGGCAGATGGAAGAATATCCCGGGTACCGCTATCTGCAGAGCCAGCCCGCCGCCTATGAGATGTGCCGCCAATGCTACCCCGAGCTGTTCGAGCGGATTCGCGCGGCGGTGAAGGGCGGGCAGTGGATCGCTGAGGGCGCCATGTGGGTGGAGCCGGATACCAACATGACCAGCGGCGAATCGCTGATCCGGCAGGTGGTCCACGGCAAGCGCTACTTCAAGGAGACCTTCGGCGCCGACAGCGTGATGCTCTGGCTGCCGGACACCTTCGGCTATTCCGCCGCGCTGCCGCAGATATTGAAGGGCACCGGCGTGAAGTACCTGGTCACGCAGAAGATCTTCTGGTCCTACAACGAGGGCGACCGCTTTCCCTATCACTATTTCACCTGGCGCGGCGCGGACGGCTCCGAGGTGGTCTCGTTCCTGCCCACCAGCTACACCTACCGCACGGACCCGAAGGAGATCTGCGAGACCTGGAACAAGCGCGTGCAGAAGCGGGGGCTTGACGCCTTCCTGCTTCCCTTCGGCTACGGCGACGGCGGCGGCGGGCCGACCCGGGACCACATCGAATTCCTGCTCCGGGAGAAGGACCTGGAGGGTATGCCCCGGACCCGGATGGAGAGCCCGCTGACCTTCTTCGAGGACATGGAGGCCGAGGGCGGGCCGGAGCACACCTATGTCGGGGAGCTGTACTTCTCGGCCCACCGGGGCGTCTACACCTCTCAGGCGGCGATCAAGTGGGGCAACCGGAAGGCGGAGCTCGCCCTGCGGGAGGCGGAGCTGTGGGGGAGCCTGGCTTCGGCGAAGGGCTGGGCATACCCGCTGGCGCGGATGGACGCCGCCTGGAAGAAGTTGCTGCTGAACCAGTTCCACGACATTCTCCCCGGCTCGTCCATCGCACGGGTCTACGAGGACGCGCGGCGGGACCACCGCTGGATCATCTCCGAGGCCGACACGGTGCGGGACGAGGCCCTGGCTGCGCTGGCGGCGGGGGAGGGCGTGACGGTGTTCAATTCGCTGTCCTTCCCGGTGACGGGGCTCGTGGAGCTGCCCGGGGCCTTTGCCCGAGGCGCGCTGACCGACGGCGGCCGGCCGGTGGCCGCCCAGCCGGCGAACGGCGGCGCGCTGGCGCTGGTAACCGTTCCGTCCTGCGGGGCCGTCTCGCTGGTTCCGGCGGAGACCGAAGTGGAGATCCCGCCGGTCAACGCGCGGCTGACGGGGGACGGCGCGGTGATCGAGAACGACGTCGTCCGCGCCGTGCTGAATGCCCGTGGCGAGGTGATCTCCTTCGTGGACCGGGCTGCGGGGCGGGAATTCGCCGGGGGGCCCATGAACCGCCTGCTGGCCTTCAAGGATGTGCCGAGGCTGTTCGACGCCTGGGACATCGATTCCAACTATGAGCTGCAGCAAGTGGATCTGCCGGAGCCCGTCGAACTGACAGTGAAGGAGGCCGGCGGCCTGCGGGCCGTGATCCACCTGTCGCGCCGGATCATGAACTCCGCCTTCGAGCAGGACATCGTGCTGGAGGCGGGAAGCCGGCGTCTGGACTTCGTCACCGAGGTGGAGTGGCGCGAGCTGCACCGCCTGTTGAAGGTGGCGTTTCCTGTGGCGGTGGAGGCCTCGGAGGGCATCAACGAGATCCAGTTCGGCTACATGAAGCGACCGAACCACCGCTCGCGGCTGTACGATTCCGACCGCTTCGAGGTGTGCAACCAGCGCTACAGCGCGCTGTGCGACGAGAGCCACGGCGCGGCGGTGCTGAACGACTGCAAGTACGGCATCAGCCTGAATGGAAACGCCATGCGGCTTACGCTGCTGCGGGCCGCGGCTTCGCCGGAGATGCGGGCGGACAACGGCAGCCACCGCTTCACCTACGCCTTCACCGCCTGGGAGGGCGGCTTCCTGGAGAGCCCCGTGGTGCGGGAGGCGTACAGGCTGAACGTGCCGCTGCGGGTCGCGCGGGGCAGCCTTTCCGGGTTCAGCGCCTTTGAAGTGGACGCGGCGAACATCTTCATTGATACGGTGAAGCCCGCCGAGGACGGCAGCGGCGACATCGTGCTGCGCCTCTACGAGGCGAAGCGGGCGGACACGCGGTGCCGGCTGAGGATCTCCGTGCCCGCCGTGCGGGCCTGGCTCTGTGACATGCTGGAGAACCGGCTGGAGGCGCTGCCCATCGAAGCGGGGCAGATCAGCCTTGCGTTCCACACCTTTGAGGTCAAGACGCTGCGGCTGGAGATCGGCAAAAACTGATGAAATGAGGGAAGCTCCCGGGATGAGCCGGGAGTCGGACAGAGGAGGGATGATGCATGTTCTCAGCGGAGGATGTTCGCCGCATCGGGGCGGTGGCAGCCAAACGCCTCGGCGTGGAGCTACCGAAGGACATCGAATGTGCGGAGGGCGGCGCACTGGTCGTGGAATACGAATCGGGTCAGGCGCGCATCATCGCGCCGGACCGATGCGCGCTGGCGCGGGGGCTGTTCCTGCTGGGACTTGCCCTTCGGGAGGGCAGGCCGTCGCTCCGGCTGCGCCAGGAGCGGCACATCCCGTCCAGCGGCGTCATGCTGGAGTGCTCCAGGAACGCCGTGGTCACGCTGGAGGCCGCGAAGCGCCTGATCGACCAGATGGCGATGCTGGGCCTGAACCTGCTGCTGCTCTACACCGAGGACACCTATGAGATTCCGGAGCAGCCCTACCACGGCTATCTCAGGGGTCGCTTTACCCGGGAGGAATACCGGGCGCTGGACGACTACGCCGCGGGCTACGACATGGAGCTGATGCCCTGCATCCAGACCCTGGGACACTGCGCCCAGTTCCTGCAATGGGATGCCGCCGCCCCGCTTCGGGACCGGGAGGACATTCTGCTGGCGGACAGCGAGGCGGTCTACGATTATATTGAAAGCGCCGTCCGTACGATGCGGGACTGTGTGCGCAGCAAGCGCATACACATCGGCATGGACGAGGCCCACGACGTGGGACTGGGCCGCTACCTGGACCTGCACGGCCCCTGCGATCGCGTGGCGCTGATGCGCCGCCACCTGGACCGCGTGGCGTCCATCTGCCGGAAGTACGATTTCGAGCCCATCATGTGGAGCGACATGTTCTTCCGTCTCTGCTCGAAGCGACGGGACTACTATGACCCTGAGGCCGAGATTCCCCGGGGCGCGGCGGGGGAGCCGCACGTGGCCGTGCAGTGCTATTGGGACTACTACCACGACGACGAGACCTTCTACGAGCGGATGCTCCGCGCCCACGACAACCTGGGGCGGTCCATCTTCGCCGGCGGGCTGTGGGCCTGGTCCGGCTTCCTGCCCCACTGCAAGCGCACGGAGGCTACCTTCCGCCCCGCCCTGCGGGCCTGTCTGAGGCGGGAGGTGGACACCGTGCTCGCCACGATCTGGGGCGATGACGGCAACGAGACCGATGCCTTCCTGGCGCTCAACCAGCTGCCGCTGCTCTCGGAGGCCTGCTGGCTGGGCGAGCCCTGCGGGGAAGCGGAGAGTGACCGCCTGGGCGAGGCGCTCACCGGTGTGCCGGCATCGGCCCACCGGGCCATGGGCGAATTCTATCCCGACTGGCGGGACACCCGCACCGGCAAGGGCCTGGTGTGGTGCGACCCGCTCTATCCGCTGCTGCCGCCCTGCGAGGAAGGGCTGGACGCGGCGATCGATCGCTTTCGCCGGGCCGAGGCGGTCCTCGAAGGGTATGGCGGTCTCATAGAGTGCCGCTATGCCCGGGACGTGTTCCGCTTCGCGGCGTTGAAGGGGGAATGGGTGCGGGACGTCCGTGCCAAATACCTGGCCGGCGACCGGGAGTGGCTCCGTGAGGCGGTTCAGGCGCACCTGCCCGCGATGATCGACGCCTGCGACGCGCTGATGCGCAGTCACCGCGCCCTCTGGGAACGGGACTATCGGCGCAACGGCTGGGAGGTGCTCTGCCTGCGCTACGGCGGGGCGCTGGCGCGGCTGGCGGATGTCCGGGACGAGCTTGAGCGCTACCTGGCCGGCGAACTCGAAACCATCCCCGAGTTGGACGAGACGCCGCTGCCCTGCGAGCGCTACAGGGGGGATTTCCACTATCGGCTGGTCACGCCGGCGGCCACGACGGGCTTCTGCTGATTGATAACCAACGACGCATTGCGAGGGAGGATGAACCATGGACAGACCGATTACCATTGCCGTCGCGGGCTGCGGTTCCCGTGGACAGCTGGTCTACGCCCGCCTGATCGCGGACATGCCCGAGTCGGCGCGCGTGGTTGCGGCGGCGGACCAGGACCCCGAGAAGCTGGCGGGCATGAGGCGCCTGACCGGCATCGGGGAGGGTGCCTGCTACGCCACGGTGGAGGAGATGCTCGATCAGCCCAGGCTGGCGGACGCCATGCTGATCTGCACCCAGGACCGCAGTCACTTCGGGCATGCCAGGGCCGCGCTTTTGAAGGGCTATGACCTGCTGCTGGAAAAGCCCGCCTCCACCACCGCCGAGGAGTGCGAGGCGCTCGCCGAGCTCGCCGCGCGGCTGGGGCGCAGGGTGGTGGTGTGCCACGTGCTGCGCTACACCGTGTTCTTCCAGACGCTGAAAAAGCTGATCGACGAGGGCGTCATCGGCGACACCGTGAATGTGGCCGCCTTCGAGCGGGTGTGCTACTGGCACCAGGCCCACTCCTTCGTGCGGGGCAACTGGCGCAACAGCGAGGAATCCTGCTGCATGATCCTGGCCAAGTGTTGCCACGACCTGGACATCCTGCTGTGGCTTACCGGCAAGCGCTGCAAGCGGGTTTCCTCCTTCGGCGGGCTGTACCTGTTCCGGCGGGACAAGTCCCCGGCGGGCAGCGCCGAGCGCTGCGTGGACTGCGCCGTCGAGGGGTGTCCCTTCAACGCGGTGGACTACTACCTCGGCCGCTTCCGCGAATCCGGGAATGGCTGGCCCCAGAACGTGGTGGCCTTTGAACCCACCGAGGAAAAGCTGCTGGCGGCGCTGCGCGACGGTCCCTATGGCCGCTGCGTCTACCGCTGTGACAACGATGTGGTGGACCACCAGGTGGTGAACCTGGAGCTGGAGGACGGCGCGACGGCCAGCCTGACCATGACCGCCTTCACCGCCCACGAGGGCCGGCTGATCCGCATCGGCGGCACGATGGGCGAGCTCTTCGGGGACATGGACGCCCAGACCATCCGCGTGATGCGCTACGGACAGCCGGACGAGGTGATCGACCTGCGCGCGCAGACGGAGGATTTCAGCGGGCACGGTGGCGGCGACGCCCGGCTGATGAAGGACTTCATCGCGCTGCTCCAGGGCAAAGAGGTCCCCGGCGGCAGGCTTTCGTCCATCGATCGCTCCGTGGAGAGCCACCTGGTGGCGCTGGCGGCGGAGCGCTCGCGGCTGAACGGCGGCGAATCTGTGGAGATGTACTGAACTTGGATATACGCTTTATGGCGCAAAGCGGCGAATTGGGGGGATCGACATGAAGACGGTCATCGGCGTCGATTTCGG
Source organism: Clostridia bacterium (assembly GCA_030530315.1). Taxonomy (GTDB): domain Bacteria; phylum Bacillota; class Clostridia; order Christensenellales; family Aristaeellaceae; genus UBA2862. The sequence continues at coordinate 29,894 of JAUMVG010000018.1, read as the reverse complement.
AACCCGGGAGGCGAGGGCGCTGCTGGCGGACGCGGAGACGGGCACGGTCCTGCGCTCCGCGGCGGTGCGGTATCCCCATGGCGTGATGCCGGGGGACCTCGCGGACATCGGGGACTATGACGACGCCCTCGCGGCGCTGCTGGAGGCCATGGCAGCACCGGAGTACCGGCGGAGCATCGCGGGCATCTGCGTGGACGCCACGTCTCTGACCCTCGTGCCCCTGGCGGGGGACGGGCGGGTCCTCTGCCGCGTCCCGGGCTTTGAGAGCGCGGAGCAGGCCCAGGTCAAGCTGTGGAAGCGGCACGCGGCCCAGCCCCAGGCGGACGAAGCGCAGGCGCTGGCCCGGGCCATGGACATGCCCTTCTTGGGGCGCACGGGCGGCGTCATCTCCTCGGAGTGGTCGCTGCCGAAGCTGCTGGAGATGCGGGACAAAGCGCCGGAGCTCTACCGGGAGACGGACCTGGCCCTGGATATGAGCGAGTATATGACCCTCCGCCTCACGGGGCGGCTCACGCGGGCGGTGGGCTCGCTGGGCTACAAGGGACTGTGGTTCGACGACCTGGGGTTCTCGGAGGCGCGCTATCTGGACGCGCTGCGTCCGGGCTTCGCCGGGGAATACGCCCATTTGATGCGCGGCACGCGGCTGCGGCCGGGAGAGAGAGCCGGCACGCTCTGCGATGCCTGGATGAAGCGGCTCGGACTCGAGCAGCCGGTGGCGGTGGCCTGCGGGGCCATCGACGCCCACACGGGCATGTCCGCCCTGGGGGCCTTCGGCGAGGGGGATGTCGCCCTGATCGTCGGCACCTCCAACGTTGTGTGCATCCAGGCCGGGGCCCTGCGGGAGATCGGGGGTATCTGCGGCATCGTCCACGACGGCATGGCGCCGGGGCTCTACGGCATCGAGGCCGGCCAGAACTGCGCCGGCGACATGCTCGAATGGTATGTGCGCAACGCCGTGCCGGCCCAGGTCGCCCGGGAGGCGGAGGACCGAAATGTCAGCGTGCACCAGGTGCTGTGCGAGCGCGTGCGGGAGCCCTGGCGCTGCGGGGTGTCCGTGGCGGACTGGTGGAACGGCAGCCGCTCCGCGCCTTGCGACCTGAAGCTGACGGGCCGGATCTCGGGGCTGACCCTGGCCACCCGCCCGGAGGACCTCTACCTGGGCCTGCTGCAGGGCATCGTGTGCGGCACCCGGGCGATCCTGGAGCTCTGTGAAGGCGCGGGCCTGCCGGTGAAGCGGGTGGTGGCGACCGGGGGCATGGCGCAGAAGAACCCGCTGCTGATGAGACAGTACGCCAACTTGCTGCATTGCGAGATCGCCGTGGGGGACATGGCGGAGGGCCCCGCGCTGGGCGCGGCCATCCACGCCGCGGTTGCCGCGGGCATTCATCCCACCCTGGCGGAAGCCCATGCGCACATGGGCGTGCGGCGGTTTAACGTCTATCGTCCAGAGCCGGAGCGCGCCGAAGCCTACGAGGCGCTGTATCAGCGCAACCGGGAGCTGAGGAAGGGGCGGTAATCCCGCGTTCACCTCTCGCTCATGCCATTAACTTGGACATTGTTATAGCACCAGGCTCATTTCGTACTCCCACGATTGATGAATTCGTGGTGCGAACAGGCACGGAGAAAAGGCGTGTAGTCGGCAGATCGAAGCCGGCGTCACCATCATTGAAAAACTGGTGCAAAATGAATAAATCCCGGATTGGCCTTGAAAAGGTGGCTTGCCGTCACCAGCCCACAAAAGTCGGGGGAGCGATATCCAAAGCTGATGTCACAACCCACGTGAACAGCTGCACCCTATTCGAACCCCCATGTCCAAATAACAGAGATATTTTAATGTACAACCGTTTGAAAAACTGAAAATTTATGGTCGAGAAAATGAAAAAAGTCGGGATTCGAACCCCCCGACTTTTTCTGATTACCTCTGTTATTTTTGCCTTTTGTCTACGTTCTGGTTTTTACTGTATTCTTTCTCAAATTCATCTGGAGAGCTATTGCGATATTCTCTTCTCGGAGCATGTCCTGACTTCTTCCTTGTTTGTGTGGCAACTACAATTAGAAGTCTTTCATGCTCCTTTTGTCTACCTCGTTTCTGTCAATCCCACAACTTTCCGTGATGAACCAAAAGCTGGATTTCAAAGCACTTTCGAGAGACCCTGATGCTTATGAGGGAGAATACTATGAGTTTTCTGGGAAAGTGCTTCAAGTATTGGAAGAGAAAGTTGGCGACTTGACTTACACAGAGTTAAGGGTAGCAACACGCTCTGGGTACGATGATATTGTATATGTACTCTATCTGAGACAGAAAGCGGAGAATCGCATTCTTGAAGATGATAATGTAAAAGTGTCGGGTCAATTCAAAGGGCTGACGTCCTATGAGAGTATCTTTGGAGAGACCATAACGCTGCCGATGTTTATGGCGGAAAGCGTGACGCTTAGATAACCTTCGCAAAATAACCAAGGTAAAGGAAAATGAACCTGCCCGCAGGAGAGGCAAGAGCCTTTCGAGCGGACAGGTTCGACTTATTATGTGGGTTTTCCATTTACCGCTTCCACGCGCTGGGGGCGAAGAGCATCAGGATGGGGAAGATCTCCAGCCTGCCGATGAGCATGCACATGCTCAGCACCAGCTTGCTCAGGTCGCTGAAGGCGGAGAAGTTGCCGGTGGGGCCCACCATGCCCAGGCCGGGGCCGATGTTGGACAGCGTGGCCACCACGGCGGTGAAGTTGGTCTCGAAGGAGAAGCCGTCCAGGGAGACGATGACCGTCGCCAGCAGCAGGATCAGCATGTAGGCGAAGAAGAAGCCCTCCACGCCGCTGAGGATGCCCTCGTCCACGGTGTGGCCGTCCAGCTTGACGGTGTTGACGGACTTGGGGTGCACGGTGCGGCGGATGTCGCGGACCATGCTCTTGAGCAGCAGCTGAACGCGCACCACCTTGATGCCGCCGCCGGTGGAGCCGGCGCTGGCGCCGATGAACATCAGTATGACCAGCAGCGTGCGGCTCAGCTGGGGCCACAGGTCGAAGTCCGCCGTGGCGTAGCCGGTGGTGGTCATGATGGAGGAGGCCTGGAAGAAGCTGTAGCGCAGCGCGGTGAAGAAGCTGCCGTTGTACAGAGGCATGATGTTGAGGGCCACGATGCCGGTGACGCCCAGCAGTATGCCCACGTAGCAGCGCAGCTCGCTGTTGCCGAGGGCGGCCTTCCAGTTGCGGTGCAGCAGGAAGTAGTACAGCGAGAAGTTGACGCCGAACAGCGCCATGAACACGCCGATGACGATGTCCACGGCGGCGCTGTTGAAGTGGGCGATGCTGTCGCCGTAGGTGCCGAAGCCGCCGGTGCCCGCTGCGCCGAACATGTGCACCAGCGCGTCGTACAGGTTCATGCGGCACAGCAGCAGGGCCAGGACCATCAGCACGGACAGGCCCACGTAGATGCCGTAGAGGATCTTGGCGTTGTTGGCCACCCGGGGCACCAGCTTGTCGGTGGAGGGGCCGGGGGATTCCGCCCGCATCAGGTGGATGGAGCGCGCGCCCATCTTGGGGATCAGCGCCAGGGAGAGCACCAGCACGCCCATGCCGCCCGCCCAGTGGGTGAAGCTGCGCCAGAACAGCAGGCCCTTGGGCAGGGCCTCCACGTCGGTGAGGATCGTCGCTCCGGTGGTGGTGAAGCCGGACACGGTTTCAAAGAAGCAGTCCACCAGCGAGGGCACGTAGCCGCTGAAGTAGAAGGGCAGGCCCCCCAGGAAGGAGACCACGATCCAACTGAAGGCGACGATGGCGAAGCCCTCGCGGGCGCGCAGGGTGTCCCGCCGGGGCTGGACCAGGGAAAGGGCCGTGCCCACCGCCAGGGCGATGAGCATGGAAACCAGCAGGGCCAGGGCGTCTCCGCTGCGCAGCAGCAGCGACACGATCAGCGGCAGCGCCATCAGCGCGCCGCACACGCGCACCACGTTGCCCACCAGGTGCAGGATCAATCGCTTGTTCATCTTCTGATCTCCGAAAGGTCAAAGGCATCCTCGAGGTTCACGACGGTGCCGGATTTTGCGATGAGTATGACGGTGTCGCCCGCCTCGATGTGGTCGCCGCCGAAGGGGATGATGCACTTGCGCTCCCGCACCAGCACGGAGACCAGGATGCCCTTGCGGATGTTCAGCTGGTTCAGCGGGATGTTCAGGTAGGCGGCGCCCTCCAGGGCGGTGAACTCATAGGCCTCGACCTGGCCGCCCAGCATGCCGTAGACCTTCTCCACCACGGAGTCGCGGCTGTTGTTCAGCGCGCGCACCGAGCGCAGGATGGCGTTGGCGGTGGTCAGCTTCGGGCTGACGGCGCAGTCGATGCCCAGGTCCTCCATCACGTCCATGGCGTTCAGGCGGTTGACCTTGACGATGACCTTCTTCACGCCGCGGCGCGCGCCGTACAGGCCGGTGATCAGGTTCTCCTCGTCGCGGTTGGTCAGGCAGATCAGAGCGCCGCAGTCGCCCACGTTCTCGGACTCCAGCACCTCCTGGTCGGTGCCGTCGGCGTTGATGATCATCACGCCGTCCAGCTGGTCCGCCAGGCGCAGGCACTTCTTCTCGTCGATCTCGATCATGCGCAGGTAGACGCCCATGCCGGCGATGATCCTGGCCAGGTAGTAGGAGATGTGGCCGCCGCCGATGAGCAGGGCGGATTTCAGGCGCTGGGTGTCCTTACCCAGCTGCTTGAAGAACTTGGTGACCGACTCCCGGTCGCCGGTGGCGTACACCCGGTCGCCGGGCAGCAGCACGCTGGAGCCGTCCGGGATGAAGGCGCTGCCGTTGCGCTGCACCGCCGTGAACTGGATGCGGGGATAGCGGCTGTGCAGCCGGGACAGGGGCGTGTTGAGGATGGCGTCACGGTCCTCGGTGCGGAACTCGACCATCTCCACCCGGCCATGGGCGAAGCTCTCGATGTTGATGGCGAAGGGGAAGCGCAGCAGGCGGGAGATCTCCTGGGCCGTGGCGCGTTCCGGGTTGATCACCTGGTCGATGTCCAGCTTCTTCTGCAGAAGCGTCAGGCTCTCGGTGTACTCCGGGTCCCGGATGCGGGCGATGGAATACTGGGCGCCCAGCTGCTTGGCCGCCAGACAGCACACCATGTTCAGCTCGTCGTTGCCGGTGACGGCGATGATGACGTCCGCCGTTTCCACGCCGGCCTCGATCAGGGTCTTGACGTTGGCGCCGTTGCCCTGTACGCACATCACGTCCAGCGTCTCGCTGGCCCGGTTCAGCGCGGGCTTGCTCTTGTCCAGTATGGTGATGTCGTGGCCGTCCTTGGACAGGTACTGGGCCAGCGTGTAGCCCACCTTGCCGTTGCCGACGATGATGATGTTCATGAAAGCACCTCTTGAGTGTGGAGTGTGAAGTGTGGAGTGTGGAATCTTGAATGCTCCGGCGCTTCCGCCGATCTACGCCTGCTCTGCGCTTCGAATACAGTCAAGCGCCGCGGCGGCGTCCCGGGCGAAGCTCTCGGTGATCTCGCCGAACAGGCTGATGCCGCCGGCGTAGCCGATGTCCTCCAGCACCCGGGTCAGCCGGGTGTAGTCCTCGCCGTCCCCGGGGCGGGGCAGGCGGCGGGTCAGGGCGTTCTCCACGTGGACGTGCCGCAGCAGCGGCGCGGCGCGGCGCAGAGTCCCCGGCGGCTCGGAGGCCATGGCCATGGCGCCCCAGTGGGCGGACACGGCGATGTTGTCCAGCTGCAGCAGGCCCGAGATCAGCGTGGCCTCGGACACCAGGCTCAGCAGGCCGCCGTCGGCCTTGCGCGTCGGCTCCAGCGCCACGACCAGGCCGCACTCCTTGGCGTGGCCCTGGGTCAGGCGCAGGAAGTTGCCCAGCTGGCGGCAGGCGAAGGCGTAGTCGTCCCCGGCGGCGCGCACGCAGTCCAGCGTCACCACCTTCACGCCCAGCCGCTGTGCGCGGCCCAGGGCGTGGCTCAGGTAGCCGTGCAGCGCCGTGGCGTTGACCTTCGGCCCGGTGACGGGCAGGTCCTCCGGCAGCATGTGCCGGCAGGCATTCACGCGCAGGCCGCAGCCCTCCGCGTAGGCGACGAACTCCTGGAATTCCGACTCGGTCAGGGCGGCCAGCTCCGCCAGCGGCAGCTCCACGTAGTCATAGCCCAGGCGGGAAACGTCGGGCAGGTTGATAAAGTCGGTGCAGATGCCGATGGACAGCACGGGCACACCCCCTTTGATGAATATCTCTCTATTATGTCAGTATACGCTTATTTTATGGGTCCGTCAAACCCAAACCCATTAAGAAAGCGGGCTGTTGCGTTATTTTTCGGTGGCGAAGGACGGGAGGCGGAGACCCTCAACCTGCACGCGCACGGAATTTACAGTTTAAGGATGGCAATCGACCCGGGAAGGGCGAAATCGCATCTTGATTTTATTCCCTGTTGCTGGTATAATTGATTCAGCCTATTAAAAAGGAGTGTTTCATATGGCTCTTGTTACTTCTACCGAGATGTTCAAGAAGGCTTACGACGGCGGCTACGCCATCGGCGCTTTCAACGTCAACAACATGGAGATCATCCAGGGCATCACCGAGGCCGCGATCGAGAAGCGCGCGCCGCTGATCCTGCAGGTTTCCAAGGGCGCCCGCGCCTACGCCAAGCACGTGTACCTGATGAAGCTGATCGAGGCTGCCATTCAGGATGCCGAGCAGACCGCCGGCTTTGATCTGCCCATCGTCGTCCATCTGGATCACGGCGACAGCTTCGAGCTGTGCAAGAGCTGCATCGACGGCGGCTTCACCTCCGTCATGATCGACAAGAGCGGCCTGCCCATCGAGGAAAACATCAAGATCACCAAGCAGGTCGTCGAGTACGCCCACGATCACGGCGTGGTCGTCGAGGCCGAGCTGGGCACCCTGGCCGGCGTCGAGGACGAGGTCAAGGTTTCCGCCGAGGATTCCTCCTACACCCGTCCCGAGGACGTGCAGCACTTCGTTGAGGAGACCGGCTGCGACTCCCTGGCCATCGCCATCGGCACCTCCCACGGCGCCTACAAGTTCAAGGCTGAGCAGTGCACCCGCAACGAGAAGGGCATCCTGGTGCCCCCGCCGCTGCGCTTCGACATCCTGGACGAGGTCTCCAAGCGCCTGCCCGGCTTCCCGATCGTGCTGCATGGCTCTTCCTCCGTGCCGCAGGAGTTCGTGAAGGTCATCAACGAGTGCGGCGGCAAGATGCCCGACGCCGTCGGCATCCCCGAGGAGCAGCTGCGTCAGGCTGCCCGCGGCGCGGTCTGCAAGATCAACATCGACTCTGACCTGCGCCTGGCCATGACCGCCTGCATCCGCAAGCACTTCACCGAGCATCCGGATCACTTCGATCCCCGCCAGTACCTGAAGCCCGCCCGCATCGCCATCAAGGAAATGGTCGAGCACAAGCTGGTCGACGTCCTGGGCTGCGACGGCAAGGCCTGATCGGATCTGTCAGCGCCGTGAAGTAAAGCGCGGCAATTATACGGACGTGTTGCGCATGTACCACGCGCGGCACGTCCGTCGTTTGTATTATGAGAGTGGAGAGTTGAGAGTGGAGAGTTGAGATAGAGTCAGTGCAAGACCCTGTGCAAAGGATGATCCGTTCTCAGGCATTCTTTATCTTCACTCTCAACTCTCCACTCTGCACTCTCAACAAAGGATTACCATGAGCAAAAAGAGCAGTAAAACCAATTGGAAACGCATGACCCCGAGCATTTCGGCGGGGGAATGGCTGAAGGCGCTGGGCATCGCGGCGGTCATGGGGCTGCTGGCGTGCGCGGCGGTGTTTTTGCTGCCCTCGGCGTCTGAGGACGCCCGGTCGCCCGTGGTGATCAACCGGGTGATGACCTCCAACCCCTCCACCTGCTTCAGCGTCGGCGGGCGCTACTACGATTGGATCGAGCTGGTGAACCTGGAGGACGACGCGGTGAGCCTGGAGGGCTGGCGGCTGTGCGACGACCCGGACCTGCGGGGCGGCTTCGTGTTTGGCGACGTGACCCTGCCCGGCCGGGGCAGCCTGATCGTCTACTGCGACGAGGATCCGGACGGCGAGGCAGGCGGCGAGGTGTTCAGCGGCTTCAAGCTGGACTCCAACGGCGAACTGCTGCTGCTGGCGGACAAGGGCCAGAAGCTGGTGCAGGCGCTGGACGTGCCGGCCATGGCCGCCTCCGACGTCTACCAGCGGGATGTCTCCGGCGAATACGGCGTGCGCACCTTCGAGCAGATGCTGGCCTCCGGCGCGGTGAACCTGCGGCCGGACTACGATCCCTCCGGCGTGACCGTCAGCGAGCTGATGGCCGCCAACCGCACGGTGCTCCAGGATGAGGACGGCGACTACAGCGACTGGCTGGAGCTGTACAACGGCGGCTCCGCGCCGGTGAGCCTGGCGGGCTGCGCCCTCTCCGACGACGATGCCAACCAGCGCAAGTGGATGCTGCCGGACATCGCGCTGCAGCCCGGGGAGTACCGGCTGGTGTTCGCCTCCGGGAAGGACCGGCGCGGCGCCGAGGGCGAGCTGCACGCCAACTTCAAGCTGTCCGCCTCTGGCGAGGCCGTGCGCCTCTACGACCCGGCGGGGGAGGTGCTGACCTACGCGGAGTATGACGGCGTCGAGCCCGACGCTTCCCTGTCCCGTCAGCCGGATGGGACTTTTACCGCCGAATTGAAGCCCACTCCCGGCTTTGAGAACACCGAGCTGGGCGCGCGGCGGGCGCTGAGCGTCGTGGGGAGGAACAGCCAGGGACTGTACATCAACGAGATCATGGCCAGCGGCAGCGGCTATGACTGGATCGAGCTTTTTAACGCCGGGGAGAAGTCCGCGGACCTGTCCGGCATGGGCCTGTCCGACAGCACCACCCATCCCCGCCGCTGGCAGTTCCCCGAGGGGACGATCCTCCCGGCGGGCGGATACCTGGCGGTGACCCTCGCCGGCGCGGAGGGCCCCACCGGCCTGCAGGACGGCTATTTTAGCGCTGACTTTGCCCTGTCGGCGGGGGAGACCGCCTGCCTGTCCCTGCCGGACGGCACCCTGGTGGACAAGGTGACCCTGTTCGACCAGTTCCGGGACATGAGCTACGGCAGGGCGGAGGGCCACTCAAACTTCCGCTGGTTCCTGGAGACCACGCCCGGGGCGCAGAATGCCGATGAGTCCTATGAGCGCAAGGCGGCCCAGGTGCAGTTCTCGGAGCCCGGCGGCTGCCGGGAGGACGACACCGTGACCGTGGAGCTGACCTCAGACGCCGACGCGGCGATCTACTACACCACCGACGGCACTCAGCCCACCAACAAGTCCGATGTCTACAGCGGCCCCATCCGGCTGACGGCCTCCACGGTGCTCAAGGCCGTGGCCTGGCGGCAGGACCTGGTGCCCTCGGACATGGAGGCCCGGACCTACGTGCTGGGCGTGAACCACACCCTGCGGCTGGTCAGCGTGTCCGGCAAGAAGAGCCGGCTGAACGGTTCCTCCGGCATGCTCAAGACCGGCGTCAAGGGCGTCGGCAGCGACGCCTTCGTGGAGATCTACGAGCCGGACGGCACCCGCCTGGTTGCCCAGGACTGCCTGATGAAGCTGGCCGGGCACAATAGCCGCGTGTGGCAGGGCCAGAAGGGCTTCTCGCTGCGGGCCAACAAGAAATACGGCACGGCCTGGTTCAACGCGCCGCTGTTCTCCAACCGGGATTACACCCGCTACAAGTCCATCGTGATGCGCGCCTCCGGCCAGGACAGCGAGAAGACGCTGATGCGGGATTCCATACTGACCTCCCTGGCGGCGGATACCCGGGTGATGTACCAGGAGACCGAGGTCTCCGTGGTCTACGTCAACGGCCAGTACTGGGGCGTGTACAACATGCGCGAGCGCGTGTCCAAACACTCCATCGCCCAGTTCGAGGGCTGGGACAACCCCGACGAAGTGGAGCTGAGGGAGGGCAAGGGCACCTCCTCGGCGGACTTCCAGAAGATGCTCAGCTGGGTGCGCAACCACGACCTGAGCAGCGATGCCAACGTGGAGACGCTGCGCCAGTGGATGGACATCGAAAACTACCTGGAGTACGTGATGCTGGAGATGTACACCAACAACCAGGACATGAACAACGTGCGCTTTTACCGCAACACCGGCGGGGACAACAAGTGGCGCTGGGTGCTGTTCGACCTGGACCTGAGCTTCATCATCGACGGCAACAGCGCCGACGACTGGCTGCACGGCGACACCGTGGGCAGCATCACCCCCCAGAGCAACCTGCTGTTCAAGCACCTGATGAAGAACGCCAAGCTGCGGGACTGGTTCCTGACCCGCTTCGGCGAGCTGCTGGCCACCACCTTCAGCGTGGAGAACGTGACCGGCAAGATCCAGCAGCGCTACGAGCTGCTGCTGCCGGAGATGGCGGCGGAGTGCAAGCGCTGGAAATGGAGCCTGGCCACCTGGAAGCGCTACGGCAAGGCCATGGTGCGCTACGCCCAGCAGCGGCCGTCGAAGCTGGTGGGCTACCTCACGGAGTCCTTCCGCCTCTCCGACGCCCAGGCCCAGACCTACTTTGGCGACGCCATCGCCAAAAACGGTTAGGCGGGCGGCGCGAACCCATCCAAACGGGCATCAATTGAAGAAACGCAATAGTCAATCGCAATTATTTTGCAAAGGACTATTGCGTTTTGTTATAGTATGTGTTATCATAAGGGCAGGAGAGATAAGTGTACCTTATTGTTTGTTTGGTACTGATAAAATAATGTGATGGAGGCTGCTATGATAGACGTTAAGTTGTTGACGCTGCTGAAGGTGTACGAGACCGGCAACTATACGCGGGCGGCAGAGCAGCTCTCCCTGACCCAGCCCGCGGTGAGCCAGCACATCAAGCAGATCGAGCGGGAGATGAACATCAGCCTGTTCGTGCGCAGCGGGGGCAAGATCCGCCCCACGCCCGACGGCAAGCTGGTGATCGAGTATGCCGAGCGGGTGGTTTCGCTGTACGAGAACCTGCAGCAGGCGCTGCGGGACCAGCAGCGGCGGATCGACCGCCTGCGGGTGGGTATCACCCACACGTCGGAGAGCAACGTGGTCACCGAGGTGCTGGCGAAGTATGCGGATGAAAACGAGAACGTGAGCATCACCATACAGACCGACACCATCAAGAACCTCTACGAGATGCTGAAGAACTACAAGATCGACATCGCCATCGTGGAGGGCGCGGTGCAGGACCCCAGCATCAATTCCATCATGCTGGACACGGACTTCCTGGTCTGCGCGGTTTCCAACGAAAACCCGCTGGCCCGCAAGAGCATCGTGACGCTGGACGAGCTGAAGAAGGAGCGGCTGATCCTGCGCCTGCCCAACTCCGGCACGCGCAACCTGTTCGCCGCGCACCTGGAGAGCCGCAACATCTCCATCAATGAGTTCAACGTGACGCTGGAGGTGGACAACATCGCCACCATCAAGGACCTGATCCGCCGGAACTACGGCGTGTCGATCCTGCCCCGCAGCGCCTGCATGGACGAATTGAAGAAGGGCAAGATGACCGTGCTGCCCATCGAAAACCTGAGCATGATCCGCGAGATGAACATCCTGTACCACAAGAGCTTCCGCCACGCGGACATCCTGCAGGACATCGTGAAGATCTACAACGACTCCGTGCGCTTCTACAAGAACGCGGACTGATTCCGGGAGGACGGGCATGCGCATACTGCTGACCAATGACGACGGCGTGTTCGCGCCGGGCATCCGGGCCCTGGCGGAGACCTTCTCCGGCGCAGGCCACGAGGTGTTCGTCTGCGCGCCGGACCGGGAGCGCTCCGCGGCCGGCCACAGCGCCACCTTCGGAAAGCCCCTGCGCGCCGAGACCATGGATTTCCCCGGCGCGTCGCTGGCCTGGGCCGTGGACGGCACACCCTCTGACTGCGCCTCCCTGGGTCTGTTCCTGGTTCGGGAAGCGGGGCGCGACGTGGACATGGTGGTTTCCGGCATCAACCGGGGCATGAACCTGGGCGGCGCCTGCATCTATTCCGGCACGGTGGCCGCCGCGATGGAGGCGTCCATGTGCGGCGTGCCGGGGTTGGCGGTGTCGCTGTTCATCGACCCGAAGCGGCCGGAGGATGAGGAATACGGCCCCGCGGCCCGGGCGGCGCTGCGCGTGGCGGAGTGGATGCCCGGGCACCCGCTGCCGCTGGGGGCGATGTACAACCTGAACGTGCCGGCCATGCCCTACAAAAAGCTGAAGGGCATCGTTCCGGCGCGGCTGGCCCCTGTGTTCCTGGACGTGCCCCATTATGCCCGAACCGGGGACGACGGGTGGCAGTACAGCGCGGAGCCCCGGGATTTTGACGACCCGGAGTACGACCTGGTGAAGATCGGCAAGGGCTGGTGCACGCTGACCAAGCTGACCTGGGATTTCCGGCTGAACGCCGACGACCGGGAGCTGGGAGAAATCGAACTGTGACGGGCGCGCCGGGAGGCCGGCGGCGCATAAGACTGAATAGACCGAGAACGGACGGGAGGGGTGGACATGACCGAGGGAAAGCACTATGAGATCGAGAGGAAATACCTGATTCGCTATCCGGACATCGCGCTCCTGCAGGCCCAGAAGGGCGTGGAGCAGTGGGAAATCACCCAGATCTATCTGACGGTTTCGGGACCGGGAGAGACCCGCCGCATCCGCCAGGTGGTGTCCGACGGAGAGATCAGATACTACAAGACCTTCAAGCGCAGGCTATCCGACCTGAGCTGCGAGGAGGATGAGGGCGAGATCGACCAGCTGGAATACATACGCCTCTCCAGGGAGGTGCAGCCCGGATGCAAGCCCCTGGGCAAGACCCGCTACCGCATTCCCTACGAGGGACACGTGCTGGAGTTCGACATCTATCCCTTCTGGAACGACCGCGCGATCCTGGAAATCGAGCTGCGGCACGAGGACGAGGGCGCCGCGATTCCCGGCTATGCCCGGATCATCCGCGATGTCAGCGACGACTATCACTACAAGAACCGGCAGCTGGCGGAGAACGTGATATACGAGGAGATTTGAGGAGTTATACTGGAGTCTGTTTCTAAAATGCCTGAAGCGCATTTCGGCGTCTTGAACTGCATTTCAGCGTTGATTTCCCTTGACTTAGCATTAGCATGAGGCAGAAGAGGGCGATGATCTTCCCTTTCGAAAGAGGTGACAAATCCCCGGAACGATCCTGCGAACAGCAGGTGTTCCGGGGATTGTGTTTTTTGGCTTATGCCTATGTCAGGTGGGGATGTCCTCTGCAATCTGACCCAATTTATCCCTGGAGCAGATCGCTCCGCAGACCTTCGAGCTCCGGATAGATTTCCGGTCGATCCGGGATTTGAAGCAGCTGGGCGCATTCCTCCAATTGCGCGATGCTGCTGAACGAGGCCAGCGCGACGGAGGGGAAGGGCATTGCGGCGAAATAGAGCAGCGACAGCTGCGTTATGCTCAAGTCATGCGCTTTGGACAGCTCGCGCAGCCGCCCATAGATGACCGAGTTGATCGGCTGATCGTATTTCAGGCGCACCGATGCCTTGAGATCGCCGCGGGCGAGGTGGGCGAAATAGCCGTTCGCTATGGACATATAGGCCATGGCGGCCATGCGGGACTGCCGATGATAGGCATAGGTTTCCGCGTCCATGCCCACCAGCGTCGGATCTGAGACTTGTGCCGGGTTGACCGCGGCGAGGCTCCACATGAGCTGGTTGCATACAAACCCGCGCAGCCCATGCGCCTGCGCGTACCGGGCCGCTTCGATCATTCGGGGAAGCCTCCAGTTGGAACAGCCATAGCTGCGGATCCTGCCCGCTTTGCGCAGATCCTCCAAACATTCCAGCAATTCACCGACGGGCCGCGTAGGATCGTCCCGGTGGAGGAAGTAGAGGTCGATCACGTCAGTTTGCAGGCAGCGGAGGCTCTCTTCCAAATCCAGCCGGATTTCCTCCGGCTTCACCCGCGGGGAGTCCATGTGCGTCAACCGCGGGTGAGCGCCCTTTGTGCTGATGACGACCCGCTCCCGGCATCGGCGCGAAGCCAGCCACTTTCCAATCACCCGTTCGCTTCTTCCTCGCTCGCCCGGCACCCAGTCGCCGTAGACGTGGGCCGTGTCGATCAGGTTCCCGGCGTCAAGATAGCGGTCCAGCTGTTCAAAACAGTCTTCCTCCGAAACGCCCGTTCCGAAGTTCACCGTGCCCAGTCCGATCGGAGAGACCTTGATCTCGTCCGCGATGCTGATCAGATTCATCATTTCGCCTCCTTGATTCGCCGTCCCGGATGGCCGATATGGATGCGCGTGCGCGCCACAGGAAGCCGCCCATCTATCAGGCGAACAGGATCTCAACGTCCCTGTCTCGAATCTCGTTGAGCAACATTTCTTCGCGCGTGCCCGGAAGAGGCTGCTGCGTAATGATCGTGTCGATATTTGAAAAATCCGAAAAGACAAACAGACAGGCGGTGTCGAGCTTTGAAAGATCGAACAGCGCGACTTTCTTCTTGGCGGCGTTGATCATGGCCTGCTTGATGTTGTACTGCAGGGGAGAGGAGGTGGTGAGGCCGTTCGTCCCGCGCACGCCGGTGGTCCCCAGGAACAGCACGTCGACTTCGATGCTTTCAAAGAAGCGCTCGGCATCGGGGCCGAGGAAGCACAGCTGCTTGGGCTGAAGCAACCCGCCGCAGGATATGATCTGCGAACTGGATTGAGCCATGATCAGCGCGATCTCAAGAGAATTCGTGACGACGTTGATGGAGCGGGGAAGCAGCACACGCGCAAGCTCGCAGGTGGTGGTTCCGGAATCCAATATGATGGTCGCGCCGTCCTGCACCAGCTCGGCGGCCTTTTGCGCGATCATGCGCTTGCTGTGCAGGTTGAGAAGGCCGCGGTCTCTCGCCGGAAGGACTTTATTTGGCACCGAGTCTATCCAGTGAATCATGCCATGCGTACGCTGCAGCAGTCCTTCAGAAGCCAGAGTGCTGACGTCTCTTCGGAGGGTGGCCTGTGAGTAATGGAGAGTATTGCCCAAGTCCTTGAGCGAAATGCTCTTTCGCTCGGATAATACGCTCATAATCTCCTGCTTCCGCTCATTGATGGGCATGCAAACATCTCCCGGTAAAGGAATTCCTTTTTTTGACTATTATATCAAATGCATATCGCCAATGCAATACCATTTTATATTGAAAACACATGATTTTCACCGCGTTACACGCGGAGAATCCGTAAATGCGGAGCAAGAAACACCCCTGAATTCATTGGGCGATGCCAGGCGATCGACACAGAGGAAAAGCGCTCACAATGCTTATAAAATTGAGCGATATTATACCGGTATATACAATTGACATATCGTCTGATGATCGATATAATTTAATCAATAACGGATGATTAACAAAAATAACAATACAAAACGATTGGATAATAATTGGAGCGATCGAATGAGCGAATTGTTGAAAGTGGACTTCACACGGGAAATGGACGGAGAGGAGTTGAGACTGTGAGCGACAGGCCTGTGCTGGGTATTATCCTGGGAGATCACGCGGGAAGCAGTCCGGAGCTGGCAGCGAAGGCGGTACTGGCCAATGACGGCAGCTATACCCCTGTTCTGATCGGCAATCGGAAGCGCTTTGAAATATCGAGGAAGGTCGTTGAAGGGGCGGAGGCGATCGAGGTGCTTCCGCTCGAAGGGCGTCCGACGTTTGTCGAGCCGCACACTGTGTATTTTGCCGACGTCCCGGCCGGGGATGACATTGTCTTCAGCACAGTCACGGCGGACAGCGGTCACCTGATCTACAATTCCGTCGTTCGCGCCATCGACCTTCAGAAAGCGGGCGTGATCGACGGCATTTCCATGGCGCCTATCACCAAAGAGGCATTGTTCACAGCGGGCTACAAGACCTGTACTGAATTTGATATCTTCATGGAGCAGTACGGCGTTGAAAAGGTGCGCGCGGCCATCTGCGGCGGCGGGATCTTCCGCTGCACGGTGGTGGGACACTGCGCGCTCGCCGAGATCCCGGCGCGGTTGACCACGCAGGGCATCGTCGACACCGCCAGAAGCCTGCTGGGCGTGATGCGCAGCTTCATGCCAGAAGAGGACTGCAAGATTGCCGTCGCCGCCCTGAATCCTCATGCGGGCGAACACGGCCTGTACGGGGATGAGGAGATCACCAAGATACAGCCGGCGATCGACATTCTGAAGGCGGAGGGCTGCGACGTCATCGGTCCGTGCCCGGCGGATACGGTCTTTTTGAAGGCGCTGAACAAGCAGGTTGCCGGCGTGGTGTTCATGTATCACGATCAGGGCAATATCGCCATGAAGAGCGTGTTCTTTGGCGACGGCGTGCTGATCTATACCAATCTGCCCGCGCGCATTGTGTCCGTCGGACACGGCCCGGCCTATGGCAAGGCGGGCAAGGGCACGGCGGATCCCAAGAACCTGATTGCGAGCATGAAAATGCTGCTGAGGCTGGTGGAACAGGACCGCGCGAACCGGAGAGAAGGGTGAGCGCCATGGAAGTCGAGCTATTGAGATATCCTTATCTGGGAATCTATGTCAACAGCTTCAGGCTCCACAGTGCCTCCGGAGACGTGCTGATCGACAGCGGCCTGGCATCCGGGCGTTCCGCGCTGGAACGCAGCGCCAATGCCAACAGCGTGCTGCTGAGCACCCATGGCCACTGGGATCACATCGGCAATCATGGCTATCTGCAGAGGCGGGGCGTTTGCGTCTATGCCCATCCGGGCGACGCGCGGTACTACAGCGACCATGCCTGGCATTGGGAGGCGCTGTTCGGGCAGTTTTCCGAGGATTTTGACCTGCCGGCGGCGCGGCGAACGACCTTTGTCTCCGAAATCGGCGAGGAGATGACCCCCGAATGCGCCATCGCGGACGGCGAGGTGCTGTCGCTGGGGGACATATCCATTCAGATCATCGCCACGCCGGGACACTCGGCGGGAAGCGTCTGCTATCTCGTTCGGGAGACGGGAGATTTGTTTACAGGGGATTCGCTGATGGGCGAGGGGTTCTTCGGAGGCCTGCCCCAATATGCGGATTCACTGGCCTACCGGGACTCGATGGAGAAGCTGGCGCGACTGTCGGTTGAAAAGGTCTACTGCGATCATAACGAGCCGATGCCTGGATCCGAGCTTCGGAAGAAGGCGGAGCAGGGAATCGCCTGCTGTGAGCGCCTGGAGCACCGCGTAAGGGAATTTGTCGCAGGCTATAAAGGCCCGGGCGGGAGAATGCTCGGGGAGGCGGTGGCCGCTGTGTGCCGCGCGGAAGGGAAGAAACCCGGCGGCGGCATCTGCGTGACAGTTCTGACGCACCTGCGGGAGATGGGAGAGGCGGATGAGATCCGTCTGGCATTGGAAAAGCACATTCCTGTTTAACAATTATGTACCCAAGGGCGAAAAGCCCCGAAGATAGAGAAGGAGGTATATCCCATGAAGAAGCTGCTTTGCACACTCGTTTGTCTGATCCTTGTATTCGTCAGCTGTGCGGCGCTGGCGGAGCCGGTGGTCATGAAGTTTGCCGGAACAACGACCGCTGATCCTGAACTGGGTGAATATCAGGCGATGCTGAAATTCGAAGAGCTGGTGGAGGAGTACTCCAACGGCGAGATCGATGTGGAAGTGTATCCCGCGAGCCAGCTGGGCGGTTCCGTTGAGTTTACGGAGGGCACCGCGCTGGGAACGGTCGAGGCCTGCGTCGTCGGGTTCGACGGCATCGGCAACCTGGCGCCTGAGTGCTACGCCATCTGCATGCCCTATCTGTATGACAACATCGAACAGATGCGGCCGATCCTGGAGGGCGACACCGAGGCCCGCAAGGCCATCGACACGGTGCTCTCCGGCACGAACCTGAAGCTGGTCGCGCTGCTGTATCGCCCGATGCGCGTCATGGCGAACACCAAGCATGCCGTCAAGTCCCCGGCGGACATGGCGGGCCTGCAGGTTCGCTCTCCCTCCTCCGAGGCCAACACGGCCATCATCACCGCCATGGGCGGCCTGCCCACCACCATCGCCTGGAGCGAGGTGTTCACCGCCCTGCAGAGCAATGCCTGTGACGGCGTCGAGAATGCCATCACCGAGCTGGCTTCCATCAACCTGCAGGAGGTCGTCAAGTACGTCTCCGAGACCAATCACATGCCCAGCCCCATCGCGCTGGTCGTGGGCGAAGCCTGGTTCAACGGGCTGACCGAGGAGCAGCAGGCCGCCATCGTGAAGGCCGGCGTGGACGTGACCGAGTGGCGCGCCGAGAACGTGGCTCAGGAGATCGATGCCGCGTGGAAGAAGTTCGAGGATGCCGGCGTGGAAGTGCTGTACGCCGACGACATCGACTTCCAGGCCTTCAAGGATGCCTGCGCGGAGGTCTACAAGGAGTTCGTGGGCAAGGGCTACTTTACCGAGGAGTTCTTCGAATCCCTCAAGGGCTGAGAACAAGCAATGCAAGATCATACGACATGGCGCGGGGAGATAATCCCCGCCCATGTTTCAATGGACCGTATTCTGATTTGGAAGCGCGCATAAGGGGGTAGGCCAGTCGTGAAGATTCGGGAAATATGCGACAAAATACTGGATGGGATTGTCTTTGTTCAAAAGAAGATCACCGGCACGCTGCTCCTGGCCATGATCTTCACGGTCAGCTGGCAGATTATCGGCCGTGTGCTTCTGAAGATCAACACGCCGTGGACGGAGGAACTGGCGAAGCTGTGCCTGATCTGGTTTACGTTTCTGGGGAGCATCGGCGTGCTGCACAAGGGGGAACACCTGACGGTGGATCTGCTTCTGGCGCGGTACAAGCCGAAGACCCGGGCCAAGGTCAATGTGTTCATCTACGCGGTCATCAGCGCGTTCTGCATCATGCTCTTCGTGTTCGGCGTGGGCCTGTGCAACAATCCCATCATCCGGCGTGGCGTGACCACGGGACTGAACATCTCCAGGCTGTGGCTGTATATGAGCCTTCCGATCAGCATGTTCTTCAGCAGCCTGATCGCGGTCTACAAGCTGATAACGGCCACGGTTGACCTCGTGAAAGGGGGAAAGGGCAAATGATCGGCGCCATCATATGGATTTGTCTGATTGGCTTCATGTTCATCGGCGTGCCGATCGCGTTTTCGATGGGCATTTCGGCGACCATCATGCTGCTGGTCAATCACACGGCGACCTCGGTGGTCATTGCGCAGAAGGCCGTCAACGCGCTGGATTCCTTTACGATCATGGCGATCCCCTTCTTCATGATGGCTTCGTCGATCCTCTCCGGCGCGGATGTCGGCAAGAAGATCTTCCGCTTCGCGGGCACGCTGGTGCAGCACCTGCCCGGCGGCCTGGCGCACGTCAACATCCTGACGAGCATGATCATGGCGGGCATGTCCGGATCCTCGGTTTCCGACGTGTCCGGCATAGGCAAGATGGAAATGGACGCCATGACGGAAGCGGGGTACGACAAGGGCTTCAGCGCGGCGGTGACGGCGGCGTCATCCACGGTCGCGCCGATCATCCCTCCCAGCACGAGCATGATACTGTATGGCTCGATCACGGGCGTGTCCATCGGCAAGCTGCTGATCGGCGGCCTGCTGCCCGGCCTGCTGATGGGCCTGGCCATGGGCGTGATCGCCTATGTGATCAGCGTCCGCCGTCACTATCCCCTCCAGGAGAGGGCTTCAGGCAAGGCGATCCGCGCTTCCTTCAAGGACAGCTTCGCGGCGCTGATGATGCCCGTGATCCTGATCGCCGGCATCCTCAGCGGCGTCTTTACCGCGACCGAGGCGGCCTGCGTGGCGACGGTCTACTCCATACTGATCTCGCTGTTCTGGTATCGGACGATCAACTTCAAGCAGCTGTTCAAGATCCTGGAGAACACTTCGACCTTCGCCAGCTCCACGCTCTTTGTGCTGGCCATGGCCGGCGTGTTCGGCCTGGTGCTGACGCACAACCAGGTGCCGACGAAGATCTGCAACTTCTTCCTGTCTCTGTCGAATAACAAGTACGTGCTGCTGTTCCTGGTCAACGTCATGCTGCTGATCCTCGGCTGCCTGATGGAGGGCAATTCCATCTACATGATCCTGGGACCGGTGCTGGGCGTCCTGGCCATTCAGCTGGGCTGCGATCCTGTGGCCTTCGGCGTCATGGTGGTGTTCAACCTGACCCTGGGCCTGATCACGCCGCCCGTTGGCCTGTGCCTGTTCCTGACGCAAAAGGTGGCGGGCATCACCTCGCAGGAGATGATCAAGTCGATCGTGCCCTTTGTCATAGCGCTCATCGTTTCTCTGCTGATAATCACCTATATTCCGCAGATCTGCTCGCTGCTGCCCAACCTGCTGATGTGACGGACGGCGGACACTGTTCAGACGGAGGATGGAGGGTTGCGCATGTTTGATTATACCGGGAAGGTGGTCGCGATCACCGGCGCCTCCAGCGGCATTGGCAAGGCGATTGCGCGGGCGTTTTACGAGGCCGGCGCGAGCCTGGCGCTCTGCAGCCGCAGCGCCGAACGCGTGCGCGCCGCGGCGAGGGAATTTGCCGGGGACGACGATCCGCGCGTCCGCATCTTTGAGGCGGATACGAGCGTCGTTTCGGATATCACAGCCTTTCGGGACCAGGCTGTGCGCGCGTACGGCGGGATCGATGTGTGGGTCAACAACGCGGGCATCGAGCACCCCATACCCACGGTGGAAATGACGGAAGAAATATTCGACCAGGTGGTCAATACCAACTTCAGGGGGTATTACTTCGGCTGCCAGGCCGCGGCGCAGGACATGCTTCGCCGGGGGACCGGGGGCTGCATCGTGAACATCGGCTCGGTGAACGCGGTGACGGTGGTCGTGCAGCAGGCTGTATACGCGGGCACCAAGGCCGCGATCTCACAGATCACAAAGAGCTTTGCGCGGGAGTGGGCGCGGGACGGCATACGGGTCAACTGTGTGGCGCCCGGCAGCATTCCGACAAAGATCAACGAAGCCAAGTACCGGGATCCGGCGGCGCATCGCGCGATGTGCGAGAAGATTCCCATGGGGCGGCGCGGCGAGACGCGGGAGATTGCCGATGTCGTTTTATACATTGCGTCGGATGAGGCGAGCTATATCACAGGACAGACGCTGTTCGTCGACGGCGGGTTGACGCTGGTCCACGGATAGCCGATTTAAGGAGGAATACGACATGGATAAGATCAGAGTTGGCGTGGTTCATACGTTCCTCTATTCGGTGGAGGATTTGAAGGCGATGTTCCGCAAGTACCTGCCTGAGGTTGAGATGATCAACATCATCGATGACTCGCTTCTCGAGGAGGCGCTGGCCAACCGCGGCGTGACTCCGGGAATCATCAGCAGGATGTGCGACTACTACACCAACATGCAGGAGCTTGGCTGCAAGTGCGTGTTGAATCAGTGCTCCTCGGTGGGTGAGGTCGCGGATATTGCCGCAAAGCTCATCAGCATCCCCGTGGTCAAGATCGACGGGCCGATGGCGAAGAAGGCTGTGGAGCTGGGAAGCCGCATCGCGGTGATCGCCACGGCCATCTCCACGGTCGAGCCCTCCAGCCGCCTGGTGGAGCACTATGCCGCGCTGAGCGGCAAGGCGGTGACCGTAGACCGCTGCTACGTGGAAGGGGCGTATGATTTCCTGCTGAAGACGGGCGACAAGCAAAAGCACAATGAGATGGTGTGCGCGAAGGTGCGCGAGGCGGCGAAGGATCACGACGTCATCGTGCTGGCCCAGGGCAGCATGTATCATCTGCTGCCGCTGCTGGAAGATGTCCAGGTGCCCGTGCTGACCAGCCTCGAGACCGGCGTCGCGCAGATCCGGGAAGTGCTGGGATTGTAATGGATACGGGTCGGTTCTGTTGAACAAGAGAATGACATCGCGGTAGAAGGAGGAAGCGCAGATGGCGAAGATACGAGTGGGCGTAGCCGGTTACGGGACCATCGGTCAGAGGCTGGCGGACGGCGTGGCTCTTCAGGGCGACATGGAGCTTGTCGGCATTGCGGATCTGGCCCCGACGCTGGCGATTCGGGCGTTGCACGAAAAGGGCATGCCCTATGACCTTTATCTGGTGGATGGCGCGGACAAGTCGCAGTTTGACGCGCTGGGGATCCCCGTGGCGGGCACCTTCGCCGACCTGATCGGCAAGGTGGATATCATGCTGGACAGCAGCCCCGGCGGTGTCGGCGCGAAGAACAAGGTGCTCTATGAGAAGGCCGGCGTCAAGGCCATCTTCCAGGGCGGCGAGAAGAACAGCGTCGCGGATGTGTTCTTCCATGGCTATGCCAATTACGAAAAGGGACTCGGGCAGAACTATCTGAAGCTGACGAGCTGCAACACCACGGGCTTGATCCGCTCGGTGGACGCGCTGGATCGCGCATACGGCGTGAGCAAGGTCGCCATTACGATCATTCGGCGCGTCGCGGATCCCGGTGATTATCATCGCGGCCTGACCAACGCGCTGCAGATGGAGAAGGCGCCGAGCCACCAGGCGGTGGATTTAATGACGATCATGCCGCATGTCGATGCCACCGGCATACTGGTCCACACGCCGGTGACCCACGGGCACATCATCACCGTGCTGGCCAGCGGAAGGGACGGACGCAAGATTACCCGCGAGGAAGCTCTGGCGGTGTTCCAGGCCCATCCGCGCATTCGCGTGGTGAGCATCGACGAGGGCTTCAAGGGCAACGCTTCGCTGTTCAAATACGCCCGCGACCTGGGCAATCCCAGGGGAGACATGTATGAGATCGGCCTGTGGTCGGATTCCATCGTTGAGAGCGGAAACGACATCATGTACGCGATCAACATTCCCCAGGAGAGCGTGACGATCCCGGAGACCATCGACGGCATTCGCGCGGCCATGCGCATGCAGCTGACGCGCGAGGAAGGCACGGCCGAGACCAACCGGTATTTGGGAATCGGGAAGTTCAAGAAGTAAGCACTGTGCTGCGGAGGGGGGCGCCTGTCGGGGGTCCCTCCTCTTTTTTGGAATTATTGATGATTCAAGGCGCTTTTTGGGATTGACGGGATGCTATGGGACACGTCGCAATCGTCGGAGGTGAATGACGTGAGATACGGTATATGTACACTGGAGGATTTCGAGGTACGCGGCCGAACCGTGCTGTGCCGCGTGGACATGAACCAGCCGGTGGATCGCTCGACAGATACGCTGAAGAGCGTTCATCGCATCGCGGCCTGCGCGCCGACGGTCAGGGAGCTGTCTGACAAAGGCGCGAAAGTGGTCCTGCTGGCCCATCAAGGCAGCGACATCGAGTACAAGAATTTCTACTGTACCCGCCCGCATGCCAAAGTGCTTGCCGAACTGTTGGGCAGGGAAGTCCGCTGGATCGAAGATGTGTGCGGCCCGACGGCCCGACAGGCCATAGGGGACATGAAGGACGGCGAGATCCTGCTGCTCGATAATGTGCGGTTCTGTTCCGAGGAGCAAACGCTGTTTGAAATGAACCTTCACCTGACCCATGAGCAGCAGGCATTGACACAGGTGGTTGCGAAGCTCGCGCCGCTGGCGGATCTCTATGTATGCGATGCCTTTGCCGCGGCGCACAGGGACCAACCGACGCTGTGCGGCTTTGAACAGGTGCTGCCAAGCGCCATGGGAAGGCTGTTTGAAAGGGAATACTGCGTGGTATCCGGGCTGATGGAGCAGCCGGAGCACCCCTGCGCGTTCGTGCTTGGAGGCGCCAAGATCTCCGACGCGTTCATGATGATGGAGACGGTGTTGAAATCCGGCGCGGCGGATCTGGTGCTTACCGGCGGGCTGGTGGGAGAGATACTCCTGGCGGCAAAGGGCGAGCAGATAGGCGATGGCACGCGGGCATTCATCGAGCAATCCGGATACGGGGATTTCATCGGGAAATCCCGGAGCCTTCTGGACAGGTATGGGGACAAGATCGTCCTGCCTGCGGATCTGGCGCAGGTCGTTGAAGGCAGGCGGGAGGAGGCGAGGATTGGCTCGATTCCAAGGGACTTCAACGCCGTGGACATTGGCAGTGAAACTGCGCTGAGCTACGCGGAAAGGCTCATGAAGGTCAAGACGGTGTTCGCCAACGGCCCGCTGGGTGTGTTTGAGGCGGAAGCGAGCGAGTATGGAACGAAGGTGCTCTTTGAAACCCTGGCCCGGACGCCTGCCTATACCGTGGTCGGCGGCGGCGACAGCGTGACAGCGGCGAAGAAGTACGGCGTGACCGGGAAGATCGACTACATGTGCACGGGCGGCGGCGCGCTGATTCGCTTCCTGACCGGGGAGGAATTGCCGGTGGTCAAGGCGCTCCGGCATGCCGCAAGCGCGTTTCCGCCTCAATGAGAAGACGGAGCGATGAGGGAGTGATGCGGTGTGAGAATTGAATTTGGCTTTGGCAGGGGGACGCAGGTCGCGGAGGTGCCGGACGGCAACCTGATGGGCATACTGACGGCAAACGATATCCCCTGTGGGCTTACGGACGAGGCCGAGGTGCGCAGGGCCCTGAACGAGCCGATCGGCACGCCCAGGCTGAGGGATATCGTCGGCAGCGGCGAGAGGATCGCCATTATCACCAGCGATATCACGCGCCCCTGCCCGTCGCAGCGCATCCTGCCGGCGGTGCTGGACGAGCTGTATGAGGCGGGATGCCGGCCGGAAGACATTACCCTGGTTTTCGCGCTGGGAAGTCATCGCCCCCATACGGAACAGGAGCGTCGGCAGCTTGCGGGGGAGAGGGCCTGGCGGGAGATCCGCTGCGTGGACAGCGACCGCGAGGATTGCGTGCAGTTTGGGACGACCGAGCGCGGGACGCCGGTGAACATCACCCGCGTGGTGGCCGAGGCGGATCGGCGCATCTGCCTGGGGAATATCGAATACCACTATTTTGCCGGCTATTCCGGCGGCGCAAAGGCGATCATGCCGGGCTGCTCCACGCAGGAAGCGATCCAACGCAACCACAGTCTGATGGTTCAGGAGGCGGCCTGCACGGGCAATCTGGACGACAACCCTCTCCGCCAGGACCTGGAGCAGGCGACGGCCATGGTGGGCGTGGATTTCATCGTCAACGTCGTGCTGGATGAACACAAGCACATCGTTCGGGCCGTGGCGGGCGATTGGATCCGGGCCCACCGCGCCGGATGCGCGTTCCTGGACCGAATGTACAGAAAGGAGCTTGATCAAAGGGCGGACATCGTCATTGTTTCCCAGGGCGGAGCGCCCAAGGATCTGAACCTGTACCAGACGCAAAAGGCATTGGATAACGCCAAGCACGCGGTGAAGCCGGGCGGCACGATCATACTGATCGGAAGCTGCTGGGAAGGCCTGGGCCAGAAGGTGTTTGAGGAATGGATGCTCTCCGCGCCGACTCCGGAAAGCATGATCGAGCGCATCGGCAGGCAGTTTCAGCTGGGCGGGCACAAAGCCGCGGCCATCGCCATGGTGATGCAGAAGGCGGAGATCATCCTGGTGAGCGATTTGGAGGACGACCTGGTCAGGCGCATCTTCATGAAGCCTGCGCATTCCGTTCAGGCGGCGCTGGATGAATCGCTGCGGAAATATGGGCCGAATGCGACGGTGCTGGCCATGCCCTACGGCGGCTCGACGCTGCCGTGGATTCGAAAAGGAGAGTAGCCGCAAGAACCACGTTCGGTGCGAGAAGGAGAGCCCATACTAAACACCATGTCGGCAGCCCCGACATGGTGTTTAAACCGGCTTCGCCCCACGCTGGAAAAATACGGGTCACGCATCAATATCGAAGACCACAGTGACGCCACGTTCGACGTGCTAAGGGTAATCGAGGCGACGGGAAGCCATCTGACCGGCGTTTGCCTGGATACGGCCAATACACTGGTGAATGGCGAGGATCCCATTGAAGCAGCGAAGCGTGTGGCGCCATACGCTCTGCTCTCGCCTGAGCGTATCAACCTGCGGGCAATTCATGCGGCCCCGTTTTTCAACAGTCGATCGTCGAGTCCCGCAGATGGCATGGAGAAGAGCTATGAAGAAATAGTGCGCCTGCTGACCGCAATGGGGAGATCCGGAGAGGTGCGCATTTGTCGTGGCGCAAGAGAATACTTGCGGGATGGGAACACGCCGGTACAATGTGAGGCGGTTGACAACCTGATCGAGCTGGCCATGGCGCAGCCCGACGACAGGCCATTGTTCGTGGCAGCTATTGGCGCTTGCACGAACATCGCGTCTGCGTTGCTCAAGAAACCCTCGATTGCCCGGAAAATATCGGTTATATGGCTTGGCGGACACACCACATGTTTTCCTTATGCGCAGGAATTCAACCTGTCGCAAGATGTTCCGGCGGCACGCATTCTATTCGACTGCGGCGTTCCACTGACGCTGATTCCCTGCTTGGGTGTCGCTTCGCATTTGCTAACCAGCATTCCCGAGCTGGAGCGATGGCTGAGCGGAAAGAACGCGTTGTGCGACATGCTGCTTCAGGAGGTGCGCGAATACACCGATGATTCCTTTGCCTGGGGCAAGGAGATATGGGATGTGTCCACCATCGCCTACTTGATCCAGCCTGAATGGGTACCTACGAAGTTGACGCACAGCCCGCTGTTGACAGACGACAGCCATTGGGCACATGATGAGCGAAGGCACCTGATTCGTGAGGCGTATTTCTGCCATCGAAACCCGATATTCCGTGATCTGTTCAGGAAGCTTGCCGGTTGGTCCTGAGAAGAAAGCGCTTCTCGGAGCGGTTGGCCCATGGGGATAAAGCGGGGAAGGCGGAAGGCGCGGACAGCGCATTTTTCGGGGCGGTATGGAGAACAGGGCCATGGCAACGTACCGCAGCCGGCGTTACTGTTATTGAAAAATGGGCGCAAGGCGAAAAATCCCCGAGTCGGTAATAAAAAAGACGGCTTGCCGTTACCAGCTCCCAGGGGCACGGGCGGTGAAATCCAAAGCGGGCGCCATCACCCGCTTCAAGGCATCTGAACCCATTATCGTCCGACACCGAATCCCCGGAACAATCCTGTGAATAGCAGGGGCGTTCCGGGGATTTGTCATTTCAGGCGAATCGGCCTGGGCGTTCATGAAGGCACCGGTCATCGACTTGTTTTTTTCTCCGCAGATGATATAATACTGGTACAGACGGAGGGTGATGGAATGCCATTCAAGTTTTGCATACTCGGCGCGGGAAACATCGCCAGGAAATTCGCAAGCGCCGGGGCGATGGTCGATGGCTGTGAGATTGCGGCGGTTGCCAGCAAGAGCCTGGCGCGCGCGGAAGTGTTTGCGAGGAACAACGGCATTGAAAGGGCCTATGGCGACTACGAAAGCATGCTGAAAGCCGAGCGGCCGGGTTGCGCCTATATCGCCACGACCTGCGACAGCCATGCGCGCCTGTCGGCGCTGTGCGCAGACCATGGCATGCCGGTGCTGTGCGAGAAGGCGATGTTTTCAGACGACGGGGAAGCGGGGAACTTCTTCAGCAAGGCGGAGGCGCGGGGCGCGTTCTCGATGGAGGCGCTTTGGAGCCTGTTCCTGCCGGCGCTCCGTCAGGCGCGATCCTGGCTGATGTCAGGGCGGATCGGGGAACTCGTCTGCGCCGATTTTGATGTCGGATTCGCGCCGCCGAGGGATATGGCTAACCGCTATTTTAATCCGGCGCTGGGCGGAGGCGCGGCCAACGATCTGACAGTGTACGCGCTGCACATCCTGCCCTGGGTCACCGGGCGGACGATTGAGAGAATGAGCGCCAGGGTCACCGCCGCGCCTTCGGGCGTGGACGAGACGGAGGCGCTGCTGCTGAGCCTGTCCGGAGGCCTGCCCGCGACGGTGCGGGCTACGCTGGCATCCCGGCTCGAGGAGCGCATGACGCTGTGCGGGACAAGGGGCAGGATCGTCGTCCCCAAGCCGCATATGGCGCAGTCGGCGATCCTGTTCGACGCGGACGGACGGGAGGCGGAGCGCTTTGTCGATTCCCGGACGCGGAACGGCTTCGTCTACGAAATCGAAGAGGTGATGCGCTGTATCCGCGCGGGGAAGCTGGAAAGCGCGGTCGTGCCGCACGGCGCCACCCTGCAGGCGGCGGGATACATCCGTCAAATCCATGAAGCGCTGCGCTGACAGATGGAAGGAAGCAAAGGGCACTCTGTTTTCTGTAACAGAAAATGGAGTGCCCTTTTGTTGGAATTGTATCTGATTCGCAAATCGGGAAGCTTTTTGGGTCGGCGGGATCCGAAGGGACACGCCGGCAATCATTTGTCATTCATACAAAGACCTGATTCAGTCTCATTTTAATCAGGTCTTTGTATGAATGCCCCTTCTCCATCCTGAACGCTTCGATAGGCCCTCGGCCACGGGTACCTGACGGGGGCATGAGCGGCCCAGCTTCGCTGAGAACAGCACACCGTGCGGTTCTCCTGTCGCTGCGGCCCTCTTCACAGGGGGCGATGTGAGAGAGCGTGGCGATCCGTGCTTGGCTCGCCCCCGATGGGGGGAGAGCTGGCACGGCGTAGCCGCGTCTGAGAGGGGAAAATCCCACAACAATCCGTGAAAAGCCCAATATGTGCCGAAAGCGACGAATGGCAAAGGGTTACGCCTCATCGTCAATGGTGTGGTAGATGGCGCGGATCGCGTCCTCGTATTTTTCCTCGGGCACGCCGATCAGCAGGTTGAGCTTGCCCGCGCCTTGATTGATGGTGTTGATGGGCAGGCCGGCCCGGGACAGGGCGGCCAGCACCTTGGCGTTGGCGTCGCTGGACTCGGTGCCGCGTTCGCCCACGACGGCGATCATGGACAGGTTTTCCGTAAGGCCCAGGTAGTCGGGGGACAGCACCCGGCGAATTTCGTCGAACAGCTCCACCTTGCAGGGCGCCAGCAGGTCGCTTCGGATCACCAGCGTCACGGTGTCGATGCCGGTCAGGCACTGTTCAAACGGGAGTTGGCGGTTTTTCAGCATGTCCAGAAGTATGGCCGTGAATCCGGAGCCGTCGCTGACCATGACCTTCTCCACCTGGATCACCGACATGCCCTTGCGCCCCGCCACGCCGATGATGGGGTCCTTTTTTTCGCCCTTGGGCAGGCGGCGGACGATGATGGTGCCGGGGTCGCCGGGGCGGTTGGTGTTGCGAATGTTGATGGGAATGTCCAGGTCCGACACCGGCATCACCGCGTCGGTGTGCAGCACAGACGCGCCCATGTAGGACAGTGTTCGGAGCTCGCGATAGGTGACGTACTGCACCGTCTTGGCGGACTCCACGATTCGGGGGTCCGTGGCCAGCAGGCCCGAGACGTCGGTCCAGTTCTCGTACAGGTCGGCCTGTATGGCGGCGGCGGCAAGGCTGCCGGTCACGTCGGAGCCGCCCCGGGAGAGGGTGCAGATGCGGCCGTTCATGTCCGCGCCATAGAAGCCTGCGATCACCGCGTTCTCAAGGGGCCGCAGCGCGGCGGACATCGTGCGCCGGGTCATGGGCAGGTCCAGTTTGCCGCTGGCGTCAAAGCACACGCACCATTCCGGATCTACGAAGGTGAAGCCCAGGTAGCAGGCCAGTATGCGGGCGGAGAGGTATTCGCCCCGGCTGGCGGCGTAGTCCGCCTGGGGGTCCCGCTCCAGGCGCTGGCGCAGGGTTTCCATCTCCTGGTCCAGCGGGAAGGCGACGCCCAGTGCCTTGATGATCTCGTGAAAGCGCTTGCGGATCTGCCTGAATGGGGTTTCAAAGCTGGCCCCGACCGTCGCCGCCGCGTGGCATTTCAGCAGCAGATCGGTGACCTTCTCATCTGCGTCGAAGCGCTTGCCCGGCGCGGAGGCCACGATGAAGCGGCGACTGGGGTCGCTGAGGATGATGTCGCGCACCTTCCTGAACTGCTGCGCATCGCACAGCGAGGTGCCGCCGAATTTGGCAACGGTAATGCTCATTATCAGGATCACTCTTTTGCTTCTTTATTCCAAGTTATTATACCATGATTGTCGCCGTGCTGCGCAACTCGCTCCGCTCCCTTGCCCGGCGACC
>JAUMVG010000144.1 GCA_030530315.1 Clostridia bacterium | reverse complement strand
CTTTTGTCTACCTCGTTTCTGTCAATCCCACAACTTTCCGTGATGAACCAAAAAAAGGGCTTCCTCGTGGAAAGGAAGCCAACCTGTCTCATGCGCGCCTGCTTCGACCAATGATGTAGAGGGAATATGCGACGCAGATCACCAGGATGACGGCGGGGCCGACAAAGTTTTGATTGATCGGGGAAAGGTTCCCGCCTCTGGCGAACACAGAGGTCACGTCGATCAGGCTGTGGGTGACGATGCAGGGCCACAGGCTACCGCTGTAGTGGAACAGCGTGACGAACAGGAAGCCGAGCGCGACGGCGTATACGATTTGCAGCAGGGTCTCAAGGAGCTCATGACCGTTGAAGAGATTCGTGATGTGCCCGATGCCAAAGGTGAGCGCGGAGATGACCATGCCCTGCCTGAGGTTGTCCTTGGATATGGCCTTGAACAGAAGTCCGCGGAATATGACCTCTTCGATATAGCCCACCAGCAGCATGGTTCCAACCGCGAAAAGCTGTGAAGCGCCGGGGTAGTTCCAGGCTATGCCGCCGCGCAGGTTCAGGAACGAGAGCACGACGAGGGGCACGAAGAAGAGATAATCCCGGGGGTTGGGCCAGGAGGTCAGGCCGTACCTGCCGCAGAGGCCGTGCTTCGCCAGGAACGCGGTCAGGAGCCCGGCATAAGCCGCCAGGTAGAGCACACTCCACGGACTGGCGTCGCCCACGGCGCCGCGCAGGTTCGCCATGGGAATGACATACAGCAGGATCGCCGCGATAGAAAACAGCAGTTCATTTCGGTCGTAGAGCTTCTTCATTGTTCTTCCCCTTTCATGGCCCCTTCAAAGGCCGCGACGAGTATTTTTGAGCAGAATTCCGGATCGTAACGCATGGCGTTGTTGGCCAGCAGGCTGGCGAGCCCGTGGGCGGTGATGAACAGCTGGGCAAAGATGGCCCGGCATTGCTCCGGACCACACCCCGCCTCCGCCTGGAGCACCGCGTAGACCGGGGCGAGAGGCGCGTCGTAGGCCGCAAGCAGCTCCCGTATGTCCATGTGGGCATATTGATCCGACTGAAACAGAAAGCGGAACAGGTGCCTCTCCTCGGCGCCGAAGCGGACATAGCGCAGGCCGATGCTGAGCAATGGATCGACATCCGGCTCGGGGGCCATCAGGAACTGCGAGTGCCATGCGTCAGCGGAGCGGTAGATGGCGTCCCTCAAATCGGCCATCGTCGGAAACTGGTACATCACCGGCTGCGTGGAACAACCCAGCTCGGCGGCAACGCGCCGGACGTTCAGTGCCTCCGCGCCTTCCCGTCGCACCAGCGCCAGCCCGGCCTCTATAATGGCTTCCCGGCTGATCTTTGCCCTTGGCGGCATGGCATTACCTCCATAACGAATGTAATATAACAAATGTTATTATATACTCCACGGCCCTGTCTGTCAAGCCCATATTATTAGAGTGTGTTTCTAAATGCTGGGAGATGCAGTTCCTCTCCCGTTGACGTTGCCGGCAGCGGCTTGCGGTTCGCTACGCCTGGCGGTAAATACCCGCGACCGAACCTCCACCGGTCAGATGCACGCCATGCCCGGCGCACACACAAAGTGCCGGCGGCACCATTGAACGGATGCCACCGGCACTTGGCCATATTTCAGGTTCATCACGGAAAGTTGTGGGATTGACAGAAACGAGGTAGACAAAAGGAGCA
>JAUMVG010000017.1 GCA_030530315.1 Clostridia bacterium | reverse complement strand
AGGAGCACGAACTCGCTTGTTCGTGCCCCTCGTTGCCCTATCTTAGTGACATTGATCCCGAAGGCCCGGAACTTTTCACGGGGTCCCGCCGTCCAAGCGGCAGAAAAGGAAGGGAGGTATACGCCATGCTGAAAAGGTTCACCGCCGCGGCATTGATCCTGTGCCTGCTGCTCGCGGGCCTGGGCACGCTTACATACGCCTCGGCCTCAGAGTACTACAGCGACCGCACGCCGCTCTCCGGCTCCGGAACGGCCAAGCGCAACAACATCAGCCTGGCCGTCGAGGCCGTCAACGGCGTCACCATCCCCTACGGCGGCCGCTTCTCCTTCAACGAGACGGTGGGCGCCCGCACCCAGAGCCGGGGCTACCAGACCGCCCCCAGCGGCCGGGGCGTCAGCGTCACCGGCGGCGGCGTGGCCCAGGTGGCCACCACGCTGTACCTGGCCCTGCAGGAGGTGCGCGGGCACATCGACTTTGACACCGTGCGCACCTACGGCAGCCGCTTCACCGACAGCTACGTGCTGGACGGCAGCCAGGCCGTCATCGTGGACTATGACGCCGGCATCGACTTCAGCTTCACCAACTACGCCGACGTCATGACCATCGAGATGTGGGCGAACGACAGCTATGTCTACTGCTCCATCACCGTCGGCGCGGACGCCGGAAACGGCAATTCCGGCGCGGACTTCTTCGTCGAGTTCCCCTCCGCCACCTCCGCGCCCGAGGCGGACGCCGACATCGGCGGCCAGTGGTTCATCGCCCCCGCCGGGCCTCCGGCAGCCACCGCGACGCCGACCCGCACGTTCGCCGCCTCCGCATGCCTGAACTGCGGCGGCGAGGAGAACGTGCTGCACAACGTGGAGCTTGCCGCGGACTGCATCAGCGACACCACCCTGCAGACCGGCGACATCTTCTCCTTCAACGAGGTCGTCGGCCCGCGCACCAAGTCCTACGGCTACAAGCGCGCCACCAACGGCCGGGGCAAAAAGGTCACCGGCGGCGGCGTGGCCCAGGTGGCCAGCGTGCTGTGGCTGGCGATCAAGGACATGGACGACATCTCCATCGTGGAAAAATCCACCTACGGCAAGAAGTACAACCAGCGCTACGTGGCCAGCTCCTCCGACGCCATACTGACCGACTACTCCTCGGGGCGGGACTTCTCCTTCAAGTACACCGGCGGCGGCAGCCTCACCTTCTACACCTATGTGTCCGACGGCTGGCTGTACTGCGACGTGTACAGGAACTGAAAAAAACACACTTCCCTGCCCCTTCGGCATTTCAGGGTCCATCCCCACGCGGATGGACCCTGAATTCTGTCTTCCCGCCCTTCGCGGACATCCAAAGCCCCTGCCGCCCGCCGGCTTCCAATGCATTTAATATAAATATAACGCGTTGCATCTGTACTTTAGCAAGATAAAGTGTTAAACTAACAGCATCAATCTCACTTGATTTGGAGGAAACGAATATGAAGAAGCTCCTGGCCATGATCCTGGTTTTGATGTTTGCGCTGATCGCCTGCGCCAGCGCGGAAGGCGCCTTCAAGATGGGCATTGACGCCGAGTATCCGCCCTACTCCTACATGGGCGACGACGGCAGCTACACCGGCTACGACGTGGAGATGTGCCAGAAGGTCTGCGAGATCCTGGGCTGGGACCTGGAGATCGTGCCCATCAACTGGGACACCAAGCTGATCCAGCTGGACGCCAATGAGATCGACTGCATCTGGTCCGGCCTGACCATCGACGTGATCGACCCCGAGGCCTACACCATCTCCATGGCCTATTCCGACAACTCCCAGATGATCCTCACCAAGGTCGGCAGCGGCATCGAGACCCTGGACGACGTGGCCGGCAAGGTCGTGGGCGTGCAGCTGGGCACCTCCGCGGACATCCTGCTGAGCGACGGCGGCGACGCCGCGGACTTCGGCGCCTCCTTCGGCGAGCTGGTGCGCTATGAGAACTACAACGTGGCCTTCACCGAGCTGATGGCCGGCGCCATCGACGCCATCGCCATCGACATCGGCGTGGCCAACGGCAAGATCGCCGAGTACGGCGACGATTACTACACCGTCGAGGAGCCCTTCGCCGCCGAGAAGTACGGTATCTGCTTCCGCAAGGCCGACGCAGAGATGTGCTCCCAGGTGGAAGGCGCCTTCATGCAGCTGGTCGAGGACGGCACCTATGTGCAGCTGGCCGAGAAGTACGGCCTGGACACCGCCGCGCTGTGCCTGGCCGCCGAATAACCGCTTCCATTTCCGAAAAACCATCAAAGGGCCCGTCTCCCCGGCGCGCCCTTTGATTGCGTCTATGAACAGCCCTGATAACCCGTAAGGAGCCGCCTTTCATGACACTCATCGCAATGATCACCAAGATGAGCGAGGGCCTCGGCAGGACCTGCGCCATCTTCTTCCTCACGCTGCTGTTCTCCCTGCCCCTGGGCCTGGTGGTGGCGCTGATGCGCATGTCGAAGAACGCCGTCGTCAAAAACATCACCCGGGGCTTCATATCGCTGCTGCGCGGCACCCCGCTGATGCTCCAGCTGATCGCCGTGGCCTACGGGCCCTTCTACCTGTTCGGCGTCACGCTGCTGGTGAAGGAAAAGCTGCTGGCCATCATCATCGCCTTCTCGCTGAACTACGCGGCCTACTTCGCCGAGATCTACCGCGGTGGCATCGAAGCCATGCCCGTGGGCCAGTATGAGGCCGCCCACGTGTTGGGCTACAGCAAGTCCCAGACCTTCCTGCGCATCATACTGCCCCAGGTGGTCAAGCACATCCTGCCCAGCGTCACCAACGAGGTGATCACCCTGGTGAAGGACACCTCCATGGCCTTCACGCTGGCCTACATGGAGATGTTCTCCATCGGCAAGCAGATCGCCAACAGCCAGTCCAGCTTCATGCCCTTCGTCATCGCAGGCGCGTTCTACTACCTGATGAACACGGTGGTGGCCTTCGCCATGTCCCGCTGCGAGAAGGCCATGAGCTACTATCGCTGAAAACAGCGCAAGACATCATCCCACAGCGCGGCCACTCCCTGCGCCGCGCCGGAAAGGACCGACCATGAAGATACTCGAA
This sequence comes from Clostridia bacterium, assembly GCA_030530315.1. GTDB lineage: Bacteria > Bacillota > Clostridia > Christensenellales > Aristaeellaceae > UBA2862. The sequence continues at coordinate 49,751 of JAUMVG010000017.1, read as the reverse complement.
ATCGAGCACTGCCGCAAGCGCTTCGGCGGCATGGAGGTGCTCAGGGACATTTCCCTCACCGTCAGCCAGGGCCAGGTGGTCTCCATCATCGGGCCTTCGGGCTCCGGCAAGTCCACGCTGCTGCGCTGCGCGACGCTGCTGGAGACCATGAACGGCGGCACCCTGAAATACCTGGGCAAATCCGCCGTCACCGAGGTGAACGGCGCCTCCATGTACGCCTCCCCGGCGGAGCTGAAGGAGATTCGCTCCTGCTTCGGGCTGGTGTTCCAGAACTTCAACCTCTTTCCCCACTACACGGTGCTGAAGAACATCACCGAGGCCCCCACGCTGATCCAGAAGCGGGACAAGGCCGAGGTGCTGGCCACCGCCCGGGACCTGCTGGCGAAGATGGGCCTCTCCGACCGGGAGAACGCCTACCCCTACCAGCTCTCCGGCGGCCAGCAGCAGCGCGTGTCCATCGCCCGGGCGCTGGCGCTGCGGCCGAAGATACTCTTCTTCGACGAGCCCACCTCCGCCCTGGACCCGGAGCTGACCGGCGAGATCCTGAAGGTCATCCGCGCCCTGGCCGCCGAGCACATGACGATGGTCATCGTCACCCACGAGATGGCCTTTGCCCGGGACGTTTCCGACCACGTGATCTTCATGGACGACGGCGTGATCGTGGAACAGGGCGACCCGAAGGAGATCATCAACAATCCCCGGCACGAGCGCACAATGCAGTTCCTCAGCCGCTTTAACTGATAGCGCAACCCATCCTCCCGCCGCCCCCCGGCGGGAAAACCACGCGAGGCACGCCATGACGATCGACTACATCAAGCTCAGTCCCACGGGCAACATCACGCTGCTGGTCACGAGCCACGTCCCCCGCGACAGGCAGGCCGCCGTCGCGGCCAGGCTGCTAAAGGCCGTGGGCGGCGAGCAGGTGGGCTATGTGGAGCCCGCCGCCGACCCCCGCGCCTGCGCCCGCCTGCAGATGATGGGCGGCGAGTTCTGCGGCAACGCCTCCATGTCCCTGGGCGCGGTGCTGTGCCGCGATGCGGGGCTCGCCCCCGGCGCGGTCTCGGAGCCGGTGATCGAGGTCTCCGGCTGCGACACCCCCGTCCCCTGCCGCATCCGGCGGGAGGCGGACGGCTGGATCGGCACCGTGCGGATGCCCCTGCCCACCCGGCTGGGGCTGCGCGAGATCCTCGTGGACGGCGGCAGCATGACGGTCCCCGCCGTGGAGATGCCCGGCATCACCCACCTGCTCCTTCCCGCGGGGGCGGGGCTGGACGAGGCCCAGCTGCGCCGCCGCCTGCCGGAGTGGAACCGGCAGATCGCCGCTGACGCCCTGGGCGCGCTGCTCTGGGACGAGGCCGCCGCCACCATCGACCCGCTGGTGTACGTGCCCAGCGCGGGCACGCTGGTGCGGGAGCACGGCTGCGGCAGCGGCTCCGCCGCCGTGGGCGGCTGGCTGGCCGTCCGGGACGGGCGGGACCGCGAGGTCGACGTCCTCCAGCCCGGAGGCAGCATCACCGCGCGGGCCCGGCTGGACGCGAGCGGCGCGCTGACCATGCTGACCATCACCGGCAGGGTCGTCCTGCTGGAGGAGGGCCGCGTGGAGATCGACGCATAAAGTGAAGGCAGGACCGGAGCCTCCGATCCCGCCTTCACTTTATTCGCCTTTCCATCAGGCCTCTCTCAGTTCTCCGTTCTCCACCCGCCAGGCCCTGCCCACCTCGGCCCCGGCCAGGTCCTCGGCGTCGGTGCAGGTGATAAAGGTCTGTATGCCCTTCAGGTGGCTGACCAGCTGGCGGCGGCGGCCGGGGTCCAGCTCGCTCATCACGTCGTCCAGCATCAGCATGGGCCACTCGCCCAGCTGTTCCCGCATCACGTCCAATTCGGAAAGCCGCATGGACAGCGCCGCGGTGCGCTGCTGCCCCTGGGAGCCGAAGGCCCGCACATCCCGGCCCTCCACCAGGATCTGCACGTCGTCCCGGTGGGCGCCCACGGTGGTGGTCATCCGGCGGACGTCGTTCTCCCGGGCGCCGAACAGCGCCTCCAGGTTGGACTGCACGTCGTCCCCCATGGTCACGCTGGGCAGGTAACGGATCTCCAGCTTCTCCCGCCCGTCGGCGATGCTCCTGTGGGTCTCCGAGGCCGTACGGCTCAGCTGCTCCACGTAGGCCCTGCGGTGCCGCATCAGCTCCGCACCCGCCGTGGCCAGCTGCTCGTCCCAGGCGTCCAGCGTGGCCATGAAGGCGGGCTGGGCGGCGACGGCCTTCAGCGCCTCGTTGCGCTGCTTCAGGGCCCGGGCGTAGCGCTGCAGGGCGTAGTAATAGGCAGGCTTGATCTGCGACAGGGCCATGTCCACGAAGCGGCGGCGCTCGGCGGGGCCGTCCTTCACGGTGCGCAGGTCCTCCGGGGAGAACAGCACGCCGGTGACGTGACCCATCAGTTCGCCGGAGCGGGAGATCTCCTGCCCGGCGATCTTGATCCTGCGCCGTCCCAGGGCGGGCATCAGGATCTCCACCTCGTGGGAGCCGTCCCGGCGCTGGGCCTCCACCTTCACCGAGGCGAAGTCCTCGCCCCAGCGGATCAGCTCCCGGTCCTGCCGGGTGCGGTGGGAGCGCCCCGTGCAGCACACGTACAGCGCCTCCAGCACGTTGGTCTTGCCCTGGCCGTTGTCGCCCAGCAGCACGTTCACGCCCTCGCAGGGCACGAGCTCGCAGGAAATGTAGCTGCGATAGTTGTTCAGTTGTGCCCGGGTGATGATCATTCCGCCGCCACCTTTGCGCTCCCTTGGAGCCCTGTCATTCTTCCTCCACCAGCATGCCCGTCAGCTTTGGCACCTTAAAGCGCGTCGTAAACAGCGCGCACTTGCACAAAAACGCGTAGAACACGCGCCGCCCCTGTCCGGACAGCGACTCGTAGTTGCCCTGGCCCTTGGCCAGGATCACGTCCGCCCCGTCCAGAGCCGCCCGCGCCTGCGGGGAGAGGGCCTTGACCACCGTCCCCGGGATGGGCAGGCCATTGGAGACGACCCGGGCCAGCCGGTCGATGCCCACGTATTCGGCGTCCTCTGCGGTGGCGTCGTTCAGCACGTCGCCGCCCCGGACCATCGCCGTCAGCTCCAGCGCGGGAAAGCGGGCGTGCAGCTGCTCCAGGAACAGCTTGTCCAGGGCGATCTCCCCGCAGTTGTCGCAGATCAGCAGAAAGCGCTGCCCGTCGGCGCAGGCCCGCAGGAAGGAATCGTAGACCGCCCCGTCCCGTTCGCTCAAGGAAAGGTCCTCGAACAGCGACAGGAAGGTCTCCGCGTCCACGGACTCCAGCGCGCCGAAGTCTATGTAGTTCCCGATCCGCGCCAGCGCCAGCGACGCCGCCAGGGGGTCCTCCTCGGCGCGAAGCCGGTCGCGCAGCCGCGCCTCCATGCCCAGCACCAGGTCGTTGTACTGCCGCTTGATCGCGCCGTAGTCCTTGCCCGGGCCAAACCGCCGGGCGTAGGCCTCGTTGAAGAGATACACCATGTAGGGCGAGCAGTCGTCCTCCCGCCGATCCTCCAGCAGCCGCCGGACCTCCGAAAGGTATCCCTCGTCCGCGCACTTCTCCCGCTGCTTGTCCATCAGGCACTTCGCGCAGCCCTCGTTCAGCTTCATCGCATGTCCTCGCCATCCGGGGCCCCCGCGTGCGGGGGATTCCCCATTGCATTTCCTTGATTATACTGTGACGGGCATTATCTGTAAAGCGACCGGCGCGGGCGGTTTCAAAAAATAACAGAGTGCGGCCGCCTCTCCCGCCACCCCGGGCTTGGTAAAAGGCGGAAGCTGTGGTACAATGGCGGTGAAACAGACACGGTTCAACCGACTCGACCCGAGAAGGGAGCATGACTTGCAATGGAGAACAGCCGATTCTTTCCGGACGGCAGCGCCATGGACCCCTGGTTTTCCGAGATCCCGAAGGTCACCCTCGACGCCCTGGGCAGGCCGTACCGCTTTGACGAGTGGGGCATTCCGGGGGACGGCACGCTCCAGACGGCGGCGATCCAGACCCTGATCGACCGGGCCGCGGCGGAGGGCGGCGGCGTGATCGTCGTGACGGAGGGCACGTATCTCTCCGGCGCGCTGCACTTCCGGCAGGGCGTCCACCTGTACCTCTGCGCCGGGGCGACGCTGATAGGCAGCGACGACATCCGCGACTTCCCCCTGTGCGAGACCCGCATCGAGGGGCAGAACTGCCTGTACTTCCCGGCGCTGATCAACGCGGAGGGCCTCGACGGCTTCACCATCGCCGGCGAGGGCGTCATCGACGGCAACGGCCTCAGGTACTGGCAGGACTTCTGGCTGCGCCGCGCCTGGAATCCCCAGTGCACCAACAAGGACACCCAGCGCCCCCGGCTGGTGTACATCGCCCGCTGCGAGAACGTGCTGGTGACCGGCGTGACGCTGCAAAACGCGCCCTTCTGGACCAACCACCTGTACAAGTGCCGCCGGGTGAAGTACGTCGGCTGCCGCATCCTCTCGCCCCACGAGCCGGTGGGCGCGCCCAGCTCAGACGCCATCGACATCGACGCCTGCACGGACGTGCTGGTGAAGGGCTGCACGATGGCCGTCAACGACGACGCCGTGGCCCTCAAGGGCGGCAAGGGCGCCTGGGCGGACGAGCAGCCGGAGAACGGCGCGAACGAGAACATCCTGATCGAGGACTGCGTCTACGGCTTCTGCCACGGCTGCCTGACCTTCGGCTCCGAGAACATCCACACCCGCAACGTGGTGTTCCGCAACATCGAGGTGGGCACGGGATACAACCTGCTGTGGATGAAGCTGCGCCCGGACACGCCCCAGCGCTACGAGCACGTGCTGGTGGAGAACATCCGCGGAAAGGCCGCGAACTTCATCAACATCAATCCCTGGTCCCAGTTCTACGACCGCCAGGGACGGGAGGACATGCCCATCTCCGCCTGCGAGCACGTCACCGTCAGGAACTGCCGGTTCGAGTGCGACACCTTCTTCAACGTCCGCGCGGACGAGGCCCACTATCACCTGAAGGACTTCGCCCTCGAGGACCTGGACATCGTCGCCGCCAACGCCGATCTGCGCCCGGAGGCCGTGGAGAACCTCCGCGCAGAGCGCGTCAGGATCACCCCCAAGCAGACCATCGACTTCCCGGACAGCGTCACCACGCTGACCGACGACAACACGGTGATCTCCTGACGCCGCGCGTCCCTCGCCCGCGGGCCGGCCTTCCGCGCCGCCCGCGGGAGTTTGTTTAAATTATTCATGATCGGGAAAACGAAGCGTTTTCCGGGTCGGCGAGTCCTGTTGCCGCAGGCTTAGCGAAGCGTTCAGGGACGCGCCGACAATCATTTTATCGTACACAACATTTAAACGGAATCGGGTAGCGTTCCTGTCGACGAAGGCTATAATAGTGCCTTGGAATGGGAGGAATCGCCGCTATGTTCAATACCCGCAGCCTTTCCCTGACGGAGGGACCGCTGTTTTCATCCATCGTGCGCTTCAGCCTGCCGCTGATGCTTTCCAACGTGCTGCAGGTGCTGTTCAACATGTCGGACATCGCCGTCGTCGGGCGCTTCGCCGGGGCCGAGGCCCTCGGCGCGGTGGGGTCCACGACGATCCTGGTATCGTTGTTCACCGGCTTCATGATCGGCATGGGCAGCGGCGTCAACGTGACCGTGGCGCGCTACCTGGGCGCGGAGCGCCACCGGGACGTATCAGAGACGGTGCACACCTCGGCGCTGCTGCTGTTGTTCACCGGGGTCCTGCTGCTTATGGTGGGCATCGCGTTCGCGCCGGCGCTGCTGATGCTGCTGGGCACGAAGGACGTGCTGCTGAACGGCGCGATCCGCTATCTTCGCATCTACCTGCTGGGCATGCCCGCCCTTGCCCTGTTCAATTTCGGCAACGGCGTACTCTCCGCCGCGGGGGATACGCGCCGCCCGCTGATGTTCCTGTCCATCGCCGGCGCGTTGAACGTGGTTCTGAACCTGCTGTTCGTCATCGGCTTCGGCATGGCCGAGGCGGGCGTGGCGCTGGCGTCGGCCCTCTCCCAGTACGTGTCCGCAGGGCTGATCGTGCTATCCCTGTCCCACCGCCACGAGTCCTACGGGCTGCACCGCGGGCTGCTCCGGCTTCACCCGGACAAGTGCCGCCAGGTGCTGGGCATCTCCGTGCCCTCCGGCCTGCAAAACGCCATCTTCGCCATCGCAAACCTGTTCATCCAGGCGGGCGTGAACACCTTCGACGCCGTGATGGTGGAGGGCAACGCCGCCGCGGCCAACGCCGACGCCCTCGTCTACGACGTGATGGCCGCCGTCTACACCGCCTGCGCCAGTTTCATGAGCCGCAACTTCGGCGCGCGCAAGCGGGACCGCGTCCGCAGGAGCTATATCCTGTGCCTCTCGCTGTCCTTTGGCATCGCGGCGGTCATGAGCGGCGCGCTGGTGCTCCTCGGTCGCCAGTTCCTGTCGCTGTTCACCAAGGACGCGGCGGTGGCCGAAGCCGGGCTGATCCGCCTGCGGGTCATGGGCTGCTCCTACGCCTTCTCCGCGCTGATGGACTGCACCATCGCGGCCTCCCGGGGCCTGGGAAAGAGCTTCGTGCCCATGATCATCGTCATACTCGGCTCCTGCGTGTTCCGCGTGGTCTGGGTGTTCACCGTGTTCGCCCACTTTCACACGATCCTCTCGCTGTACCTGCTCTACATATTCAGCTGGACGATCACCGGCGTCTCGGAGCTGCTCTATTTCCTGCGCTGCTATCGCGCGCGCATGCAGGAACTGGCCTGACGCCGCCGCGGCAGGGGCGGCGAGGTGGCAGAACAAGGCGCGCCGCCTATTTCCAGAGCGACGCGCTCCACGGTCGGTCCCTTTCCGGGGACCGCCCTTTCCCATCCGATTAAAACCGGGCCGTGTAGCTGCGCTCCACGGTCTCCTTCACCGCCCGGTACACCCTGAACCGCCTGAACTCGATCTGCGAGCAGTAGGTCCCCAGTCCGACCCGCGCGCAGTCCGGCGCGACGATGGGGTCGGGGTCCGACAGCACCAGGATCGGTTCGCCATCCACGGCCAGGAAGCAGATGTTGTCCACGATGCCCGTCTGGATGTGGTAGTCCCGGTCCGGCTCGGCCCTGAAGCCGCACAGCGCCCGCAGGTCGCAGCTTGGATAGCGCTCCAGGCCCGCGCACTTCGTCCACCAACCGTTCAGCCCGCCGACATAGCCGATGTGCGCGTCGTTGTTCACGTAGTCCCAGCCGTCCGCGCGGAAGGTGAAGTTCAGGTCGTTGTCGCAGGGCGAGAGCATCCTGCCGGTGAAGTCCAGCAGGACGTCGCCGGGAAACGCCGCGCGGGAGTAGATCAGCCCGCCGCCGTTGCCGCGAAACCGCCCCGTCAGCACGCCGTCCCGCGCCTGCCATTCTCCTCCGGAGACCTCCCAACGGTCCCCAAGGTCGCCCGTGGGAAAGTCGTCCTCAAACAGCAGCTCACCGGCATGCACGTTCATCTGCAAAAAAGAAATCACGCTCTCGTCCTCCAATCCGTCGTCAAACCGGCGGCTATAGCCGCGCCGCCGGTCCAGTGTCCCAATTCATTATTGATTGTACAAATGATAGCATGGCCGCCAGCCGTTGTCAATGACCGTCCCCCGCTCCGCGTCGCAGCGGCCTTGCTCCCGCCGGGCGCGATGGTAAGCCTGTCCGTACGGTTGATTTGGACGGGTTCCGCTGGTATAATACAAACAAGGATTAGAGTGTGTTTCTAAATTCATCAAGACGCATTTTCGGCGTCCTGAACTGCATTTCTGCGTTGATTTCCCTTGACTTAGCACCACTAAGCCTGCGGAAAATCGCCTTGAAATGCAGCCCAATCCACTCGAAACTGCACATGCCTCATTTTAGAAACACACTCTAATCAAAACGCGCTTCTCCGGATCCGCCGCCGCAAGGCGCGGGCCGCGCAGGATAGATCCGGCGCCCGCCGGGGCGGTTCTACAGAGAAAAGGACTGCGCGGAGCTTCAGGTCGGCATGAACGCCCACCTGTCGAAGCCCGTGGAGCCGGCCTGGCTGCGCGAAACCCTCGTGGAACTCATCCGGGGAGCGGAGAAACGAAAGGCGCCCTCCGACAGGAAGGCGCCGCCCGAGCGTTCGGGCGGGAAGGGCGATCGCATGAACGAACACGACAGCGCCATGAACCTCTATGTGCCGGACTACTACCCGGCCTTTCACTGCATCGCCTCCCGGTGCGTCCACACCTGCTGCGCGGGCTGGGAGATCGACATCGACGCGGAGAGCCTCGCCCGCTACGCCGGGCTGCCCGGGGCCTTCGGCGACCGCGTCCGTCGGTGCGTCAGCCGCGAAGGCGCGCCCCACTTCATCCTGGCCGAGGGCGAGCGCTGTCCGCTGCTCAACGGCGACAACCTGTGCGACCTGATCCTTCACGAGGGCGAAGGCGCGCTCTGCCAGATCTGCCGGGATCACCCCCGGTTCAGGAACTACTTCTCCTCCCGGGTGGAGATGGGGCTCGGGCTGGTCTGCGAGGAGGCCGCGCGCCTGATCCTGTCCTGGCCCCATCCCCTGCGGCTGATCCGCCTGAAGGGGAGCGCCGAAGAAACCCCGACGGAGGACGAGCAATACCTGTTCGATCTGCGCGGGCAGTGGCTTTCCTCCATACAGGAGGAAGGCCCGAAAGCCCGCCTCCTGGAGACGCTGATCTTTCGCCACCTGCCCGACGCACTGTACGACGGCCGCCTGGAAGAGCGCGTCGACTTCATCCGCCGCGCCTACGCGGAGATCGCGGGCGGCTGGACGGACGGCGACCTCTCCACGCTCATCGAAAGGGCCCGGGCGTTCTCGGATCGCGTGGAATACGACGACGAGGCGCTGGACCGGTGGATCGACGGAGACCCGGCATAATCCGGCCGCCGCAAGCGCGCCCTGCCATGAGAAAAAGCACAGCACCCCATCTGCGGGCGGCAATGCCGCCGGCAGATGGGGTGTTATGCGCTGCGCCGGTCCCGCCGTTTGGGCGGAGATTATTTGGTCGTTATTTCCACGTCCGGCAGCTCCAGTCCCTCGTCCTCGCAGAACTTGGCGAGCATGACCAGCGAGATGTGCTCCCCCAGCTCGGCGAACTTCGCCCTCTGGGCCTCTGTCAGCCGCTCCAGCCATTCCTTCATGATACCGTCTCCCTTCCTTTTGTCATTTTATTGCGCATGAAACGGGCGTCAAACCCGTTTTCTGCCTGCCCTATCGCGCTCGTAGGCGCGTCTTGCCCTGTGAACCGGCCCCCTGCCAGGAACATTTGCTCGCCTTCACCCCGTCTGTCGGGCTACGCCGCCCTCCTGCCGGTCTTGATCGTCGCCGCGTAGGCGCTGTTGCACAGGCCCAGCACGGCGGAGAGTATAAACAGCGTCTCGATGCCCAGCGCCTGCCAGATCCAGCCGCCGAACAGGGCGATCAGTATGGTGATGAGGTGGTTGACCGACACGCCCGTCGAGATCGTCGCCCGCACCTCCTCCGCGCTGTCGGAGATGTCCTGCACGTAGACATTCGAGGCCATGGAGGCCAGCGAGATCACTGAATCCAGGATGTAGTTCAGGCAGCACACGACGAAGGCCACGTTCCTCGGAAAGATGTGGTGGGCGAAGCCGTAGAAGAAGCAGACCACGACCAGGATCAGCGTGTCGGAGATCATGACGACCTTGTAGCCCAGCCGGTCGATGATCTTCCCCACCAGCGGCGACGCGAAAAAGCCGCACACCGCCGACAGGGCGAACAGCGCGCTGATCACCATGGCGTTCGCGCTGTAGAACAGCACCAGCACGTAGGGGCCGAAGGTGAAGAACACCTGCTTGCGCGCCCCGTAGAACACCTCCAGCATGTAGTACTTGGCGAATTTCCTGCGGAAGTAGAAGCGGCGCTTGTGCGCGTCGGCGACGCTCTCGCCGGTCATGCGCAGGCTGGCAACGCAGCCCAGGCCGATGATACCGGCGCTGACGGCAAAGGCCGCCCGGTACAGCCAGGGCGCGTCCTTCACCATGAAAAACGCGGCGATCACCACCAGATAGCCCGCCAGCGTGCCCACCTGCTGGGCGGCGTTCTGCATCCCCAGCGCCTCGCCGCCGCATCCCTCCCGGGAATACTGGAGGGACAGCGTGTTGCGCATGCCAAGCTGCATGTGGTCGCCCAGGGAATACACGAATATGCACAGGATCACCAGCACGCGGCTGCTGGGCACCACGGCCTGCGCCGCCATGCCGAGGAGCATGAACACCGCGCCGAGCCGGTAGATCCGCTCCGCAGAGAAGGTGTACAGCGCCGCCAGTATGAACACCAGCATCAGGCCCGGCAGCTCGCGGAAGAACTCCGAAACGCCCTTGTCGAAGCCGGACATGCCCACGACTTCCGCCAGGTAGTTGTCGATCACGCCCTTGTACAGCCCGTAGGCCAGCCCAAAGGTGACCACGGACAGGAAGAACGCCCTGTATTTCGACTCGGGCCTGAATACCGACTGTATTCGCTCCATGGCTCTCAAATCCTCTCCAGCCGCCGGCTGCCCGAAGCCGCGCCTCGGTCCGACATGCCGCCTGATATCATTTTACCGCAGAATCCTTCCATTGTCCACAGGTTTGATTTTATTTCGCACCGAAAGCGCGTTCGTCCCGCCAGTCGCGAAGGCTGCCGCGGTCAACACCGTCCCCGCGCGCTTCCCGCTCCACGAGAAATAGCGCAGCAGGCACGCCAGGGCGCTGATGGTCCAGGTCAGCCCCGCCGTCCACCAGATGGCCCACACACCTGCCGAGGGAATCAGCGTCAGCCCCATGGGCAGGAGGATGCGGCACAGCATCTCGATGATGCCGTTGATGAACGAGAACAGGGTGTCTCCCACGCCGTTGAGCGTGCCACGGGTCATGTAGATCGTGCCCAGGAATACATAGAACCAGCTGGTCAACCGCAGCGCCCTTCCGCCCAGCGCCACCACCTCGCCATCACTGACAAAGGCCTTGACGATGGCGGGCCCCAGCAGCTGCATCACGACCAGCATCGCCCCGGAAAACAGGGCCATGGCCAGCATGGCGTCCCGCAGGCCCTCCCGGACGCGGTCCAGGCGGCGCGCGCCGTAGTTTTGCCCGGCGTAGGTGGACAGCGCCATGCCCAGCGAGCCGAAGGGCTGCTGGGTCAGCTGTTCGATGCGGGTCGTCGCGGTAAACGCCGCCACCGCCGCGGTGCCGAAGCGGTTGACCACCGTCTGGAGCGCCGTCGTGGAGACGGCGATCATGGACCACTGCAGCGCCAGGGGCAGGCCGAGGCGCACCGCGTGGCGAATGATCTCCCAGTCCACGCCCAGCCGGCTGCGGTCAGGCGTGAAATAGGGATTGGTGCGCAGCGCGAAGGCCAGGCAGCCCACGCCCGCCAGCAGCTGGGCCAGCATCGTGGCCAGCGCAGCGCCGAACACGCCCAGGCCCAGGGTGCGCACGCAGAGCAGGTCCAGCGCCACGTTCAACAGGCAGGCCACCACCAGGAAGTACAGCGGCGTCCGGGAGTCTCCCAGGGCCCGCAGCATGGAGGCGGCATAATTGTACACCGCAATGAGCGGCACGCTGAGGCAGGTCATGCGCATGTAGGTGACGGCGTCCGGCAGGATGTCCCCGGGCGTGCCCATCAGGCGCAGGGCCGTGGGGGTCAGCGCAAAGGCGATGCCGCCCATGACAAGGGAGGTCACAAACATGATGTATGCTGAATTCACGATGGCGCGGCGCACCCTGTCGTCATCTCCGGCGCCGAAGTACTGTGCCGTGACGATGCCACCGCCGCTGCTGATGCCGTTGCACACTGAGAAGAACAGGAAGGATATGGAACTCGTAGCGCCCACCGCCGCCAGCGCTCCCGCGCCAATGAACCGCCCCACGATGATGGAATCCGCCAGGTTGTAGGCCTGCTGGAACAGATTCCCTACGAGCAGCGGAATGGCAAACAGGGCCAGCAGCTTCAGCGGCCTGCCCTGGCTCATGTTCATGGTCCTGGAACGCATCACGTTCGCTTCCCCCCATCGTACGATAATGGCTCAATCCCATGTACCTTACATCCATCGCCTCGACAATTCAATGAACAAATCTTATTTTTTCTTGATCTTTTCTCACATCCTCTCTGAAGGGATTGTGCGGATATCCCCAAAATTGTATAATGCAATCAGAAATCACGGGGCCTTCGGTCGGATCGCCCGCTCCAAGGCTTCGGCCGATCCCCTGGAGGAAACCCTGCCCGCATCCGGAAAGGAGAACCGAAGATGGCTTCGATCACATGGCTCGGCCAGATGGGCCTCAAAATCCGCCTGGGCGGAACGACCGTTATCGTCGATTACTTTGCCTCCGTCACTCCGCAGCGCCGGTATCCCCCGCCGATCGCCGCCGAGAGCGTGGCGGACGTCGACGGCTTTGCCGGCACCCACGACCATTCGGACCACATCGACCACGGCGCGTGGCGGGTCTGGGGAGCGACCTGCCCGGAGGCGAAGTTCGTCTTTCCTTCGGTCCACCTCCCGGCCATCCTCGCCGACGGCATCCCGGAAGGCCGGCTTCTGCCCATCGACGCGGAACAGAGCGTGCGGATCGGCGACATCACGATCCGCGCCATTCCCGCGGCCCATGAGTTCCTCGCCCCAGACGAGCAGGGGCGGCATCCCTGCCTCCAGTACATCATCGAAGGTGAGGGCAGGCGGATCTATCACGCGGGCGATACCCTGCGCTATGAGGGCATGCTGCCCCGACTGAGGGCCTTCGGGCCCATCGACGCGGCGCTGCTGCCCATCAACGGCAGGGACGGCGCGCGGTATCGGCGCAACTGCATCGGCAACATGACCTTCCAGGAGGCGGCGGACCTCGCCGGCGAGCTGTGCCCCGGGCTGGTCCTTCCCGGCCACTGGGATATGTTCGCCGACAACTCCGGCGATCCCGGCGCCTTCGCCGACTACCTGGACGCGAAATACGGGGACAGGGTCAAGTGTCGGATTCCCCGCCTCATGGAGGAGATCGAACTGTAATGCCGCATGGCCGCGCCGGGTCCGGGGTTGCCCCGCGCCGGCGCAGGCCGCAAACCGGATGGACCCAATTCAAGGAGGAGGACACCGACATGATCACAGGCATCGCACACAACGCCGTCACCGTCAGGAACATGGAGGAATCCCTGCGCTTCTACACCGAAGCCCTGGGGTTCAAAAAGGCCTTCGAGATCAACCACCCGGAGACCGGCGCGCCCTGGATCGTCTACCTGGGCGTCGCCCCGGGCCAATTCCTGGAGCTCTTCTACGGCGGCGCCGAGGAAAACCCCTGGCGGGACACGCTGATCGGCTTCAATCACTTCTGCTTTGAGGTGGACGACATCTTCCAGACCGTCGAGCGCATCCGCGGCACGGGCTGTCCGATCGATGTGGAGCCCAGACAGGGCGTCGACCTGAACTGGCAGGCCTGGGTGACCGATCCCAACGGCATCCGCATCGAGTTGATGAAGATAGATCCCGAATCCCCCCAGGCGAAGTTTGGAAGACAGGCGTAAGCGCCGCTCGTGAGCGCGCTCGCTCCACAGAACCACCAAGGAGAGATGAAAATGAGCATTGATCTGAACCACATGCCGAAGCTCGGCTTCGGGCTGATGCGCCTGCCCGAAGCGGACGGAAAAATCGACCTGGACCAGGTCTGCCGGATGGTCGACGCCTATCTGGCCGCGGGCCTCAATTACTTTGACACCGCCTACGTGTATCACGGCGGCAATTCGGAAAGGATCGTGAAGGAAGCCCTGGCGAAGCGCCATCCCCGGGACAACTTCACCGTGGCCACCAAGCTGCCCGCCTGGTGCCTGAAGTCGGAGGCCGACCGCGACCACATCCTGAACGAACAGCTGGAGCGGTGCGGCCTGGACTGGTTCGACTTCTACCTGCTGCACTCCGTGGAGGACGGCGGCAACGGCCAGACCTATGACCGGCTGAACTGCTGGGATTGGGCGATGGAAAAGAAGGCCCAGGGCAAAATCCGCCACTTCGGCTTCTCCTTCCACGGCAGCCCGGAGTACCTGGAGGCCCTGCTGGACGCGCACCCGGAGGTGGAGTTCGTGCAGATCCAGCTGAACTACGCCGACTGGGAGAACCCGGTCGTTCAGTCCGGCCGGCTGTATGAGATCCTGCGCCGCCGGGGCGTGCCCATCGTCGTCATGGAGCCCGTCAAGGGCGGCACGCTGGCCAGCCTGACCCCCGATCTGGAGGCGCAGTTCAAGGTCCTTCGGCCCGACAGCTCCGCCGCCTCGTGGGCGCTGCGCTTCGTCGCCTCGCTGCCCGGCGTGATGACCGTGCTCTCCGGCATGTCGAGCCCCGAGCAGATGGCGGACAACCTGTCGACCTTCGCGCGCTTTGAACCGCTGAGCGACGCGGAGAAGGCCGTCGTCGAAGACGTGCGGAAGACCATGATGAGCGTCGAGCAGATCGGGTGCACCGGCTGCCGCTACTGTACCGACGGCTGTCCGATGAACATTGCCATCCCCGACGTGTTCCGCGCCGTGAACACCATGAAGCTGTACCAGGAGGAATTCCGGCCGAAGGCATTCTACAGGGGCCTCGTCAGCCAGGGCCACGGCCGCGCCGCGGACTGCGTTGCCTGCGGCCAGTGCGAGGGCGTCTGTCCCCAGCACCTGCCCATCATTGAACTGATCCGGGATGCCAGCGCGCGGTTGGACTGATCGCCGCGGTCCCATAAAGCCAAGACAGTATTAGCCCCCGGACGATCGACCATCATCATCCGGGGGCTGCGCTTTTTCCTGGAGGCATTCCTTCATCGATTCCCTGAAAGCATTCCTCCATCGACTTCGGCAGCGCCAGGTTCATACCAGAGTCTGTTTCTAAAACACCTGACGCGCATTTATAACAGACTCTAAATCAATGGAATTCCTGCCATATGGAGCACCGGGAATCACCTTGCCTGCCGATGCGCCGGCGGCATGACGGCATTTACCAATCTGCACACGCATTGAGATGCCACGAAAATGTAAAAGGAACAAACCGTTGCGACACTCATTGAATTTTGCTTTTTTGTATGCTACAATACAAATATAGCAATGAAGGAGCAACAGATGAAAAAGGTAACGATTCAGGATATCGCGGACGAATTGGGCATCTCGCGCAATACCGTGTCCAAGGCCATCAACAACACCGATGGCCTTGCTGAAGCGACCCGCGAAAAGATACTGCAAAAGGCCACCGAGATGGGCTACAAGCAGTTCTCCTATATAAAGGCACAGACCGCCAGGCCCCAGGAGCAGGAGGCGCCGCAGAGCAAGGGCGAGATCGCGCTGCTGTGCGGGAATGTCATCGCGCCCGCTCACTTCGCCTCGCTGATGCTGGACAAGCTGAAGATGGAGCTGTCCCAGATGGGCTACAGCCTGACCACCCATCGCGTCGAGCGCTCCAACTTCGAGGAGCGTTCGCTGCCGGTCACCTTCGTACCGGAGCAGGCCCGCGCCGTCATCTGCATCGAGATGTTCGACCAGGCCTATGACGAGATGATCTGCGCCCTCGACCTGCCGGTGCTGTTCGTGGACGGCCCCCACAAGCGGGACGGCGCCAGCCTGCCCGCCGACCAGCTGTACATGGAAAACACCACCGCCATCACCCGGTTCGTCAACGACATGCTGGCCCGGGGCAAGCGCAGGATCGGGTTCATCGGGGACTACGAGCATTGCCAGTCCTTCTTCGAGCGTTACGCCGCCTTCCAATGCGCCATGCTCATGGCGGGTGTCCCGGTGGACGAGCGCTTCTGCATCAAGACGCTGGACCCGGAACAGATCAGCCAGGCTCTGAACGCCCTGCCCGATTTCCCGGACGTGTTCATATGCGCCAACGACTTCATCGCGGACGACGCCATCTACACGCTGCGCAAGCTGGGCAAGTCGGTGCCGGAAGACGTGCTGTTCTGCGGCTTCGACGACGCCCCCAATTCCCGCATCATGACACCTTCCCTGACCACCGTCCACATACACACCCAGATCATGGCCATCGCGGCGATGCAGCTGCTGCTCTCCCGCATCGAGGAGCCCCACCTGAACTACCGCATCGTGCATACCGAGACGGAGCTGATCTACCGGGATTCCGCCCCGCTGGAGTAGGCCCGGCGATCCGGGATGCAAAGCCATGACGCCGTCTCAAGGAACAAACGGACACTGGAATCTGCAATAATCCTTCGCAACATAAAAGTGGAAGATCCTTCGCTTTGCTCAGGATGACAGGGCTTCAATTCGTCGTCATCCTGAGCAAAGCGAGGGATCTTTTCCATTTCCTGTTTGAGGCAGCCTCATCGTTTCGTCGCTATGGGCCTCTTCACGATTTGTTCTTCGTGGACGGAACGACGCCCATCACATCCACCGTGACTTTGCTGAAGGACTTGAGCTCATCATAGCTGGGAAGCGCGCCGACGACATTGTCCACCAGCCAGTCCATCCCCATGATCTGCTCCAGCCCGAGCGCGTCTCCCCCGGCGGCCACGGCCCGGCCGGACTGGTCGCGTATCGGCAGCAGGAAGGGATCGCAGCTCTCTCGGCAGATGCCCTGCTTCAGCATCCCCGCCAGCTTCCGCACGCCGTCCGGGAGCGCCTCGGACCACCGGACGTCCATCACGTCCGCGGCCATGCCCCAGTAGTAGTTGAGCGCCTTGTTGCTGGCCGCGTACTCTTCCTTCATTGTCCTGTCCAGCAGGCGCCGCAGCATTTCCTCATAGTAGACGTCCCACTTCCAGAGCGGCGCGGCCAGCAGCTTCACGCCGTCGTCCTCCGACAGGGTCAGCCCATTCGCCTCAAAGCTGCCGTCCCGCGAGCGCGCAAAATCCTGGGCGGAGATCAGGCGGATGCCCTTCCCCTCCAGCTTCTGCCGCGCCGCCCTGGCGCCGTCGACGGAGGACCACTCCAGCACGACCTTCGCCCGGGGATTGACCAGCTGCACGCCCAGGGCGAAGGCGTTGATGCCCGCGACCTGTCCATAGATGGGATAGTCGCAGACATAGCCGATGTCCTCGCCCGCCGCCATCGCCCCGGCGATGGCGCCGATGATGAACTTCACCTCGTAGGCGCGCGGATAGTAGGTTCGAATGTAGCGGTGGGACTGGTTCAGGGCACAGTTGAAGATCGTCGCCTCCGGATGCGCGACCGCCGCCTGCAGGCTGGCCGGCAGCAGGCGCGGCGAGGTGGTGAACAGCACCCGGTTGCCCTCGGCGATCGCCTTCTCCAGGGTCTGCGCCTCCCCGTTCACGATGGCGTCGCAGTAATCGGTGGTTTCAAGCCTGCCCTGGAAGGCCTCCTGAACGTGCCGCCTGCCCTGTTCATGGCCATAGGCCCAGGCGGAATTGCGCGGGTTCTTGTCGTAGATGAAGGCCACCTTCACCGGCTTGACGGTGGAAACGACCTTGGACAGCAGCGCCGCCTTCTTTTCCTTCGACGGCTCCGTCTTGAGCTCTATGGGCGAATCCTCCTGTTTGAGCTCGACCTCCTCCCACATCCGGGCAATCGCCTTCTTCAATTCCGCCGGTCTGCCGGCGCACAGGTTTTCATAGCCGTAGATCTCCAGATACGCAAGCACGGCGTCCGCGGCGGAGGTGGCGAGTTTGCCGCCGCCCACGCCTTCGTAGGCCTGCTTGAAGGCGTGATACGCGGCGGAAAAGCGGCTTCGGTCCTCATCGTCCCAGGGCTCGTCCGCGCCCTTTCCCATGAACGCCTGAAGCCTGGCATAGCTTCCCTTTTTGTGGAATTCGACGTAGTTGACGCCGCTCAGCCGGTTGAAAGCGAGGTATTCCAGATAGGGCTTGACCTCCTCGGCCCCGGTGTCCTTGGGCATGATGCGGATCACCTGGGCGGGGATGCTGACCGCGCCGAAGAACCTGAGAACGCTGACCCGCTTGTTGCCCTCCTGGACATAGTAGCGGTTCAGGTATTCGTACACCTTGATGGGATCGCGGATGCCCTCCTCCAGGTGGGACTGACACAGGCGCTCCCACTTCTGGGCGAATTCCGTGTTCTCCGCCAGCAGCGGCATGAAGTTGCGGGCAAAGGCGTTGGTGCGCCCGCGGGTCTTCGTGCCGATGATGAGCTCCGCGGGAATCGAGACGAGCCCCAGGTTCAGGCCCATGGCGGAACGCTCCGAGGGAACGATGTCATCCAGAACGGGCAGGCAGGGATCCTTCCCCGCGGAAACGCAGGCGCGATACTCTTTCTGCCCCAGCTTGAGCGCATCCTTGTAGTGCAGTTCCGCCATGGACCAATACCTCCTGTCGTCTCGGTAGACGATGATTCATTCAAGTGGCTACCCTGTCCTTATTCGGGAATCTTCATCGCGATATCGCTGAACGCGGCGTCACAGCCGTCGCTGAACACGCCGATATGCGCGCCGCCCGTGGAATGGCCAATGCGGGAGCTGAGCGCCTTCGCGTCGTCGATGTACAGGACGACGATCTCATTCTCGCACACCAGCGTCACGTGGTGGACCCCGCCATCCGAGAAGTCGAACCGGGTGACCGCCATCGGGTCGTAGTCCGAAAGCTCCTTCAGCTCATAGCCCTCGTAGTGCAGCAGGTTCCTTTCGGCATCCAGGCACAGCGCGGTCCAGGCTTCGTCCGCCTCGCTGCCGCCGAAGGCAAAGCCCGCGCAGCCGTCCGGATCCAGCGTGACGTCGCACTCCAGCATCATCGTCGGCGCGCGCACGCCCAGGTCCGCCAGCGCAATTTCGCCGTCCCCGGCCGACAGGGCGATGTCATCGTCCGCGATGTCCGCCGCTTCTATATTCTCCGCCCGATAGTCAAAATCCTGCGTGAAGTAATCCTTAAAGGTCTCCGGCGCCTCGACGCCCAGCGTGCCGTCGTCGTGCCGGACCAGCTGGTGGTTGAGCACGTTGCCCGCCCACTGGTAGATGCCCGAATCCGCGGAGAGCGCGGCACGGCCCAGCCAGCCGCAGAGGTAGGTGTTGCCGTTCCACTGGGCGGTCTTGGCGGCGTAGAACACGAAGCCGTTGCCATCCATCAGGCCCTTGCCGTCCAGGATGTTGTCCTCCGGCGCGACAAAGGGGCCGTTCATGGATTCGCCGATGGCGTAATAGGTGACGCAATCCCAGCTGTAGGTGAGGTACCAGGTGTCGCCCATGCGGAACAGGTCCGGGCACTCCAACATATACTGGGCCTGGGGCGCGTAGAGGGGGCCCTCAAAGGTCCAGCTCTTCAGGTCGGGGGAGGTGTACTTCGCCACCACGCCGCCCAGCTGCTCCTCCCGGGCCGCGATGAGCAGCCAGTAGCAGCCATCCTCCTCCATCCAGAACACCTCGGGGTCCCGGAAGTCGTCCCTGGAGTAGCCCTCCGGGCTGAAGAAGGTATCCTCCGGCTGCTTCTGCCAGTTCACTCGGTCAACGCTGGTGGCGTGCATGACGCACTCCTTGCCCATGCCGCCGTTGCCGGTGTCGTTGTGGCCGGTGTAGAACAGGTGATACAGGCCCTCCCTGTCCCGCATGACGGAGCCGGTGCCCAATGCCGGGTCGGGATCGGACATGAGGCCAAATTCGAGCATCATGCCGTCGTCCTCGTAGCCCACGAGGTCGTCCGTGGTGAACCTGTAGATCGGATGATAGCCCTGGCCGTTGTGGTCCGTGTCGTAGAGATAATACAGCTCCAGGGTGCCGTCCTCGGTCACATAGGGCATGGTGTCGCCCACGTAGCCGCCCTCCGGCGCGGGATAGAGCTGATAGTCCACCGCATCGTCAGACCCGCTCGCCGACGCGCATGGAATGGCGCCAAGGACAAGGGCCACCAGCAGAACCGCAATGACAAACGACCTTCTTTTCATAATGCATACTCCCTTTCGGCAGGTAGGCGGATATGGAAAGGACTGGAAGCCGGGTGTCCCCGGCTTCCAGTCCCGGTTGCGTGTAATCAGGAAAACGCCTTATTCGCTCAGATACCTGGCCAGGATCTCGTCATACGCGCCGCTGGCCTTGATGTTGGCCAGGCCCGCGTTGAACTTGTCCACCAGCTCCTGCTTGTCGGCACTGAACACGACGAAGCCGTATTCGGTGCCCTCGCTGGCAGTGCCTTCCACCAGGTTCAGGAACACGCCGCCATCGCGGATGTAGTCCTCAATGACCGGGGTGTCCTCGATGCAGGCCGCGCACTGGCCGCCGGTGACCGCCATGAAGACGGCGAGCGTGGAGCCAAAGGTCTGCACCTTGAAGCCATACTGCTCCGCCAGGCTGTTGGCGTAATCCTCGCTCAGCGTGGCGCCCTTCACGGCAACGGTGTGGCCCTCCAGGTCCTCAAAGCCCTTGATGGGCGTGCCCTCGGCGATGGCCATGGACTGCGTGCCATTGAAATAGCCGTCGGAGAAGATCCAGCCCTCCGCCTTGCGCTCCTCGGTGATGGAAGCGGCGGCGATCATGCCGTCCTTCTGGCCCGCCTGGCAGGCGGCGATGGAGCCATCCCAGCCCAGGGGCTCGATGGTGTAGGTGAAGCCCTGGTCCGCGGCGATGGCAGCCAGGATCTCCACGTCGATGCCCACGAGTTCACCGGTCTCATCGGTATACTCGAATGGGCGGAAGGCAGTGTCGGTAGCGATGGCATAGTCCTCCGCCATCGCGGCGCCCACGCACAGCAGCATGGCGGCGCACAGCATCAAGGCAACGAGTTTCTTCATGGTTTCAGCCTCCTCGGTGGTTTCCGATTGTGGCCCATAACGGGCCCTTGCCGGGATATCAATCCCGGCGTTCAGTCCCAGTTATGTGAAATCAGAAGTTGTATTCCTTGCACATCGGCGCGTTGGCCTTGGAGGACACTTCGTCGAACCAGATCAGGTTGTTGCCGGTCTGCTTGTCGAACAGCTGGATCAGCCTGGGCTGCGTGGTGAACTTGATGGTCTTGCCCATGGAAACATCGACGGTCAGATCCACGGTGGGGATCACCATGACGACCTCGTCATTGTTGCTGCGGGTGTGCAGGTTCACCTCGGTGCCCAGCATCTCGGAGACCTCGATCAGCGCGCTCAGCTCGCCCTCACCCACGGTGATGTGCTGGGGACGGATGCCCGCCACGATGTCGCAGGCCTTCTGGCCGTTCTGACTGAGCGCCTTCTGCTGGAACTCATCCAGCTGGAAGCGCACGCCGCGGATCTCGGCGTAGTACACGCCGTTCTCAAGCAGCAGCTTGCAGTTGTCGAAGAAGTTCATCACGGGCATGCCGATGAAGCCGGCCACGAACAGGTTCACGGGCTTGTTGAACACTTCGACGGGGGTGCCGATCTGGTTCACATAGCCGTCCTTCATGATCACGATGCGGTCGCCCAGGGTCATGGCCTCGGTCTGGTCGTGGGTGACGTACATGAAGGTGGTGTTGATCCTCTGGCGCAGCTTGATGATCTCGGCGCGCATCTGGTTGCGCAGCTTGGCGTCCAGGTTGGAAAGCGGCTCGTCCATCAGGAACACCTTCGGGTCGCGGACCATGGCGCGGCCGATGGCCACGCGCTGGCGCTGGCCGCCGGACAGGGCCTTCGGCTTGCGATCCAGGTACTGGGTGATGCTCAGGATCTCGGCAACCTCGCGAACCTTCTTGTCGATGACCGCCTTGGGCGTCTTCTTCAGCTTCAGGGCGAAGGCCATGTTGTCATACACGGTCAGGTGGGGATACAGCGCGTAGTTCTGGAAGACCATGGCGATGTCGCGGTCCTTCGGAGCCACGTCGTTGCACAGCCTGCCGTCGATGTACAGCTCGCCGTCGGAGATGTCCTCCAGGCCGGCGACCATGCGCAGGGTGGTGGACTTGCCGCAGCCGGAGGGGCCGACCAGCACGATGAATTCCTTGTCGGCGATCTCCAGGTTCACGTCATAAACAGCCAGTACATTGCCATCGTATACCTTCTTCAGGTTTTTCAGCACAACATTGGACATATCATTTGCTCTGGCAGCCGGGACACCTCCCGGGCTGCCTCGCGTCGCGCATCCAGCGGGGCTGTCAAATGAAAGCATTCAGCGCCGTCGCCTTGCGCGAACCGCATTACGGCAGGTCTCCACACTGCCGCACCGCGAGTCTGCGGAACTGCTTCCTCCTTCTTGAATGTGCGAAGAACCATTGAGTGGAGTGGTCCCCCGCCATTGAAATGGGGTCGTTGTGGGCTATCGCAGCAGTCAGTGTTCGTTCAGGATCGCTTCCACCTGCGCCGGCTCCGGCATGGAGCGGATCGCGCCCTTCCGGGTCGTCACCAGATAGGCCGCCGCGTTGGCGAAGCGAAGCATGGCTTTCAGGTCGTCCCGTCCGAGGCCGTCCAGGCCGCGCTCCAGGACGAAGTTCAGCACGCTGGCGCAGAAGGTATCCCCCGCGCCGGTGGTCTCGATGGTGCCTCCCAGCAGGAAGCTGGGCACGAATACCCGCTTGTCCTGATAGTAGGCGTAGCTTCCGTTGGCTCCGGCGGTGACGTTCAGCAGGCGGATGTTCGTGAAACGTCCGCGAAGGGTATTCGCGCCACGGTCGAAGTCGGAGGTGCCGGTGAGGAACTCGATCTCGTTGTCCGCGATCTTCACCACGTCCGCCTGCGATAGTCCCCACAGCATCTGAGCCTTGGCCTCGATGAGGCTGTCCCACAGCGGCGGGCGCAGGTTCGGGTCGAAGGAGATGAGCGCGCCCGCCTCCTTCGCGGCCAGCACGGCGGCCTTCGTCGCCTGGCGCACGACCTCATGGGTCATGGAGAGCGTGCCGAAGTGGAAGATCCGGGTGTCCCGGAGCATGTCCAGGGGCAGCTCTTCTTCGGTGAGCATCATGTCCGCACCGGGGTTCCTGTAGAAGGAGAAGTCCCTGTCGCCGTATTCGTCGGTCTTGACGAAGGCCAGCGTGGTACGCACGGCGTCGTCCATCCTCAGGGCGCCCGCGTCGATGCCCGCGGCCTCGACCACAGCCCTCAGCTGATGGCCAAACATATCGTTCCCGACCTTGCCGATGAAGGCGCAGGTCCTGGAGAGCTTTCGGAGCATCGCCAGCACGTTGCAGGGCGCGCCGCCGGGGTTGGCCTCGAAGACCGGGTTCCCCTGGTCGCTGACGCCGTTCTCGGTGAAGTCGATCAGCAGCTCGCCCAGCGCGACGACATCAAAGCGCTTCATTTCTCCTCTTCCTCGTCAAAGATCAGGTCGTACTTATCCACGTCCATCAGCACCTCGCCCTCGGCCTCGAAGCTGATCACGTCCGCGCTCACGGGGGTGTACATCACGAAGCTGGCGGCCTGCTCGCCGTCGTTGACGAACAGCTCCAGGCTGTGCCTGTCCATGACGACCCTCAGCCGGATGCAGCCGTGCCTGGAATAGACCGGGAACTCACGCACGTGCACGATGTCGAACCGGTATCCGCAGCGCGAGCGGTCCACCCGCACGATGCCCTGGTCCGGCTTGAAGCGAATGGTCGTTACGTGCTCGCCGTCCTTGGCCAGGTTCATCCTGAAGGCGTGATACATCATGCTGCCGTTGGCCGGCCGCACGTTCACCGTCATGTCGATGGTCCTTCCGCGGATGCCCGTCAGGAACGTTTCGGTGGACAGGGGCACGTTCTTGTAGCTGATCTTCTCGCCATAGTAGTTGGCGAGCTCCCGCACGGGCTGCTGGATCAGTCGGCCGTCTCGGATGGACAGCTCCCGGGGCAGGGTCATCTGACCGCAGATGCGGTCGGTGATGGGGTGGCTCCGCGCCGTGTCCCAGTTCTGCAGCCAGCCGATCATGATGCGCCGGCCATCCAGCGCCTTGAGCGTCTGTGGCGCGTAGAAGTCGATGCCGTAGTCGATGGCGTGGACGTTTTCTCGAATCAGGTGCTTGTTCTCATTCTCCTCGCCGATCATGCAGACGGTGCCGTTGCCCGCGTGGAATTCCAGCCCCATGGGGCTCATCTCCTGCGGGCTGACCAGCAGCACGTCCTTGCCATCCAGCTTGAAGTAATCGGGGCATTCCCACATCATGCCGTACTGGCGGTGGTTGGAGGCCACGCGTCCCTGATAGGTCCAGTGGAAGCCATCCTCGCTCTTGAACAGCAGTATGGAGCCGCTGCCATCGGCGGGGCGGTTGCCCACCACGGCGTAATAGCTGTCGCCTTCGCGCCACATCTTGGGATCGCGGAAATCCTCCGCGCTGCCGCCCTTGGGCAGATCCTTGGCGGTGAGCACCGGGTTGGCGTCTATCTTCTCGTAGTTCACGCCGTCGCCCACGGCCAGGCACTGGGTCTGGAAGGGCTTCATCGAGCCGTCCTCCTGGCGCTCCTCGCGCACGCCGGTGTACATCAGCAGCTGGCGTCCGTCGGGCAGTTCGATGGCGCTGCCGGAAAAGCAGCCGTCCTTGTCGTAGGGCATGTCCGGGGCGAGGGCCACCGGGAGCCTCTCCCAGCGGATGAAATCCCGGGTCTTGAGATGGCCCCAGTGCATCGGTCCCCAGATGGCCTTGTAGGGGTAGTACTGGTGAAACAGATGGTACTCGCCCTTGTAGACGGAGAAGCCGTTCGGGTCGTTGATCCAGCCGATGCCGCCGGTGACGTGGAATTCCGGGCGCTCCTCCTGGGGCACGTAGGGAATATACTGGGATTCAAAATCCCGCGCCTTCTGCAATGCTTGGCTGATCATATGCGTTTCCTTCCTGATGTGGTAATGGTGTTCAAAGGCGCTTTCCTCCCCCGGAAAGGGGGAAAACAGGGAGAGGAAAGCCTGTTTACGGTTGGCGGTCAGGCCGCCGGGGACCGGCGGGCTCCACAGGAACCCGCCGGCAATCATCGTTGGATCAGCCGCCGAAGTAGGCGTCCAGATACTTCTGATGGATGGCCAGATACTCTTCCAGGCCGTAGGCCTTCAGATCGTTCTGGAACTTCTCCCAGTCAGCATCGGTGAAGCCGTTCATCACCCAGTCGGACTTGGCGGTGTTGACGCACTTGGACAGGTCAGCAGACAGGTTGGAGCACTGCTTGTTGTCGTCGGCGTTCATGAACACGTTGGGATAGCAGTAGTCGTTGTTCATGTCGGGGGTGTAGATATCCTTGATCCAGTTGAGGCGGTAGGCCGCGTCGTCGGGCAGGGTGACATACACGCCATAGTAGCTGTCCAGGATGGCCAGGGGGCCGTTCACGCTCTCGGCCTCGCGGACCTCAACGGGGGAAGCGTCGCCCAGCCAGGTGTGCTTCAGCATGGGCTCGCCGGCGTCGTTGGTGCTCATCTCGAAGATGTCGAACTCGTCATCCTCGCCGTAGGTGCCCCAGTTGTTCTGCGGGGACTGCATCGGAGCGTACATCTGATCGATCCAGGAGCAGACCAGCTCGGGGTTCTTGCACAGGGCGGTCACGACGCAGCGGCCACGATCGAAGCCGGAGGTGAAGGCGCCATTGCAGGGGGTCACGTTGCGCACGTCAGCGGTCAGCGCGGGCAGCGGCACCCAGCTCTTGCCGGCGATCAGGTCGTCCATGCTGACCTGGGCGATGTTGGCCACGTCCCAGGAGAAGCAGACGCCGTAGCGGCCGGACTTGCCCTTGGCCACGTAGGTGGACCATTCCTGAGTGAAGGCTTCGGGGTCGATCAGGCCTTCCTCATACAGCTTGTGCATCCACGCGGTGCCCTTCTTGAAGCCCTCGGTGGTGGCGGTGGAGATGACCTGCTTGTCGTTGGTCACGGTGATGTGGCGCCAGTTGTCCACGTCGCCATAGCCCTCGCCGAAGCCGTTGATCAGGAAGTAGGGATCCTGGTCGTTCATGATGAAGGACATGGGGATGATGGAGCCGTCGATGCCGAACTCGGCCTTCAGGGCGTCGGCATTGTCGCGGAAGGCGATCAGGGCAGCCTCGAAGTCATCCACGGTGGTGGGCACTTCCAGACCCAGGAAGTCCAGCCAGCCCTTGTTGATGAAGGGCATGTTGCTGCCGACGGCCTGGATGGCGGTCTTCTCATAGCCCAGCTGCTCGATCCAGGGGAACGCCCAGATGTGGCCGTTCTCGTCGGTGCACATCACGCGATACTCGGGCGCCTGCTCGAACACCTTCTGCAGGTTGGGCATGCAGGTGTCGATGTAGTCCTCCAGGGGGATGATGGCGCCCTGCTTGGCGTACTTCTGCAGGTCGGTGTCGCCGAAGCCGGCGTTGAAGACCAGCTCGGGCAGGGTCTTGGCGTTGGCCATCTCCAGGGCGATCTTCTCGCCCCACTGATCGGACTGGATGGTGCGCCACTCGACATGCACGTTGGTGGCCTCCTCCAGGCGCTTGAAGATGGTGCGGTTGTTGGGGTCAGACTCGGTGCCCACGGGATAGTTGGTCAGAGCGGTGAAGCTCTCGGTGCTCTCCAGCGGGAAGGTGTAGCCATCGGCCAGGGCGGAGCTCATCAGCAGAGCCAGGCACAGGGCCAGAGCCAGGATCATGGAAATCTTGCGCATAGTCTTATCTCCTTTTCTTTTATTGCACAGGCGCATTGCCTGCAATACCTGAATGTACCGATCAGCCCTTCACAGCGCCGGCCATGATGCCGCTGTCAAAGTACTTCTGGAAGAAGGGGTACATGATCAGCAGCGGCAGACTGGAGATGATGATGGTGGCGTACTTCAGCAGCTCGGCCAGCTGAGCGCGCTGGGCGGTGGACTGCATGTCGGAGACCATGCCGGGCTCCGGCTGGCTCTGAATCAGGATGCCGCGCAGAACCAGCTGCAGGGGCTGCTTGGAGACGTCGTTCAGGTAGATCATGGCGTCGAAGTAGCTGTTCCACATGCCGACGAACTGCCACATGCAGATGGTGGCGATGATCGGCGTGCAGACCGGCAGCAGGATCTTGAAGAAGTAGACCATCTCGGTCGCGCCGTCGATGGAGGCCGCCTCCTCAAGGTCGTGGGGAACGCCCTGATAGTAGGTCCTTGCGATGATCATGTTCCAGACGCTGAACGCGCCGGGCAGCAGGATGGCCCAGATCGTGTTGAGCATTCCCAGGTCGCTGATGAGCAGGTACGTGGGGATCAGGCCGCCGCCGAAGAACATGGTGATCACGTAGATGGTATTGAAGAACTTCCTGAACCGGAAGTCCGAACGGGACATCGGGTACGCCGCCAGCAGCGTGATGATGACGGAGATAATGGTGAACAGCACCGAGTAGATCAGCGCGTTCTTGAAGCCCACCCAAATCTGGGTGTTGCCCAGCACTCGGGTGTAGGCCGTCGTCGTCCACTTGCTGAGGTCAAAGGTCACGCCCTTGTTCTGCAGCGTAATGGGATCGATAAAGGAGGCCAGTATGATGTACAGCACCGGGAGGATGATCGCGGCCAGGAAGATGCCCAGGATCACATAGGCGATGATCAGGATCGTCTTGTCCCCGGCGGGGTACTTGGCAAACTCGCTCTTCTTCTTTCTAACAGTAGTATTCGCAACACTCATTCGCTCTCTCCCCCTTCCTTAAATGCCCTTGCCTTCGTTCATCTTCTTGACAATGGTATTCATGGAGATCAGCAAAACAATGTTGATGACGGTATTGAACAGGCCGACCGCGGTGGAAAAGCCATAGTCGCCATCCAGAAGACCCTTCTTGTACACGTAGGTGGAGATGATCTCGGAAGCGCCCATGTTCAGGTCGGTCTGCAGGGCGTAAGCCTTTTCGAAGCCGACGCTCATGATGTTGCCCACCGCCATGATGAACTGGATGAGCACGGTATCCTTGATCGCGGGCCACTCGACCGTCTTGATCTGCTGGATCAGGTTCGCGCCGTCGATGACGGCCGCCTCCTTCAGATCCTTGCTGGCGTTGGACAGCGCCGCGGTGTAGATGATGGAGGCCCAGCCAGCGCCCTGCCAAATACCGCTGGCAATGTAGATCGTGCGGAATGCCTGGGGCATGGTCATGAAATTGAAGTTCGTTCCCAGGAACATGTTCACCATACCGGTCGGCGAGAGGATGATGCGGACGATACCGCAAAGGACGATGACCGAGATGAAGTTGGGCATGTACAGCACCAGCTGAACCTTCTGCTTGATCTTGGAGCTGAGGATGCGGTTGAGCAGGAACGCCAGCAGGATCGGTGCCGGGAATCCCCACAGGAGGCCGAATACGCTCAGCTTCAGAGTGTTCATCAGGTATCTCATGAAGTCAGGCGAGGACAGGAAACGATTGAAGTGCTCGAATCCCACCCATTCGCTGTGCCACAGTCCTCTGAAAGGATTGTAGTCCATGAAGGCGATCGCCACGCCGCCCATCGGAATGTAGCGGAAGATGATCGTCAACACGAACGCCGGCAACATGAAGATCAGGTAGAGCTGCCAGTGCTGCCGCAGATACACCAGAGTGTTGTGCGTCCTCTGTTTAAGGGGCACCTTTTCCTTGGCAGGCAAGGGCTTGTTCATTGTAATCCTCCTTTTTGCTGTTCTCCCCTAATGTGCATTTGCATTGGCAGGTTGCATTTACACACTTCTGTCGGGGGCTACATCCTTATTTTATCATTGTGAGAGGGGTGTGTCAATACTCATTCGTTACATATGCACATTTTTTCTCAAACCATTCTGTCGATAACCCTCATAAGGGAAAATCGCGCGCCGCAAACCGGAAAAAATAGCGTGTATTTGCCTAAATTGCACATATTGAGTTTGACATTTGCATCATTTTATGTTACAATACGGTTGAATCGACAAGGAGGCTCGCTCTTATGAAGAGAGTTACCATTCAGGACATCGCGGAGGAGCTGGGCATTTCCCGCAACACCGTATCCAAGGCCATCAACAATGCCGACGGCCTCGCGGACGCCACCCGCGAGCGGATTCTTGAAAAGGCCGTCGAAATGGGATACAAACATTTTTCCTATATAAAAGAGCGCTCCGGCCTCTTCCCGGAGCATGATTCGCAGAGCAAGGGCGAGATCGCGCTGCTCTGCGGGGGCGCCCTCTCCCCTGCCCACTTCGCCACGCTGATGCTGGACAAGCTCAAGCAGGCCCTCCCGCAATGGGGCTATACGCTGAACACCTATCGGGTGGATCGGGAGAACCTCCTGTGCCGGACCCTGCCGCTCACCTTCGATCCCAGGCGGGTCAGCGCCATCATCTGCGTCGAGATGTTCGACCGGGCCTACGATGAGATGATCTGCGCCCTCGGCCTGCCGGTGCTCTTCGTGGACGGGCCCAACAAGCGGGACGGCATCGACCTGCCCGCCGACCAGCTCTACATGGACAACACCACCGCCATCACGCGGTTCATCAACGACATGCTGGTCCGGGGCAAGCAGAGGATCGGCTTCATCGGGGACTACGAGCACTGCCAATCCTTCTTCGAGCGCTACACCGCCTTCCGCTACGCCATGCTCATGGCGAACGTCCCCGTGGAGGAGCGCTTCTGCATCAAGACCAGCGACCGCGAGAAGCTGGAGGAGACGCTGGCGTCCCTCCCGGACTTTCCGGACGTATTCCTCTGCGCCAACGACTTCGCCGCCGAGGACGCGATATACGCATTGCGCAAGCTGGGCAAGTCGGTGCCGGAGGACGTGCTGTTTTGCGGCTTCGACGACTCCCCCAATTCCCGCATCATGACGCCCACGCTGACCACCGTGCACATCCACACCCAGGTCATGGCCGTCGCGGCGATGCAGCTGCTGCTCTCCCGCATCGAGGAGCCGAACCTGGACTTTCGCACCGTGCACACCGAGACCGAGCTGATCTATCGGGATTCGACGAGGCTGTGATTGTTGCGACAACTTGGAAGTTGTCGGGCTGACGCCCAATTGAGAATTGAGAATGGAGAATTGGGAATGGTGGTGCAAATCCCTTCGGGATTTGTTTTGATTACGCCCCATAATTTGTGATTCTACGATGATTTGCCACCATTTAATCAGAGAAATCCGTAAGGATTTCAACATAAATTCTCAACTCCCAATTCTCAATTCTCAACTAATTAAATTCCAGTTTACCCACCCATCCTTACATCAGGAGGCGATCCTATGCGATTCCTATCCTATGACAGCAAATTCGGCCAGCTGTTCCTGAAGCTCAGCTACGGCTGCTGCCTGAACGTCATGTGGCTGATCTGCTGCCTGCCCATCGTCACCATCGGGGCGTCCACGACGGCGCTATACTACACCTCCTTCAAGATCGCCAAGGACGAGGGCAGCTACATCACGACCATGTTCTTCCGCTCCTTCAAGCAGAACTTCAAGCAGGCGACCATCATCTGGCTGATCATGCTGGGGGCCGGCGCGCTGATCGTCGGGGACGCCATCCTGCTCTCCCGGCTGCGCGACGCCTCCGCCGGCACGGCCGCCGTGGTTTGGACGCTGCTGCTGGCGTGCATCTTCGCCTGCATGATCGCCTATGTCATCGTGCTGGTCTACATCTTCCCCCTGCTGTCCATCGCCAGCAATACTACGGTCAACATGTTCAAGAACGCCTTCCTCATCGGCACCCACTACCTGTTCGTCACCATCCTGGTGGTGTTCATCCACTACGCCATGTTCTTCCTGGTGGTGAACGTGTTCACGCCCCTCATCATATTCGGGGAGGGCCTGTGCGCGGTCATCAGCGCCCATGTCCTGCTGAAGATCCTGCGGCCCCTGCTCTACGATCCCAACGCGCCCGAGAACCACAAGGCCGAAAACGCCATCATGTCCGATGACCCCGGCGAAGGGGATGGCGAGCCGTGAGGCTGACCGAATCGGAGCGGGCGGAAAACCGCGAGGCCCTCGCGGCCATGAGCCTGCCGCAGAAGCTGGACCACCTCTTTGAATACTACAAGTTCCCGCTGGTGCTGATCCTCATCGCCGTGGTGGGCCTCGGCAGCGTGCTGTACTACCGGCTGACCCGCAAGGACGCGCTGCTGTACGTCGCCTACGCCAACATCGCCGTCGGGGACACAATGGACGCCGCGCTGGGCCAGGGCTTCGCACGCGAATCCGGTGCGAATCCGGCCAGGGCCGAGGTCAAGCTGTACCGCAACCTGTACCTGAGCCGGGACGCCTCCGTGCAGAACCACGAGTACGCCTACGCCTCCCAGCTCAAGGTGATGGCCGCCATGGCCAACGGGCAGCTGGACGTGCTGCTGATGAACCGCGAGGCCTTCGACATCATGTCCACCGGCGGCTATCTGCTGCCGCTGGAGCCGTTCCTGGCGCAGGACGCCGCCCTCTCCGCGAGGATCGCCGACCGGCTGGTCGAGAACACCGTGATCCTGGAGGACAACGACATCGAGCACCGCCTGGACGAGAGCATTCCCTATCAGGCCGTCACCGAGGAGGTCGCCAACGGCATCCTCCTCTCCGCCTTCCCCCTGTTCGAGCGCGCGGATTTTTCCGGGGACGTGTATCTCGGCGTCGTCGGCAACAGCGCCCGTCAGGACGTCGCCCTTCTGTATATCGACTATCTGACCGCGGAGCCGACGGACGCCGCGTAATGTCACACCATCGGAGGACGCCATGGCAGACAGCAAGAGCATTACGATGAAGGATGTGGCCCGGGAAGCCGGGGTGGCCCTTGGCACGGTGTCAAAGGTCGTCAACGGCATCCCCGTGGGCAGGGCCTACCAGCGGCGCGTGGAAGACGCCATAGAAAAGCTGGGCTATCACGTCAATCCCCAGGCCCGGGCGCTGCGCAGCAGCCGGAGCAACTTCGTCGGCGTCATACTGCCCAACCTTCACAACCCATTCTTTTCCAGGCTGGCGGACTGCCTCTGCAGGGAGTTGGCCAGCCGTTCCCATGAGATGCTGCTGTTCCTCACCGAGAGCAACTTCAACCTGGAGCAGACGTACATGCTCATTTCCGAGCAGCAGATGGTCAGCGGCATCATCTGCCTGACCTACAACCCCGAGCTGCGCATCCCCAAGGGCATCCCGACGGTCTCCATCGACCGCAGCCTCGGCCCCGGCATCGCCTGCGTCGCCAGCGACAACTTCGGCGGTGGAAACCTCGCCGCACAAAAGCTCATGGAAAACGGCTGCAGGCGCCTGGCCTTCCTGCGCACAGGCTCACCCCTGCCCAACGAGACCGACAAGCGCAGGGATGGATTCATCCGCGCCTGCACGGACGCCGGAATTCCCTTCCACTGCGAGTGCGTCGACGACGGCACGCCCTATTCCGCCTTTGAGGATTTCCTGCGCGACCATCTGCATGAGGGCCGACTGGATTACGACGGGCTCTTCTGCGCGACGGACCTGCTGGCCTACAAGATCCAGCGCTCCCTGGAGCAAATGGGGCTTCGCGTGCCGGAGGACGTGCAGATCATCGGCTACGACGGCGCGCAGTGCTTCGGGGATGAGGATTACTATTGCTCCACCATCGTGCAGCCCGTCGAGGAGATGGCGCGGCTCTGCGTGGACCTCGTGCTGCAATCCAGGGCTCCAAGCATCCCCTGCCTGCTCCAGATCCCCGTTTCCTACGCCAGCGGCGGAAGCACGAGGGACTGAGCAACGCCCGCCAATAGAGGTCCAGCCTCTATCCAATAGTGGTAAAAGCTGTGGTATACACCTGCTTATAGACAAAAGAAAAGCCCGAAAACGTAGTGTTTCCGGACTTTTTTGATTGAAAAAAGACGGCAATTTTGATACAATGCACCGGCTCCCGGTGCAATCGTGTAATCGTGCACCGCTCGATGCATTTTGAAGGCCGGCTTGTGCCCGTTTCCTTCTTGCCGTGTTTCTTCCATGAGCTCTCTTTTTCTGCTGTCACCTATATTGAACACGGCCTAATCTTCTGAACCAGCCGCATACCGGCATTGCGAGCGTTCTGCATATCGCTCTGAAACTTCTGATCGTGCAGCACCCTCTTGCGGGCGGCGGGCTCCCGGAAGGCGGCGTTGAAACGCTCGCTGTCGTTGTACTGGAAGGTGTCGTAAGAACAGACGACCTCCGGCTTCACGCCGAAGCGCCCCTCCAGGTACCAGCTGTTTAGTTCCAGCGGCTTGCCCATGAACTGCTCGGTCTGCTCCTCGTTGGCATTCATGGTGTAGATGAGTGCGGTGGGGATCGCCTTCGGAGAATGGCCGGGATATTGCAGCCGCTCCCAGAACAGCCGCAGCTGGGCGGACACATTGCAGTAATAGATGGGACTGGCGAACACGATACCGTCCGCGTGGAAAGCGTCCCTGAGCAGACTGGTAATCTCGTCCTTGATCCGGCAGCCCAGGTCGTCCCGGTTCTGCTCCAGTTGGCAGGCAAAGCAACTCATACAGCCCTTGAAGGCATAATCATACAGGCGAATGACCTCAACCTCCGCCTCCGGTGCAGCGGTCTTCACGCCCTCAATGAAGGCGTCCAGCATCTGGTCGGTGTTCTTGCCCTTGCGCGGGCCTCCGTTTACGGCAACGATCTTCATATCGAAAAGCCTCCTCAGATGATGTGCATTTCCTTCAGGAATTCCTCCGGCAGGCGCAGGCGCTCGCGCACCAGCGTGCCCGACTGGGCCTCCTTCGCCTTCTCCACCAGTCGAGAACCCAACTGGCGGCAGTTTTCCAGGTCGATGGGAAATTGCTTCTCCCGGCGCTCATATTTGTGCTCGGCGTTAAAGAGGTTGGCAGCATAGAGGTCGTAGTTGTTGAACTGACAGGTATCATAGGCATAATAGCTTTCAGAATAGCCGAACATCCGCCGCAGCTCGCTCTCGTTCATGGCCAGCGCTGTGTTCCCCCTGAAGAAGGGCTCGCTGGCGTTCATGGTGTAGAGCATGGCCGTTGGGATGACTCTGTCCAGCTTGATGGGCCGATAGCCCTCACTGTCCACCTCATAGGTATCGATGGGAAACATCAGCCGCTCCATGAAGGCGCGCACGTCGCCAGTGGCAAAGCCGTAATAGATTGGCGTACCGATGACGATGGCGTCGGCCTCGATGCACTTGTTCAGCGTTTCGGTCAGTTCATCCTTATAGTAACAGACCTTCGTGTCATATTTCTTTTTGCTGTGACAGGCATAGCAGCTCATGCAGCCCTTGAATTTCATGGTTTCCAGGTGAATGAGCTCGGTCTCAGCGCCTGCGGCTGCCGCCCCTTCCAGCGCGGCCTGGCACAGCTGTGCGGTGTTCCACTTCCTGCGGGGAGAACCGTTGATCGCGATAACCTTCATTTCCTCTACCTCCGAATAAGCGCTTGCGTTTTCTCCTGACATCTGGTATTATAGCAAGCAGATAAAACTAATACAAGTACTAATATTTTTCTTAGCATGGAGGCAGTCATGAGCAGCAGTCAGGAACACATTGAAATGAAGGAAATGCTCAAGCGGGGCGAAGAGGTCTGCCCGGTGCGGTATGTGCTTTCAATCATCGGGCAGCGCTGGAAGATCCCGATCCTGTGGCACCTTGCGGACGAGAACCGCCCGCTTCGGTTCAGTGAGCTGCGGCGTGACATTCCCGGCATTAGCGACGTGATGCTTTCCAAGGCACTCAGGGAACTAGAGGAGGACGGGCTGATCATCCGAACGATGTATCCCGTCGTTCCTCCCAGAACGGAGTACACGCTCAGCGACCGGGGTGAAGCGCTCACGCCGGTACTGCTGGCAATTCACGAATGGGGAGAAGATCAGATCAGAATTGATCGAGGACTGCAATAATCATATCGGCCGCTTTTGTTTCCTTCTCCAGAAGGAAACATGACAAAATCCGTCTCCCACTATTACACGAAAGCTCTGAGCAATCGTGTGATAGTGCACCTTTCAAAAAAGCAATCGTGTAAGAGTGCGGAGGGTTCAACGCCCGTCGGGACCAGTTTTCGCGATTCCCGGACGGGATGGAGAGAAGGGCTTTCGTGTAAGAGTGCCTGCGGCGCAAGGGTTCTGACAAAAAAGAACTGCACCGCAACCCTGACACACATTGTATCAAAATTGCCGTGCAGTTTTGTGTCTCCGCCAACACTTTACTACCATTATGATTGTGTTAATCGTAAAAACGGGAGATTGTACCAAAACGTTGGCCACTTTGTAGTAAAGCTTTGGTCTGGTGTGGGGGTAGTCTCCACCATCATTTTAACACCAACCTCGTGAAAACCCCTGTGGCACAGGGCTTCTGGGGTTGTGTGTCAAAGTGTTGGTGGGAACCCTCGAAAATGCCATTCCGACTTTGGTCTGTTCTTTTGTTGACGCGATCTGCTCTGCGCCCTCCAACAGATCAAACCGCGCATCTTGCGAAAGCACGCCGCTTTTCAGGTCCGGTGCGAATTCGCCTCTTTCGTCTGCCTCGAATCCTCTCGCCATTCACCGAAGATGTGGTGGGCGTCCAGCAGAGTAAGCGTCAAGATTCTTTATTCAAACTGATTCTGAAAACATTCCTGTTCCGCTTTGGTGTTATCAAAACCATTTGTTTCAACTGCAACCGCCGGTATTCCCCTTGCGACCAGCATCTTGCACAGCATGTTCAAATCTACACCGATGGTCTGTGTCACAGCCGTGTTCAAGAGATAAAGCGGGCGGTTACCATCATAGTATTCGGCAATAGCATTGCAGAGCTTGTCCACGGAGCAGTTCCAAACAAATACATCCGAAAAGCGGGTATTCCGAAAGTTGTCAACGCGCACCGGCGGTACCTGGCAGCTCATGCAGCTCTTACAGCCGCCCGGGGTTAGCAGAAGGATGTCACAATCTTCATCCCTGAGCGTTTCAATGACACCCTCAAAATCCGGTCGATCGTCAAAATCAAATACCGGTTCCGCTTTCACAGGCTCAAGCTCAGGTTCGTCCACGACACCCCACCTTTCCCATATCCGCCTGAGTGCTTCCATCGGCGGCACACGGCGCTTGGCCATTGGCCCGCGATAGAAGATTTCCACGGGAACGCCGCGCGGATTGTCCAGCCCCGCCATTATTTCATCTGCGTTCCAGTACGCAAGTATGTCCATGCACGACGCATAGATCACGACGCCGCGCACGTCCGGCCTGTCCAGTGCACGCTGCACGCATCGCCGAATGGCAGAAGTGTTGCGCCCCAGGGCATAATCCCGAGCGGTCAGCGGTTCCAGGAACAGGTAATCCGTGCGTCCCAACTGGCAGGCGGTCAGGTAGATGCTGCGCAGGCAAGCCAGCGAACCCACTGCCGCCAGCGCCATGCCCGCCTTGAGCAATATGCCCCGTGCGGGTCCCATTTTGCCCTCGTCCTCCAGACGCTCGATCACGACATCAGCGTTTGCCATACAACACCTCCGCCATCCGCTGACCAAAGTCCTCCATGCCCGACTGGGACATCGGCTCCGGCAGCGGCTGCTCCGGCAGCGCCTCCATCTGCCCGATCAGGTCGCGCAGGTGCTGCGCATTGGAACTGTCGGGATAATCCCGCACCAGTAGGCCGCGTCTGAAATCGGAGAGCTGAAGCTGTGCGTCCTCTTCGAGTATCGCAAGCACGTTGGTCTTTGTCGCTCCGGCAAAGGCCCGGCACAGTTGCACATCTGCGTCCCCATGCGCATGGTTGAGGATCAGGCCGCCGCACAGGGAACGCCCGCCCATCGAATATCGCCGCACACCCTTCAGGATGTTGTTGGCGGCATACAGGGACATGTAAGTGGCGGACGTTACTACGTAGACCCGGTCGGCATAGTGCTGACGCATCGGCACGGAAAAGCCGCCGCAGACCACATCACCCAACACATCGTAGATGATGGCGTCCCAATCCTCGTCGAACACACCTGCGTCGGTCAGT
Source organism: Clostridia bacterium (assembly GCA_030530315.1). GTDB lineage: Bacteria > Bacillota > Clostridia > Christensenellales > Aristaeellaceae > UBA2862. The sequence continues at coordinate 13,148 of JAUMVG010000017.1, read as the reverse complement.
TCATTGATGGCGGTAGTGATGCCCAGCCCCGCGCAGCCCTGTCCGGCCTCCGGGCCGCCCGCCTCCACGCAGCTCACGCTGGCAAAGCCAGGAAACACCATATCCGCACGAGACAGCTTTTCCTTTGACTCCAGCTGCTCCAGCACCGTGGGGATGCGGGCCTCGGTCAGCAGCCTCGTGGAATCCGCCTTGGGGTCGCAGCCGATGTGGAGCACGTGCCTGCCTGCCATCGCCATCAGTGCGGAGACGTTGCTGGCAATGGTGGATTTGCCAATGCCGCCCTTGCCGTAAAAGGCAATCCTCATGGTTCTGTTCATCCGTCATTCCCCCGAAACGCAGACGACCCGCCTCAGCTGCTCCAGGTAGATCAGGTGCACGTCCACGCCATACAGCCTGCGCAGGTTCTCTTCTGTGATGATGTCCTCGTTCCTGCCGGTTACGAAGCTGCCGTCATCGTTCAGCATTCCCACCGAGCCGCCCAGCAGCAGCACATGGTCGGGCATATGGCTGGTGATGATTATGGTATAGCCCTTCGACGCCAGCTTGCGTACCAGGTGCAGCATCCTCAGCTGGTTGCCGTAGTCCAGGTGGTTTGTGGGTTCGTCCAGCATGATGATCTTTGGCTGCTGTACGATGGCTCGGGCGATGCTGACCTGCTGGCGCTCGCCGCCGGACAGCTCCGTGTAGGGACGATTGGCCAGCCGGGCGATGCCCAGCTCCTCCAGCGTCTCGTCCACCAGCGCGAAGTCCGCCGCGGTGGGCTGCTTCAGAAAGCCCAGGTGCGGCGCGCGGCCCATGACCACAAAATCCCTCACCGCATAGCCATAGGCGGCCGTGTGCATCTGGGGCACATAGCCGATCAGCATGGAGACCTCACGGATGGACATGTCCGACAGCCTCTTTCCGGCGATCCGGATTTCCCCGCGATTGGGCGTGAGCAGGTTGGCAATGCAGTTCATCATGGTAGACTTGCCCGCCCCGTTCGCGCCGAGTATTGAAAATATCTGCCCCTCCTCCAGGGCGAAGCTGACGTGGTCGAACAGCGTCTCGCCGCCTGGATAGGCGAAGGACAGATCCTTGACTTCCAGTATCATGACAGCTTCATCCTTTGCTTGAGCAGCAGGTAGACGTAGAACGGCGCGCCAACCAGCCCGGTGAGAATGCTCAGCGGCAGCTCCGCGCTGGTGAGCACCCGAGCCAGCGTATCGATCAGCAGCAGGAAAATCGCCCCGAGCACGGCGGAGATGGGGATCATCTTCCGGTTGTCCGGTCCCACCAGCATGCGGCTCAGATGGGGAACGACCAGCCCGATCCAGCCAATGGTGCCGCTGACGCACACGGCACTGGCCGTCAACACGGTGGCGCACACGACGATCAGCCCGCGCACCCAGCGGATGTCCGTCCCCAGGGATCGCGCCTCGCTCTCCCCCAGCGACAGGATGTTGATCTTGAAGCGCACGGCGATCAGCACCGCCGATGCGATCAGTATCGGCGGGCCGATGGAGAGGATGTCCTTCCATACCACCGAAGCGAGGCTGCCCAACTGCCAGTGGGTGATGGATGCCAGCTGTGTCTCCGGGTCGGCCAGGTACTTGAGCAAGCCCAGGATCGAATTCATAAGACCGGAGATGATCACGCCCGCCAGCACCAGCGCCATCATGGAATTGTTGCGGACCAGCTTCGGGATCATGTTGGCCGCGAATACCGCCAGCATGCCGCCGGCGAACGCCATGATCTGTATGACCGTCTCGTTGGCATTCAGCAGGATGCCCAGCGACGCGCCGACGCAGGCCCCGGAGGACACGCCCAGCATGTCCGGCGCCACCAGAGGATTCTTGAACACGCCCTGGTAAGCGCCGCCGGACAGGGAAAGCGCCATTCCCACCAGAACCGCCGCCATGATGCGCGGCAGGCGCAGCACAAATATGACGCTCTCCGCCTGTTCCTCCCAGTCCCGCTGTACAGGCACGATCCTGGACAGCAGTATCCTGAATACGCGAACCGGGGAGATACTGTATCTCCCCAGTCCGATGGCGACGATCATCAGCAGAACCAGGATGGCTGTCATGGTGGCCACCAGCCGCACATGGCGGTTTTCATCCCGCTTCAGACTCATTTGCCCATGCCCTCCCAGGCGACGCTGTTGGCATTATAGGCGACGCTCATGATCTGGTCGAGGTCCTCCTGAGTCAGGTCATAGTCGAAATAAGTCTTGAAGTAGTCGGTGACCTCCTGGTTGATGTCGATGTCGGCGAAGATCTCCGGCTGGACCAGCTGGGCGAGCCACAGCATCATCAGAGGGGTTTCCACGCCAGGAGCGTCCCAGCGATAGATGCCGATGGGGGTCTTGTAGACGTGATGCTCCTGAACGGCCTTCACGGTGCTCCAGTCCTGGCCCTCGATGGCGTTGTTGTACAGGTCGTCGGGCGTGAACTTGTCGAACCAGCTCATCAGGATGATGTCGGGATTGATATCAAGGATCTCCTCCATGCTGATGTTGGACTGCTCGGCAGCCACGTTGTCGGCGCCCGCCAGCGCCAGCGCAGTGCTGATGAAGTTATCATTGCCTTGCAGGCGCAGCTCACTGTTGCGCAGGTAGATGACCTTCGGCTTGTCGGCCTCGGCGACCTTGTCCTGGTAGGACTGTATGCGGTCATAGGCCTCGCCGTACAGGTCGATGAACTGCTGAGCACGTTCGGGCTTACCCACCAGCTCGCCGATCGCGCGCAGGCTGGATTGCAGATCCTCCACGGTGTCGTTCTTGACCATCACCGGCACGATGCCCAGCGCCTTCAACTGCTCGGCCTCGTCGGTCTGGTAGTCCCAGATCACCATCGCCTGGATGCCGCGGGCCACCATTTCCTCCATGTTGATGGAGAAGTCCGTACCGATGCAGGTGGTGTCCAGACTGGCATAGGCGGGGTCGAGCTTCTCAAAGAAGTTTCCGGTGTACGCCTTCATCGCGCCGGGGTTGATGCAGACCATGTGCTCCGAGGTGCCATCGATGGCATAGATGACAGAGGACCAGGGCAGCGGCGTCACGGAGATCCTGGCCAGGTCGGCGGGAACCTCCACCACGTTGCCTGCGGCGTCAGTCACGGTGCGGGTTTCCTCCGCCAGCGCGAAGCCGAATGCGGAGATGATCAGCGCCAGCACAAGTGTCAAGGACAGTACAGCTTTGGTTTTCATGGTTTTAATCCTCCTTTTTATAAGTCCTACGGTTCATGCACGAGTCGCCCGGCTCTCATCAGAATGGTATCTCAGATAGCGAACGCGCCGTCTGTCGGTTTCAGAATCGGTCGTGATCTCCACATCCACGTGGAAAACCGACTGGATCAAATCCGCCCGCAATACCTCCTCCGGCAGGCCCTGGGCGACAATCCTGCCACGATCCATCATGATGATCCTGTCACAGTAGGCCGCGGCCAAGTCCATGTCGTGAATCGATGTAAAAACCGTCACGCCCCGGTCCCGCTGCTGTTGACGTAGCGTGTCCATCAGATGCAGCTGGTAGCCGATGTCCAGATGGTTGGTAGGCTCATCCAGGATCAGGATCTCACTCTGCTGGGCGAAGGCCATCGCCATGTACACCCGCTGCTTCTCGCCGCCGGACAGGCTTAAAAAGCTGCGCTCGGCAAAGCCGGACATGCCCACCGTCTCAAGCGCGGCGGCGCATACAGCGTCGTCCTCGTCCGTGGCCGCCTGCAGGAAGCTCCGGTGGGCATACCTGCCCATCGCCACGATCTCCCGCACGGTGAAATCAAACTCCAGGTTGTTTTCCTGGGCCAGCACGGCCATCCGACGGGCCAGAGCCTTGTTCTTCAGGCCGCGGACATCGTCCCCGTTCACATAGACGGCACCCGCTGAAGGCTGGTACTGGCGGTAGATGTTTTTGAGCAGCGTGGACTTGCCGCAGCCGTTGGGGCCGATCAGGCCGATCCACTGATGCCGCATCACCCTGAGGTCGATCCCGGACAGTATGTCGTGCCCGTCGATGGAAAAGCCGAGGCCCGCGGTTTCAATGGCAGGCGCTTTGTCGCGCTTCATGTCCATGTTCATTTTCCGAAACTGTACCTCGACTTTCTCAGCATCGCCAGGAAGAACGGCGCGCCGCAGATGGCGGTGATGACGCCCACGGGCAACTCCTCCGGGGCTACGCAGACCCTGGCGATGACATCGGCCCAGATCATGAATATCGTCCCGATCAGCAGCGCGATGGGAAGCATCCTGCCGTGGTTCGCGCCCATCAGCTGCCGCGTGACATGAGGGATCACCAGGCCCACGAAGCCGATGATGCCGCTCATGGAGACCATCACCGCCGTGAGCAGCGTGCTGGTGACGATCAGCACGATTTTGATGAGCGTCACGTTGACGCCGTAATTGCGGGCCATCTGCTCGCCCATCAGCAGGGCGTCCATCTCGCGCCGGATCGCGACGGCGACCAATATGCCCACGGCAAGCGCGATCATCGCCGGGGCGACGTCCGTCCAGGCCACGCCCGCGAAGGAGCCCGTCATCCAGAACATGGCGCTGGTGACCTTCTTGGAATCCGGCGTGACGAATATGATGAGGTCCGTCAGCGCCGTGAACATAGCGGACACCGCCATGCCCACCAGCACCAACCGCGTGGTGCCGCTTCGGATGGTGTTCCCGCCAAACACAAACACCAGCATAGCCGTGAACAGCGCCCCGAAAAACGCTCCGGTGTGCAGCGGCAGCCTGCCAATCACCGGGAGGCTCCCCACCAGCAGAGAGAGCACCGCGCCCGTGGACGCGCCGGAGGAGATGCCCAGGATGTAGGGATCGGCCAGCGGGTTCTTGGTCAGCGCCTGCATGAATATCCCCGCCAGCGTCAGCCCGGCCCCGCAGCAGCCCGCTACCAGCACCTTGGGAAAGCGCAGGTTCCAAACGATGGACTCCTGGGAGCTCTTCCAGAAGGGCTCGAACAGCTGTGTATTTGTCACCCGGTTGACGATGATCTCGAATATGATGCGGGGGTTGATGTTCACCGCGCCGATATTGATGGCCAGCGCGACGGATACGCACAGCATCGCGGCCAGTGTCACAGCCAGCAGCCAGCGCAAACGGCGGGAAGCGTTTTTCAGCATGGTTGTCTCCATATGCGCGGAATCGGCTGTAGGGATACAGCCGATTCCGTCGATTCAGGTTCAGAACAGGTCCGCGTGGAAGTTGTGTCCCATGGTCTCGATGGCCTCGGCATTGCGCACGCCGCCGGTGACGTCGGTCAGGCCCAGCACGAAGATGTTGCCCTCCCTGACAGCGGTGACATCGGCCAGCGCCTCGTTGTTCTTCAGGAAGTCGATCTTCTCCTGGGTATTGCCGCCGGCGAAGTAGTCCATCACGATGATGTACTCGGGATCGCGGTCGATTACACTCTCCCAGGCCACGGTGCCCCAGTAGTTGAAGTCGTCCTCGAAGATGTTCTTGCCGCCCGCCGCAGCGATCATATCGGAGGCCAGACCGGCGCCCAGGGTGAAGGGCTCGTCCTCGCCGGAGTCATAGATGAACACCCGGACGGTCTCGGCATCCTTGGTGGCCGCTTCCACGGCGGCGATGCGGGTCTGCATGTCGTTGATCACCTCGGCGGCCCTATCCTGCACGCCGAAGATCTCGCCCAGGTTGGTCAGATCCTCGTAGGCCTCACCGATGGATGCGTTCTCGCCCTCCACCTTGGGCACGTAGGGCAGGATGCCGTTGGTTTCACAAAAGGCCTGGTTGTAGTGCTTGTCACTGAAGCCGGAGGCCCAACCGGTGACGAAGTCGGGCTCCACGGACAGCAGCACCTCGTCGGAGGGCCACTCGTCGCTCAGGCAGTTCAGCTTGTCGAAGGCCTCCTTGTAGGCCGGGAAGATCTCGTTGTCCATGTAGCTATAGCCAACGATTCTGTCCTCCAGGCCGAGCGCCAGCAGCATCTCGGTGGTGAAGCCCGCAGTGCTGACGATGCGCTGGGGATTGTCATAGGTGATGTCAAAGTCTTCACCGTTGTAGGTGTTGGTGATGGTCACCTCTGCCAGTGCGGATGCGCACATGCACAGCGCCATCAAGATAGCCAGAATCGTACAGAGTTTTTTCATAATGGGATCCTCCTGTCATTTATTTGCAGGTACGGTGTACCTTGCATATGAAAAACATATATCGTTTGACCCAGATATTAAAACTCCTGACATCTGTTCCGATGTCAGGAGCGCAAGCAATAACTGACGTCCCCCTTCTGAGGCAACGCCAAACCGCAGCTGCTGAACTGGAACAGTGCGCCTTTTCCTTCCATGTATCTGACTTGGCGGTTACCCGCCGCACAGTGACCTTCTCGTGGGTTCTTACCCCGTTCCATGTTCCACTTTAAGTGGAGAAGGAAAAGTTAGTTTATATTTATTTACTATTCAATTATATTCCTTTGAGCAGTCGCTCGTCAAGTTATATCTTGTCACACGCTCGTAATCCGCTCTTGTCACACACTCATAAACCGCGCTGGACAGATATTTGTTTTTCTTGACATGTTTGCCATTGATCGTCTATAATAACTTCACAGGTACTCTGTCTGCGGACGGGGTTTAATAAGGAAGACGGGTGTAAAGTCCCGCGCGGTGCCGCCACTGTAATTGGGGAGCGAAGGCAAATATGTCACTGGCCATGGGCCGGGAAGACTGCCAACGCGCTGATCCATAAGCCAGGAGACTTGCCTGTAAAACGCCTTTCATCTGCCTCCACGGGTCATGGAGCGAACAGGCGCGTTTAGCATGGCGAATGCGGGCTATTGCTGTCTTTATGTGCAGCAATAGCCCTGTTATTATGGGAAAAAGCGGCGAATGCAATGCAAAAACATACGGATGCCGGGAATCTGTGGCGCAAGGGACTGGCGCGCCCTGACGGTACGCTTGCGGCGCGCGTCACTGACGCTGAAATCGAGCGCGATTTCTGGAAGACGCGTGCAGAGAGCGGCCTGCCAGGACGGGACAATTACGCCCGTCAGGTATGGCAGGCCCTGTCAGCATTGTGCGATGGCCAGGGAATCCATACCGTTCTGGAAATCGGCCCTGGCTGGGGTAACTACACCTTTCCGCTGCTGGAGCGCTTCGACAGCGTCACGGCGGTGGACATCTCTCCGGACAATCTACTTCTGCTGTCGCGTCGGGCGACGGAGATGGGAAGGCGTCTGAACACCGTCTGCGCCGCCTGGGAGGAAGCGGACGTCGCGCCTCACGACCTTGTTTTCGCCTACAACTGCTTTTACCGGCTGACAGAGCCGGAGCTGTTCTTCGAAAAACTCGACGCTGCGGCCCGGAAGCTGTGCGTCATTGGCATGAACCAACCGCCGGAGCTGCCGTGGCTGAAGGACATGGTGGATGCCGGCCTGCCCGTCCACTACACTCGGCAGGGCTGTGAGGAAATGCAGGAAATCCTCACCTCCATTGGCATCGCCGCCAGGCGCCTCGACATCCCCAATACGCGGCATTATGTCTATCCGGATCAGACTGCGCTGCTTCGTCGCGCGCGATCGTTTCTGCTGAAACCCGCAACAGACGAAGCGCTGCTGCCGCTGCTGCTGCCGTATCATATTTGTCAGCCGGATGGAAGTCTGGTAAACGCATACCATTTCACCTCCCAGCTTCTGGTTTGGGAACCTGTGCATGCCACCAATCCTGAGTGAGGATCAGGCTTGGAATATAAAAAAAGGAAGGATAATCCATGAAACACACCCATTTCTCCCTCCGCCTGCTGGCCTTGCTGCTGGCACTGACGCTGACGCTGTTTGGCGCGTCCGCGTTCGCGGAGCAATCCGACCCCGATGCGGAAATCGTGTTGGCGGGCTACCGCAATCTCGCGCCCGGCGAGCAGGACGGCTATTATTGCAGCAAGATCCTGTATGTCTGGGAACCGCTGGTGACTCAGGACGACACCGCCGCGCCGATCCCCTGCCTGGCCGAGAGCTGGGAGATGAGCGAGGACGGCACCCAGTGGACCTTCAACCTGCGCCAGGGCGTGGTGTTCCACGATGGCGAAGCCTTCAACGCCGACGCGGTCATCGCCAACTTCGACCGCATGATGCTGGGCGTGAAGAGCTCTTCTTTCTATCCGCTGGATATCAATTCCCACTATCCGAACCTGGAAAAGTATGAGAAGGTGGACGATTACACCATTCGCCTGACCTTCTCACAGCCCGCGCCGACCCAGCTGTACAACATGGTCAACTTCGGCAGCGCCATCTATTCTCCGAAGAATTTCGACGCCGAGGGCAACTTCAACGGCATCTGCGCCGGCACCGGCCCCTTCCGCATCACCGAGAACGTGCTGGACGAGTATGTGCTGCTGGAGCGCTTCGACGATTACTGGGGTGAAAAGGCCAGGGCAAAGACCATCCGCGTGCGCGTGATCCCTGATGCCGACACCCGTTTCTCCGCGCTGAAGGCCGGCGAGATCCTGGGCGTGATCGACCTGAACGCCATTCCCGCATCCCTGGCCGTGGAGCTCAAGGATGAGGAAGGCTTCGCGCTGACCACCACCAAGTCCACCATGATCCGCTTCCTGGCGCTGAACGGCACCCAGTTCCCCTTCAATGACGTGCGCATGCGCCAGGCAGTTTCCCTGGCCCTGCACCGCAGCGAGATCACCGACGGTCTGTACTACGGCTTCGGCACTCCCACCACCAATATCCTGAACTACTCCACCCCCTTCTACAAGGATATTCCCGTGGAAGAGGACCTGGAAAAGGCCAAGGCGCTGGCCCACGAGGTACTGGGCGACGAGCGTGTGAGCGTGGTGTACCGCTTCAACGGCAGCGAGGCCGCACTGAGCGACGAGTCCGCGCTGATAGCCTCCTGGCTGTCTGAGATCGGCATCGACTGCGAGCTTGTGCCCATGGATTACTCCGCCATGCGCGAGGAGCTGAAGGCCGCCAATTACGGCATCGCCCGCCTGCAGCAGGGCTTGTCCAACTCCGAACCCGCCACCATCTTCCGCCGCTTCATGCTGACTTCCGGCGACCACAACCAGAATTACAGCCTGGGCTACCAGAGCGACGAGGTGGACGCGCTGATGGAGAAGGCCTCCGCCGCGCTGGACATGGATGTTCGCAGGGAATGCTATGACCGCCTGCAGGAGATCTCCACCGAGGAATTCCCGGTGATGCCCCTGTTCAACGATATGACGCTGATGGCCTACTCCACCAAGCTGACCGGCTACGAAGCCAAGCTGTACGGCATCGAGCTGCCGCTGGTCGCTTGGGCGGAATAACAGGTCCCGGGGGGGACTTCTCTCCCCCCATTCACCCAAATATACTTAAAAAGCGATGGTTTCACATGAGCCGCTATCTGTTTCAGAAATTGCTTTCATTGGTTCCGGTGCTGCTGGGTATATCGCTGGCGGCTTTCGTGCTGGGCGTCATCTCCCCGGGCAATCCGGCGGAGCTGGCGCTGGCGCAGGGCGGGTATGAGCCCACGCCGGAACAGATCGAGGCCATGGAAAGGCAGATGGGCCTGGACGCGCCCTACCCGGTGCAGTACTTGCGCTGGGTGGGGCGAGCCTTTTCGGGGGATCTGGGCACATCCTACCACAGCCGCCGTCCCGTGGCGGAAGAGCTGACGCGCCGTCTGCCGGTGACTCTGAAGCTGGCGGGCTTTTCCATGCTGATAACCTGCGTCACCGGCATAGGCCTTGGGTGCGTCGCCGCCGCGTATCAGGATCGCTGGCCCGACAGGCTTGTTGGCACGTACATCAATATCAGCCTGTCCTTTCCGGCATTCTGGCTGGCGCTGCTGCTGATTCTGCTGTTCGCGGAGACGCTGCGCTGGCTGCCCACCAGCGGTAATGGCGGGTTGAGATACCTGCTCCTGCCCGGGCTGGTGTTGTCCTCCGCTTCAGCGGCCATGGCGGCGAGACTTACGCGCTCGGCGTTGCTGGCGGAATTCGGCAAGCAGTATTTCACCGCCGCCCAAGCCCGGGGCATCGGCCGCTGGCGGCTGGTGGTGCGCAACGCGCTGCCCAACGCCATCGTGCCCGCCGTGGCGCTGCTGGGCAATTCGCTGGGCGGAATGCTGGGCGGTTCGGTGGTCATCGAATCCATATTCGCGCTGCCCGGCATCGGCAGCTACGCGCTGGACGCCATCACCAATCGGGATTATCCCGCGCTGCAGGGCTATGTGCTGCTGGCGGGCTGCGCATATGTGGCGGTCACGCTGCTGGTGGATATCGTGAGCATGCTGCTCAACCCCAGGGTACGACTGGGAGGCAAGAGGCTATGAGAAAATACAAGCTGCATATCTCGATGGTGCTGCTGGCCGCAATACTGTTGACCGGCCTGCTGGCGCCGTGGATCGCACCTTATGATCCCAATGCCACCGCCATGAGCGAACGCTTGCTCGGGCCCTGCCCGGCCCACTGGCTGGGCACGGATTCCCTGGGCCGGGATATGCTCAGCCGCGTTCTGTACGGCGGCCGGGCGTCCATTCTGGTGGCGCTTGCCGCGACGGTGCTGTCCATGGCCTTCGGCATGCTGCTGGGCGTAATCTCCGGCTACTTCGGCGGCGCGGCTGACTTCGCGGCCACGGCGCTGGCCAATATCTTCCAGGGCCTGCCAGGCACCTGCCTGATGATTGCCATCGCGGGCGTGCTGGGGCCGGGCATTCCCAATCTGATCCTGGCGCTGGTGCTGACCAGCTGGGCGGGTTTTTCCCGCATCGTGCGCACGGAGACGCTGCGCATTCGGGAGGAGGCTTATGTCGAAGGGCTGCGTGCGCTGGGCGCCGGGCCTCTGCGGCTGCTGGCAAGGCATGTGATTCCCAACATGATCCCCAACATCGTGGTGCTGTTCACCACGCGGGTAGGGCGCTGCGTGTTGTCCATCGCGTCGCTGAGCTATTTGGGGCTGGGCATCCGCCCGCCCACACCGGACTGGAGCGTGATGATCAGCGACGCGCGGCTGAACTACCGAAGCGCGCCGCACCTGATCATCGTGCCTGGAATGTGCATCTTTTTGCTGCTGCTTGCCATCAACCTGCTGGGCGACGCGCTGCGCGATCGCCTGGATGTGCAGAGCATGGAGGTGAACCGGTTGTGAAGGGCATCGAAATCGACGATGTGCGCGTGACCTTCCGCCTTCCGAAGCTGGACATTTGGGCTGTGGACGGTGTGAGCGCCATCTTTGCCGGGGGACGGGTCACAGGATTGATCGGCGAAAGCGGTTGCGGCAAGAGCGTTCTGGGCCTGGCGCTGCTGGGGCTCCTGCCGCCCTACGCACGGGTGGAGGGCCAGATGCGGCTGGACGGCGAAGCCCTGACTCCCGCGAAGTCCCGTGCCATGCTGGGCACGCGCATCGGATTGATTCCCCAGAACCCGGCGGAATCTCTGAATCCGGCGCGCACAGTCGCCGCACATCTGCGAGAAGCGCTGCTGCCGATGAAGCTGTCCCGCAGGGAAAGCGACGCCCGGGCTCGACGTCTGCTCGCCGACTTTGGCTTTGATGATCCCGCGCCGATACTGCGCGCATATCCCCACGAGTTGTCCGGCGGCATGCAGCAGCGCGTGCTGTGCGCCATCGGATCCGCCTGCTCCCCTGCCTGGATGCTGGCGGATGAACCGACGAAAGGCCTGGATCGAGATCTGCGCGATCAGGTGCGCCAGACGCTGGGCGCGATGAAGTCCCGCGGCGTGAGCAGCATGCTGGTCATCACGCATGATTTGCCGCTGGCGCGCGGCCTGTGCGACGGGCTGGCCGTGATGTACGCAGGACAGATCCTGGAAATGGGCGAGGATGTGCTGGCGTCTCCGCTGCATCCTTACACACGCGCGTTTCTGGACGCGCTGCCGGAAAACGGCTTTCAGGCGATGAACGGCATCGCGCCAAGGGCGGGAGAGAGGGGGCTTGGCTGTCCGTTCGCGCCGCGCTGCGCCCGGGCCATGCCCAAATGTCACAGGAACCGTCCGCCCGCGTATGCGCCGAAGGACGGGCGAAGGGTGAGGTGTTTTCTGTATGAGTGACGTGATTCTGGAAGGACGCGGTCTCTCCAAGCGCTACCGGAGCGGCTTCGGGTTTCGGAGCAAAGCCGTACTGTCCGGACGGGACATCCAGCTGCATCAGGAAGAAACGCTGGCGATTATGGGGCCGTCCGGCTGCGGCAAGAGCACACTCGCCCGCATTTTAATGCGTCTCATCGATCCGGACGAAGGGCAGATACTGTTTCACGGCGAGGATATCACCCGGCTGCGCGGCAGGGCGCTGCTGCCCTTCCGCAGGCGTGTGCAGCTGATCAGTCAGCGCCCGGAGACATTTTTCGATCCCCGCAAAAAGCTGGGGGACAGCGTGCTGGAGCCGCTTTCGATCTTTGGCCTTCAGTACCGCCGCGACCGACTGACCGCGCTGCTGGACGAAGTCAAGCTCACAGACGAACTGCTGACCCGCTATCCCCATCAGGTAAGCGGCGGCGAGATCCAGCGGCTCTCGCTGTGCCGTGCGCTGCTGCTGGAGCCGGAAATCCTGGTTCTGGATGAACCGACTTCAATGCTGGACGTATCCGTACAGGCTCAGATACTACAAATCTTGCGCAAGCTGCGCACAGAGCATGGACTTTCCTGCCTGTTCATTACGCATGACCACGAGGTTGCGACTTTCATGGGGGACCACATCTACACTTTTCCCCGGCTCGATCCGTGTCCTGAAACTCGGTCTTTCTCCCCATCGATGTAGGGCTGATACAGGGATTCTATTCTCCCTCCGCCCCGGTTGTCACAGCCGGAACAGAATTCACAGTCGATGCCGCAAGCGCCCCACAGCGCCTGGTGAACGATCCGCTCCCGTTCCTCCCGGGTCGTATCCCTGATAAGAATGGACTTCATCATTGTTCCCTCATTATGAACGCCATCTTCTCCCGGAGATCGTCACTGAATCCCTCAAGGTCATCCAATCCGATCACACCGTCGGCGATCAAAGACATTATATTGAGATCCATATAGGTCCGGCTCATTCGCATTGCGACACCGCCGGCCTTCTTGTCCCGGCGTATGCGCTTCTCCAACTCCCAGAACTTTTCTGAGGCGGTGCCGGGGCCGGAGAGAAGCTCGATGTATTCCCTGTTCAGCCGAGCCATATAGGCTTCCTGCCAGCCGGGAAGCCTGCTGCGGAACAGTTTCCAGTC